>CALJVC010000142.1 GCA_937974845.1 uncultured Pseudogracilibacillus sp. | reverse complement strand
GTTAAAATCGCCATTAAAACACTAACTTAAAATGATTTTTACTTAACAAAAGTAATAAAGTTTTGACAGTTGTTTCATAGGAACATATAATAGGAGATAAAGATGGGGGTATTTCCATGAAACAACGAATCGAACGAATTAAAAAGGAGCTCCATGCGAAGGGATATAAATTAACCCCTCAACGGGAAGCGACCTTGAAAGTCTTACTAGAACATGAAGAAGATCATTTGAGTGCGGAAGAAGTTTTTTTGTTAGTAAAGGAGCAAGCGCCTGAGATTGGTCTTGCTACAGTTTATCGAACCTTAGATTTATTAACCGACCTTGAAGTCGTCGATAAGGTTAATTTCGGAGACGGAGTTGCCCGCTACGACCTTCGAAAAGAAGGGGTAGAACATTTCCATCACCACTTAGTTTGTATGGAGTGTGGTTCCGTTGAGGAGATTATCGAAGACTTACTCGTAGACGTGGAAAAAGTTGTAGAAGAGCGTTGGCAATTTCGCGTTAAAGATCATCGCTTAACGTTTCATGGAATTTGTAAAAATTGTCAACATGAGCTCGCCCAAGAAAAAGAAAAAATTAAATTAGATAAGTAAACACTTTTCTTACTGGTGAGAAAAGTGTTTTTTTTATGGAAGAAATAAATGGTGACGAAATTTTGAAAAGGCCTTCTATTCTTACGAAAAAAAATCCTTCCGTGATTGACGGAGAAGACTCCCTAGTTATATAGTAGAAGTACATCAAACCATCGACGTATATTTTACCGAGCAAATGGCATACCTTTTAATAACGATAGAAGAGAAGGAAGAGGAAAGCCTTATGCGACGGTATATCTTTGATGGTATAAAATTATGTGTGCTCTTTATTTGTTGTACCCTCCTGTTTTATTTTGGTTTAAGGGCATTGCATGAAGAATATGAACGTTTTCATCGCTACGATGAACCCGAGGGGCAAACAGTAAAGGTCTTTTTAGAACAACACGACATCTTTGAATATATGGATTTACTGTTTCGATTAGGAGAATAGCCATGTTGAGACGAGCCTTTGATGAATATTTAACTTACTTACAAATAGAACGGGGATTATCCGAAAATACGTTAACAGCTTATAGGAGGGATTTAACCCAATATATAGAATTTATTCAGCAATTATCCTTGACGAATTGGGATGAAGTCGAACGCCACCATATCGTTCAGTTTCTCGCTAAGTTAAAGGGTGAGAATAAGTCTCCAGCCACCATATCCCGAATGATTTCAGCTATACGCTCCTTCCATCAGTTTTTAGTGAACGATGAGCACGTGAAAACTGACGTCAGCTTACATATTGAGATGCCGAAAAAAGGGCGTAGTCTTCCAGATGTTCTTTCCTTAGAAGAGGTTAATCAATTGCTAGATATACAAGGAGAAAGCCCTCTAGATATACGCAATAAAGCAATGTTAGAACTATTGTATGCAACGGGACTAAGGGTTTCTGAATTAATCGATTTAGAAATGAACGATGTCCACATTACGATGGGGTTCGTGCGTTGTATTGGTAAGGGTGGTAAAGAAAGAATTGTACCAATAGGGGCCTTAGCAATTGAAGCGATGCAGGACTATTTAGAGTATGCTCGTCCAATCCTTGTCAAACGGAATAAGGGAGAAAGGAAGTTTTTTGTTAATCACCATGGTCGTCCGTTGTCGAGGCAAGGTTTTTGGAAGCTATTAAAAAAGCTAGCCAATGAACAAGGATTAAACCGGTCAATCACCCCTCATACCTTGCGTCATTCTTTTGCAACCCATTTGCTAGAAAATGGAGCCGACTTACGTTCCGTGCAAGAAATGTTAGGACATGCAGATATTTCCACGACACAAATTTATACCCATGTGTCCAAGTCTCGTTTAACCGATACCTACCGTCAATATCACCCACGGGCAGAAAAAGCATAAAGGGGAATGTTTATGGATAGATTTACACGTGTAATGTTAATAGTACTCGATTCCGTTGGCATCGGTGCTCTGCCGGATGCCGACGAATATGGAGATGAAGGGACAAATACCTTAGCTAATATTGCAATGACGATCGGTGGACTTCACTTACCTCAGTTAGGAAAATTAGGTTTAGGCAATATTTATCCTATAAAAGGGGTAGATAGGGAAGAACATAGCCTAGCATTTTATACAAAGATGGCAGAGGCCTCGGTAGGGAAGGATACGATGACCGGACATTGGGAACTGATGGGATTGAAAATAGATCGACCGTTTCGGACCTTTCCCGACGGTTTTCCAAAGGAGTTAATCGAGAGCTTAGAGAAAAAAACAGGTCGGAAAGTATTAGGAAATAAAGTCGCTTCCGGAACAAAAATTATCGAAGAATTAGGTGAAGCCCATCTACAACGTGGTGATATTATCGTCTATACGTCAGCTGACTCTGTGTTACAAATCGCAGCCCATGAAGAAGTTGTTCCTTTAGAAGAGCTTTATCAGATTTGTGAAATTGCTAGACAGTTGACATTAAAGGAGCCCTATACAGTTGGCCGAGTGATTGCTCGCCCTTTTGTCGGTAGCCCTGGTTCCTTTGTTCGTACCGCTAATCGGAAGGATTATGCTGTGAAACCTTTCGGAAAAACGGTCTTAAAAGAATTAGAAGAATCTAGTTTAGATGTAATCGGCCTTGGTAAAATCAGCGATATTTTCGACGGAGAAGGAATCACAAAGTCGATTCGTACAGAGGATAACGATGACGGTATGGTGCAATTAGATCGGGTAATAGAGGAGTCCTTCCATGGACTTGCTTTTTTAAATCTTGTAGATTTCGATGCGAAATTTGGACATCGTCGAAACCCAATCGGTTACGGTCATGCCCTAGAGCGTTTTGATGCTCAGTTAACGATGATATTGCCGAAGCTAAGAGAAGATGATCTCCTAATTATCACGGCAGATCATGGGAATGACCCGACCCATACTGGTACAGATCATACGAGGGAATATGTTCCCCTACTTGTCTATAGTCCACGTTTTGCAGAAGGAAGAGCTTTAGAGGAGCGAGCAACTTTTGCAGATGTAGGAGCAACGATTGCTGAGAATTTTGGGGTATCTTCGCCTACAGGAACAAGTTTTTTATTAGATCTTATAAGAGAAGGTCGGTGATAGAATGCGCATGTATGATATTATCGAGCGGAAAAGAGATGGCTTTGAACTTAGTAAAGAGGAAATTGAGTTTGTTATTTCTCGTTATACTAAAGGCAAGATCCCCGACTATCAAGTGAGCGCTTTATTAATGGCTATTTATTTTCAAGGTATGACGGAACGGGAAAGTGCTTATTTGACGATGTCGATGGCTTATTCGGGAACCGTATTACAACTAGACGAAATTCCAGGTATAAAAGTAGACAAACATTCTACTGGTGGTGTAGGGGATACGACGACGATTCTTCTAATTCCGCTAGTGGCCTCGCTAGGTGTTCCGGTACCGAAGATGAGTGGGCGAGGTTTAGGTCATACCGGTGGAACAGTAGATAAATTAGAATCGATTCCCGGATTTAATGTTGAAATTACAAAGGAGGCCTTCATCGATTTAGTACGTCGAAACAATATGGCGGTCATCGGACAGTTAGATAATCTAGCTCCGGCGGATAAACGACTCTATAGTCTACGGGATGTGACAGCGACTGTGAATTCGATTCCTTTAATCGCTAGCTCCATCATGAGTAAAAAAATTGCTTCCGGTGCGGATAAGATTTTATTAGATGTGAAGGTTGGCCAAGGAGCCTTTATGAAGACGGAAGAAGAGGCTAAAAAATTAGCGACTACCATGGTAGGAATAGGTGAAAAGGTTGGTAAAGAAACCGTTGCTATTTTAACGAATATGGAGCAACCTTTAGGCAATCAGATCGGCAATGCCTTAGAAGTTATGGAAGCTATTCAGACTTTGAAAGGTCAAGGTCCCGAAGACTTAACGACGCTTGTAATTGAATTAGCTGCCCATATGGCCTTACTAGCAGAAAAGGTCGAATCCTTAGAGGAAGCACGAAGTATACTGAAGGAGCATATCGAAACAGGAGTGGCCTTAAATTATTTAAAAACCTTTATTACTGCTCAAGGTGGAGACCCACGCGTTATAGACGATTTTAGTCTCTTGCCTCAGGCTAAGGAAAAGATTGTTCTTAAGGCGAAAAATGCTGGCTATGTCGAAGCACTTTTTGCTGAGGAGCTTGGGAAGGCAGCGATGTTATTAGGAGCTGGAAGACAGACGAAGGATGATAGGATAGATTTAGGTGTTGGTTTAGAATTACATAAAAAGGTAGGAGATCAGGTATCGCCGGGAGAGGCTCTTTGTACTGTCCATACTAATCGTTCGGATATTGAGCCGGTGTTAGAACTAGTAGAAAAAAGCATTGTAATTTCGGATAAAAAGGTATCGCCTCCTTTACTTTTAGAAACTATCAAGTAAATATAAAGTTGTTAGATTAATCAGTGAAGGGTAAGCAGAGCTTACCCTTCACTGATTTTTTTATCCTTTATGAGCCTCTATGTTTCTTTATCACACATTTTACCAGGTATGTTTTATTGGAAATTGGTAAAACTAATGAACACATCTTTATGTTTGGAGGGAAATGGATGAAAAGATTAGCTCATCACTGGATTTTACTAACTATTTTTCTTTACGCAATGTTTGCCTTTAGTCTGACTGTCCGGGCGGAAAGTGTAGCAGAAAACCATGCACCTTTTGCTAAGGATGCTAAGGCAGCCCTTTTACTAGAGCAAGATACGGGGGAGATTTTATTTCAAAAAAATGCCCATGATCGTTTACCGCCAGCTAGTTTAACGAAGGTGATGACCATGCTTTTGACGATGGAAGCCCTAGAGGAGGGAGTTATTAAGGAAGAGGAACTAGTTACGGTAAGCGAACGAGCAGCATCTATGGGCGGATCTCAAGTCTTTCTCTCCGAAGGGGAACAGATGACTGTGAAGGATCTACTTAAGGCTGTGGCGATTGCTTCAGCTAATGATGCAAGTGTTGCTTTGGCAGAAAGAATTTCAGGCAGTGAGCCTGCTTTTGTAGCCCGGATGAATGAAAAAGCTGAAGAATTAGGGTTGAAAAATACGAAGTTTCAAAATGCTTCTGGCTTACCAGCAAAGGAACACTATACTACAGCTTACGATATTGCCCTTGTTGCCAGAGAGCTGTTACGTTATGACAAAATCACCGAGTATACGAACCTTTATGAGGATTATTTACGAAAAGGGGAAAAGAATGAATTTTGGCTTGTTAACACTAATCGACTCGTTCGTTTTTATCCCTATGTCGATGGGTTAAAGACTGGTTATACGAAGGAGGCAAAATACTGTTTAGTCGCTACGGCGAAAAAAGATGATATGCGTCTAGTTTCTGTCATTATGGGAGCTGATAGTTCTAAGGATCGGAACCGGATGACAATGGATTTACTAGATTATGCTTTTAGCCAATATACGATTGATCGAATATTTGCTCAAGGGGAAACGGTTGGCCAGTATACAAATTTGCAATCGGAAAACGTAAACTATGAAGTAAAAACAAAACAAGGAATTAGTCTTTTGCGGAAGAAGGGCGAGAAAAGTCTCGATTATGACGTCGAAATTAAAATCGATGATCGAAAGTCCCTTCCGATTGAAAAAGGCGAACCAATTGGAAGTATCGTCGTTCGTACACCGGAAAACCAACAAGTTGAAACTGCAATCTATGCCGATGAGCAAATTGATGTTGCTTCTATTTTTACTTTGATGAAACGAAGTTTAAAAACGATTGCGAAATTTGAATCTTAGACACTAATTTTGTCTGAAGAAAGGAATATAAAAAGCGAACGAAGAAAATGGACATACGACGTTAATAAGAGGAGGTACTATATGGCTTTAGAAACAAGCTTTTCTGTACATGATCAGGTGTTAGTCGTTCGTCCGAAAGGAGAAATTGATCACCATGAGTCTCATCCTTTGCGTCAAGCGTGGCAAAGACAAATTAAGGAACATAATATTCGTCACGTCATTTTAAACTTAAGCGAGGTAGACTTTATGGATAGTTCTGGAATTGGAGTTATTTTAGGTCGTTATAAAGAAGTGACAGCTCAAGGAGGGGAGATGGTCGTCTGTCAGATGCCAGAAGTGGTCGAACGAATCTTTCGCATGGCAGGTTTGCATAAAGTAATTCGTGTCGAGGAAAGCGAAGAAGTAGCGTTATTATCCTTGGGGGTGGCGTCATGAAAAATGAAATGGAGTTGACCTTTTTAAGTGTTAGTGAAAATGAATCCTTTGCCCGAACTACGGTAGCTTCCTTTATTACCCAGCTAGATCCAACCTTAGATGAGTTAACCGAAATTAAAACCGTCGTTTCCGAAGCAGTGACCAATTCCATCATTCATGGCTATGAGGAAAGGAAGGATGGACGGATAACGATTGTTTGCCGTATCTTTGAGAACAATGAAGTAGAAATTTCTATTATCGATTACGGTGTTGGAATTGAAAATATTGCCTTAGCAAAGGAGCCCCTCTATACATCGAAACCGGAATTAGAACGTTCAGGCATGGGGTTTTCCATTATGGAAAGCTTTATGGACCACGTAAAGGTTACTTCTACAGTCGGTGTTGGAACGACGGTTACTATGCGTAAACAAATCCAAAAAGTAACCTCTACATGCCATTAGGTGAAAGTTATGGGCAATATAGAGCTAGATCGTAAAAAAGAAGAGCACTTGTCCTATGAAGAGGTAAGGGAGCTTATCGCAGAGAGTCAGGCAGGTAATAAAGAGGCAAGGGACTATTTAGTAGAAAGTAATGTACGACTCGTTTGGTCCGTTGTTCAACGGTTTATGAATCGCGGATACGATCCGGAAGATTTGTTTCAAATTGGTAGTATAGGACTATTAAAGGCGATTGATAAATTTGATTTAACGTATGAAGTTCGCTTTTCAACCTATGCGGTACCTATGATCATTGGAGAAATTCAACGCTTTATTCGAGATGATGGGACGATTAAAGTAAGTCGTAGCTTAAAAGAGTTAGGACACAAGGTTAGACGGACGAAGGAGGAATTAACGAAAAGTTTAAAAAGAAATCCTACGATTTCGGAAGTGGCAGAACGTCTAGATGTTTCCCCGGAAGAAGTCGTACAGGCACAAGAGGCAATCCGGTATCCTCATTCTATTTATGAGACTGTTTATGAAAACGGAGGTGAGCCAATTACCCTTCTTGATCAGATTGCTGAGGATGATATCGGTTGGTTTGATCGTCTATGGTTGGAGGAGGCCATTAACCGTTTAACAGAAAGGGAACAGTTAATCGTTTATTTACGTTATTTTAAAGACCAAACCCAGACCGAAGTAGCGAAAAGATTAAATATTTCTCAGGTTCAAGTATCTCGACTAGAGAAAAAAATATTACAACAGATGAAAGAAGAAATTCAACGGCAGTAAAGGGACGAAAGTTTTAGCTTTCGTCCCTTTTTTTGAGTTTAGAAGGAGAAGGAAAGCTATCCTACCTAGGTTCGTTATCTCTCGTATTTTTAACAGTCTATTTTGTATAAATTTTCTCCTTTTAATCAAACTAAAAGAAGACAAGCAAGGCGTATGTCTATTGACTAGCAAGACAAAGAAAGGGACCGATCGATGAGTAATGAGGTTATTTTACGATTGCGAAAAAAAATTACATGTCGAGAAAATGACACGATTAAGCTTGGCGATCTTGCTTTTATCGAAGCGGAGGAGGAGACGAAGGCTAGATTAAATGCCTTACCAATCCATCATGTAAGGAAAAAAGATGGAGAATATATCGTAATTGAACTTTTTATCTTACTCGTTATATTACGTAAATTAGTACCAGAATATCACGTAGAATGGGTCGGTCCGGAAGAAACAATTGTAGAAGTAAAACAAGCAAAACGGCAACCTTCCATTCTGTTTTTGTTTCTTGTATGGCTTGTTTTGTTGATTGGTACAGCGATGACAATCATGAACTTCCATTATGACGTCAGTATGCCGGAAGTCCATGAAAAATTACACTATTTATTAACGGGTGAAAAAAACTCACGTCCCTACTGGATTCAAATCCCCTATTCTTTAGGACTAGGAATCGGGATGATTTTATTTTTAAACCACTGGTTTAAAAAGCGAATCAATGAGGAACCAAGCCCCCTTGAGATTGAAATGTATAAATATGAAGAAGATATCAATCAATATATACGACATTTTGAAAATGAGTTAAACGATGAGCAACGTTATTTCTAAAGGAATAGAGATCTTCATTGGCTTTTCAAGCGGGGTCTTGATAGGGGGAGCCTACGTAGCGATTTTAATTTTTTTAGGTGTTATTCCAAGGATTCTTCAATTAGTCCGTTACCGAAGACTAGTCTTATATATTATTCTTGGCTTACTGTTTGGGGTGTTTACCGGGACGTACTTAACTTTTACCGAACGGCCGATGAATGTATCTCCGATCGTATCCTTACTATGGGGAAGTTTTCATGGAATCTTCAATGGTATGATGGCAGCGGCCCTTGTCGAAGTACTAAATGTATTTCCTTTACTATCTAAACGGTTAGGCCTCGACGATCGCTTATTAATTTTATTGACAGCGATAATTGGTGGGAAGGTTTTGGGTTCATTGTTTCAAGTGTTTTTTCTTTAAAATAAAAGGGTAAGATTAGGTGAAGTAAATGGCTTATCGTATGGTACAAAAAGATATTCGTAGAAATGAAGCATATATGAAAGAAGAGCTTGGTGCGGGTAGCTCTTACGATGTCGATTATCGTGAGGTGATTGTCCTGCACCGGAGAGTACAATTATATTATATAAATGGTTTAGTCGACGATATGACCGTCGTACAGCTTTTGAAGAAGGTCATTGAAATTAATGACGATGAAGTCGAAGAAGATAAGTTGGCAAGCATCCTTAGGAATCGGCTCGTAAATTTACAAGTAGACATCCATACGAGTATGGAGACCTTAAGTGATGAATTACTCAACGGCTTGATTGTCGTCTTTGTCGATGGAGAACGCGAAGCCTTTGTCGTTGATGTCCGCCATTATCCTGGTCGAGAACCACAAGAACCGGATACGGAACGAGTAATTCGTGGTTCCCGGGATGGTTTTACAGAAAATATCATTAATAATACGGCCTTGATTCGGCGTCGAGTAAAGGACAAAGGTTTAAGGAATGAAATCGTTCAAATTGGAACACGTTCTAAATCGGATGTTTGTATTAGTTATATTAATTCGTTAGCGAATGATGAATTAGTAAGCATTATTAAAGAAAAATTAAAAAAGCTAGAAATCGACCAAATCGTTATGGCGGATAAGGCTTTGATTGAACTTTTCTTCAATAAAAAATGGAGTCCTTTTCCTATCGTTCGTTTTACCGAGCGGCCGGATGTAGCGGCCCACCATATTTTATCAGGCTATATTATTTTGATTGTCGATACTTCTCCCAATGTAATTATTATACCGACAACTTACTTTGATCATTTAGAACATGCGGAAGAATTTCGTCAGACACCTTCTGTAGGGACCTTTATTCGATGGATTCGTATTACAGCAGTTTTAGCCTCTATTTTCTTATTACCTATTTGGTATCTATTTATTAAAGAACCTCAATTGTTGCCGGAGTCTTTATCATTTATCGGCCCAAAGGAAAAGGGAAATGTACCGATATCGATTCAAATTATTTTAGCGGATATCGGGGTCGAATTTTTACGTATGGCGGCAGTACATACACCGACCCCCCTTGCTACAGCGCTAGGTTTGATTGCAGCAGTTTTAATCGGTGATATCGCCATCAACGTCGGCTTATTTAGCCCTGAAGTAATTTTATATGTGGCAATTAGCACCGTCGGTTTCTATGTTACCCCTAGTTATGAGATGAGTGTGGCAAATAAAATTATGAAGGTCTTTATATTGATTGCATCGATCTTCTTTGGGGTATATGGGTTTTTGCTAAGTAGTACAATTAGTTTAATTTATCTAGTACAATTAAATGCTTTACAAATCCCTTACATGTGGCCTTTGATACCCTTTAATTTACCGGCATTTTTCCGTTTTGTTATTCGTCTTCCAATATCCATCGATAAAAAACGTCCACGAATCGTACGACCAAAACAACTCTATCGACAATCTTTGTAATAGATGTTTCCTATGTAGTTCAAACTCCGGAAGTAAGCTTCTCAATGAAGTTTACTTCCGTTTTTTCGCATAATGTGTTACATTATTTCTATTGAATATAGCCTAAGTTGTAGGTAATAGTAGGAGAGAAACTTGATGTTAAAACATCATCTATTTAGAGTAAATAGTCAAGGACATTTAGAAATCGATGGCGTAGATACGGTGTACTTAGCCGAAAAATATGGTACACCTTTATATGTATACGATGTTAGCCATATAAGAAAAAATTGCCGTTCCTTTGTCGATACTTTCGAATCGTTAGGAGTATCCTATAAAGTATCCTATGCAAGCAAGGCTTTTTCCTCTATCGCGATGTTACAGGTGATGGAGGAAGAGGGACTTGGGCTAGATGTCGTATCGGCCGGGGAGCTGTATACAGCAATGAAGGCAGACTTTCCAGCTGAAAAAATTCAATTCCATGGAAACAATAAAAGTGTAGAAGAGTTAAAGATGGCTCTTGAATATGGGGTCGGTACGATCATTGTTGATAACTTTTATGAGATGGAACTCTTAGAGCGGTTAGTTGAAGCTAAGGGTCAGAAGCAAGATGTACTCTTAAGGCTAACTCCTGGTATTGAATCGGAAACCCATAGATATATTATGACTGGTAATGAAGATTCAAAGTTTGGCTTTAACGTACAAAATGGTCAGGCGGATGAAGCCTTTCAGCGTGTGAGAAAGAGTAAGGTATTACACCTACGGGGAATTCATAACCATATCGGTTCACAAATTTTTACGACGGAGAGCTTCACCTTATCCATAGGTATTCTTTTTGATCTTTTAAAAAAGTGGCACGAAAAAGACGGCTATATTGCGGAAGTCTTAAACTTAGGTGGAGGCTTCGGTATTCGGTATACGAAGGAGGACGACCCTTTACCACTCCATCAATATGTAGAAGCAATCGTCAAAGAAGTGAAGCAGAAGGCTGCAAGCTATCAATTTCCTCTCCCAGAAATTTGGTTAGAACCTGGACGCTCGATTGTAGGCGATAGTGGTATTACTCTATATTCCATTGGTTCGATGAAGGAAATAGAAGGCGTTCGAAAGTATGTTGCTGTAGATGGAAGTATGGCAGATAATATTCGCCCTGCCCTTTACGGTGCCAAGTATGAAGGGGTGCTAGCTAATAAGGCGCAGGAAGAAGTGAAAGAAACTGTGTCGATTGCTGGAAAGGCTTGTGAGTCGGGGGATATGATTATTTGGGATTTAGAAGTCCCTGAAGTCGAACACGGAGATATTCTTGCGGTTTTTTCAACAGGAGCTTACGGCTACGCGATGGCGAGTAATTACAATCGTCTGCGACGCCCAGGGGTCGTTTTTGTAGAAAATGGCCAAGAAAAGCTTGTAGTAAAACGGGAAAGTTTAGACGATCTTATAAAAAATGATCTAAACTATATTGATTCTCCATAGAAAATCAAGTAACGTTAAGATATAAGTAAAAAAGGGGATGAAGTTTCATGAAAAAAGGATATATTTTAATGGAAAATGGCGATAAAATTGAATTTGAACTATACGAGGAGGAAGCGCCAGGAACCGTAGCTAATTTTGTAAAATTAGCCAAGGATGGCTTTTACGACGGTCTTACCTTCCATCGGGTGATTCCTGGTTTTGTCAGCCAAGGGGGTTGCCCTCATGGAACCGGTACGGGTGGTCCTGGTTATACGATAAAATGCGAGACAGAGGGAAACCCGCATAAGCATGTAGAAGGTGCGCTATCAATGGCTCATGCTGGGAAGGATACAGGTGGTTCACAATTTTTCATCGTCCATGAACCCCAGCCTCATTTAGACGGGGTGCATACAGTGTTTGGCCAAGTAACTTCTGGTATTGAACATGCAAAGAGCATGTCAAATGGTGATGTCATAAAAGAAATTGTTATCGAATAGTATGTGTGGTGGTATATTCAAGGCTCTGCTTTTGTCTTTTACCTAATCGATCGTTATTTCACCTAGTAGTTCGGCGTAGCAATGAAAATGACTTTGACATATCGTAAAAGAAGTCCATATAATATAAGCAATTCGAACTCATCTTGTTCATAAAATAACGATAAATGAGGAGTTTATGATGTTAATACGTTATAAAAAAAGCCAAGAAAAAATTGCGATGGGTTTACTATCCTTTATGCCCGATAATAACGATGTGAAATCATTGCAACAACTGATTAAACAATATGAAAATGATGATACGTGGCATTTGTATTTTTGGCGTGAAGAGGAAGATATTATCGGATTAATCGGGCTACGGGTCGAAGAAGGACGTCGGGCGATTGTCCAACATCTTTCGGTTAACCCATCCTTTCGTAACAGTGGTATCGGTCGCACGATGGTAAACGAAGTCCGTAAACTTTATGCAGAAGAATATGAAGTTTGCGGGGATGAAGCGACAGAACCCTTTTTGCGAAAGTGTTGCGAAGACGAAACAGATGCATCGTAGAAAAGAACCAGCAAACATGCTGGTTTTTTTATGTAA
This sequence comes from uncultured Pseudogracilibacillus sp., assembly GCA_937974845.1. Lineage (GTDB taxonomy): Bacteria > Bacillota > Bacilli > Bacillales > Amphibacillaceae > Pseudogracilibacillus. Next base: position 10,823 of record CALJVC010000142.1, on the reverse strand, counting down.
GTTTTTAATGGCACTTATTTGGGAAAAAGAGGATCCATCCGTATAATGGGAAGAAAGGGACTAAGTAAGAAAGAGGTAAAGGCATGGAAGCTCAATATAAAGTTAAATTAGATTCGTTTGAAGGCCCGTTAGATCTGCTCTTACATTTAGTTAACCAGATGGAAATCGATCTGTACGATATTCCTGTGGCTGAAATTACCCAACAATATATTGAGTATATTCAGGCGATGGAGCAAATTGAATTAAATATTGCTAGTGAATATCTAGTAATGGCAGCTACTTTATTAGAAATTAAAAGCGCTATGCTCTTACCGAAAAAGGAAGTTGTACTCGATGAGGCAGAATATGAAGAGGACCCAAGGGAGGAGCTCATCGCTCGATTAATTGAATATAAGAAATATAAGGAAGCAGCCGAACAATTACAACAAAAAGAATTAGAAGAGAATGAAATTTATACTCGTCCGGCTAGTTCCTTCGAAGACTTGTTAGCCGAAGCACCTCAAAGGTCCCAAGAAGTTTCAATTTATGATATGATTCACGCTGTTGGTCGGATGTTAAAAAGAAAAGCTTGGAACCGTCCGTTAGAAACGACGGTTCAGCGGGAAGATATATCAATTGAAGAAAGGATGGAGGAGATCCTTCACTTAGTAGAGGACAGCGAAGAACCGGTTGCCTTTGAACAACTATTTCCATATCCGAGTCGTAGTTATATCGTGACGACTTTATTAGCAATTTTACAATTAATTAAAGCAAATTCGATCCACTGTATACAATCGGTTCATTTTGGACCAATCTATGTATGTAGAAAGGGTAGTTAGAGCATATGGAAACGGCACAATTAGATACAGTTAAATTAAAAGGTATTATCGAAGGGCTCCTTTTCGCTTCAGGAGATGAAGGCTTAACGATAAAACAGATGAGTAAAATTGTCCAAGTAGATGCGGAACGAATCGAGCACATCTTAGCGGAGCTCTCTTTTGATTATGAACATGAGCAACGGGGAATTATGCTTCTTCGTTCGAATGAAGTTTACCATCTAACGACCAAGCCTGAGCATAATGAATATTACAAACGTTATTTACAAAATCCTCGTACTTCGCGCATGTCCCAGGCGAGTTTAGAAACGTTAGCAATCATCGCCTATCAACAGCCCATCACTAAGGCAGAAATTGAAGAAATTCGCGGGGTGAACAGTGATTACCCAATTCAAACCTTGATTGCCCGTTCCCTAATAGAAAAGGTAGGACGTAAAGACACGGTAGGTCGCCCTCATTTGTATGGAACAACGAAGGAATTTTTAACTTATTTTGGCTTAACGTCTTTAGAAGACCTTCCTCCCTTACCGAAGGATATTACTAAGGAAGAAGTTCTGGAAGAAACGGATCTTTTCTTTGAGCGACCACCGGCCCCAGAGGAAAAATAGGGCTATGGTTAATTTTTCATTCAGGGGAACCGAATCTATCATCCGATAGATTCGGTTTTTTTTATGGGAACAATTCCTTGTGATAACTCATTTTATCGATGAAACAAGCATAGGATGGAAACAGAATAGTAGATTAGAGAATTAGAGGAGAGTCGTAAGCATGCAAAAAAAAGCAGTCGTCATCCTTATCTGTTGTGTTACTCTTATGCTTAGTTATCCGTCCTTAGTAAAAGGATACGAAGGTCAAGTGTCGGCCCAGCAAGCGGTGGCTATCGATGCTACGACGGGTCGTGTACTCTTTGATAAAGATATGGACCGCCCCCGACCAATTGCTAGCATTACAAAAGTTATGACCGCTTTATTGGCGATAGAATACGGAAACTTAGAAGAGAAGGTGAACGTATCTAAGGCGGCGACAGAAGTAGAAGGTTCATCGATTTATTTAGAAGAAAACGAAAAGATGACATTGCAAGATTTATTGTATGGTTTAATGCTCCGGTCAGGTAATGATGCCGCTATAGCCATTGCGGAACATATCGGCGGTAGTGAAGAAGGTTTTGTTCATTTAATGAATGAAAAGGCCCAATATATCGGTATGACAAATACTAATTTTGCTAATCCTCACGGTCTTGATGAAGAGGGGCATTATTCCTCGGCCTACGATATTGCTTTACTTATGAAGCATGCAATGGAAAATGAATTATTTCAAAAAATTTCAGGGACGACCTCCTACTTGTCCAAAAACCGAGAATATAAATGGTTTAATAAAAATAAGTTGTTAACGAAGCTATATCCCCATTGTACAGGCGGTAAGACCGGCTTTACGAGGAAGGCGGGGAGAACCCTCGTAACGACAGCAGAAAGAGATGGTATTTCTTTAATTGTTGTCACCTTAAATGCCGGGGATGATTGGAATGATCATATCTCCTTATACGAATATTTTTTTTCGCATTTAGAACCAAAGGTATTAGAAAAGAAAGGGAATCGTTCCGTTTCGTTTCAAGGGTGGGAAGATCGTGAAGTATGGGTTGACGAAACGATTATCTTACCTTTGTCTAAAGAGGAAGAAACAAGGTTACAAAAGCAGATTCTCGTGAAGCGAGCTCCGAGTACGAAGAAAGTCGGTTATTTACAAATTGAATTGGATGATGAGCCGGTAATGACGGTTCCTTTATATGAAAAGAAACCATTCTATTTCATCTTGTTTGATGAATTGTCCCAAGCATTTAATTACATGATAGGGTATGAGCGTGATGGTTAATTATATTTGGATTTCTATGGCAGTAATCGGGATTGTGTACGCAATGTTTCATGGAACGATGGATGAGGTAAATGAAGCTCTATTTAAAAGTGCGGATGAAGCGGTACAATTATCGATTGGCTTAATTAGTATTCTCGTCTTTTGGCTCGGCATGATGAAAATAGCTGAACGGGCGAAGCTTTTAGAGGCTTTAGCCAAGCTCTTTCGTCCTTTAGTGGAACGTTTGTTTCCAGAGTTGCCGAAGGATCATCCAGCAATCGGTTATATTTTATCTAATCTTACAGCGAATTTGTTCGGTTTAGGAAGTGCGGCGACGCCTATGGGCTTAAAGGCGATGGAAGAAATGAAAAAACTGAGTCGTTCTAAGGTTGCGTCCCGTTCAATGATTACTTTTTTAGCCCTTAATACTTCGAGTTTAACCTTGGTTCCAACGACTGTCATTGCTATAAGGATGCAATATGGTTCGGCAAGTCCGACGGCTATTGTAGGAACGACGATTGTAGCGACCGTCGCCTCAACATTAACAGCGGTTTTTTTCGATCGGTTTTTTTACTATTGGTATAAAAGAAAAGAAAAATAAGTATTTTCGGAGTGAATAGAATGGAAATTATTACAACATTAAGTCTATGGTTCATCCCGGTGATCCTTTTAATTATTTTGCTTACTGCCCTATACCAACGTTTACCCGCCTATGAACTTTTTGTTGAAGGGGGGAAGGAAGGGATTGAAATAGCTTTCTCCTTGCTTCCCTTTCTAGTCGGTATGCTCGTTGCTATTACGATTTTACGTAGTTCAGGAGCTTTAGACGCCTTTATTTCCTTGCTTACTCCGCTCCTTACCTATTTACATATTCCACCTGAGATCGTTCCCCTTGCTTTTTTGCGACCGATTTCTGGTACGGCAGCTTTAAGCTTAACAGCAGAATTAACGAAAACCTATGGTCCAGATTCATTTATCGGCCGTTTAGCTGGAACAATGCAAGGAAGTACAGACACAACCTTGTATATTTTGACGGTTTATTTCGGGGCGGTCGGTGTAACGAGAATGCGGTACGCCTTAAAAGTTGGTCTACTAGCTGATGCGGTAGGCATTATAAGCGCCATCCTAGTTACGAGGCTCGTTTTTGGAAGCTAGGATGGTTTTCTTTACGAAAATGATGTGAAAAGTTTCACAATTTCAGGAATCCATCCCTTGATTTTACATATAGTGACAATTTTAAAGGAAAAGTTTAAAAAAGATTTAACAAATAGTATAATTGTTTTCGTTAGGGCTTTTAAATATGGTATTATGGGCAAAGGAACTGTAGATATGAAAAGGAACAAAAAGGTGATTTCATGAAGGCAAAGGAAGAACGTTTACAGAAAATCATTGCCCAGAGTGGCTATACTTCACGGAGGAAGGCCGAGCGACTCATTGTCGAAGGTAAAGTGAAAGTAAATGGAAAAGTAGTGAAGGAATTAGGTGCCAAGGCGTCACCTACTGATGAGATCAGTGTAGAAGGAATCGTCCTTGAAAGGGAGCCAAAGGTATACTATTTATTATATAAACCACGCCGATATATTACTGCTGTTTCGGATGACCGGGGGCGCAAGACGGTAATAGATCTAATGCCGACGGTAGAAGAACGGATTTATCCTATCGGTCGTTTAGACTACCATTCGTCAGGAATTTTATTATTGACGAATGATGGTGATTTTGCCCACCGTTTAATGCACCCACGGTATGGGATTCCGAAAACCTATATCGTCAAGATAAAGGGTGTGATGCCTGTAGATATGCAAGGTCAATTAACAGAGGGGGTAAGGGATGAAGGTGAGTTATTAAAAGTTTCCCGCTATAAAGTCCTTGAGGTTAATCGGAATAAACAGACGATGCTTTTAGAAATCGTACTCCATGAAGGTAAGAATCGCCATATTCGGAGGATGTTCCAACGCCTAGGATTTCCTGTATTGAAATTAAAGCGAGAGAAATATGCCTTTTTGACCTTAGAAGGTTTACAACCGGGAGAATATCGTCCTTTAACACGGAAAGAAGTTCATGATTTACGGCAATTAGCTAACCGAAAAGGACGTAAATAAAGATTATATTACAAAAAGGGTGATGGGAATGAGCCTTGAGGAAGCACGTCATAAAAAAAGAAATAAAATTAAACGACGCTTTTATTATCGAACAGCTGTACTTCTCCTGTTGGTAGGGGCAGTTATTTTTGCCCTAGTGGCTAACTTGAACCAGGAGAAGGAAATTTATCGGGCTGGCGATCCGGCACCGGATTTTGAATTAGCCCAAATTAACCCGCATAATGAATTAGAATCGATCCGTTTAAGTGAATTGCAAGGTAAAGGGGTAATGTTGAATTTCTGGGGAACGTTTTGTCCTCCTTGTGAAGCTGAAATGCCTTTTATGGAATCTTTATACCCAGAATATAAAGACGATATCGAAATCGTCGCTGTAAACCTTGATAATAGTGAAGTGGTTATCGATCGTTTCATTGAAAAACATGGCCTAACTTTTCCTGTCGTCCATGATAAAAATAACGACGTGTTAGACTTGTACAAAGTCAAACCGTTGCCGAGTACATTTTTCATTAATGCGGATGGAGAAATCGTTGAAAAAGTTGAAGGAGCATTAACCCTTGAAAAGTTAGAAGAATATTTTAAGAAGATTCAACCATAACCGACTAAAATGAGGGATTAATATGAGTAAGCTAAAATGTGAATGTGGTCATTTTAACCCAGAAGGTACTGTTTTATGTGAGGCTTGTGGGAAGCCGATTGAGGAAAACCAACACTTGGACGGAAATGATAAGTCGAAACTGTTAAATATGCGGTATGAAGGATCCGCTAGACGTTCATTGACCTATAACCAAACGATTGTCGATAAGATTTGGAATTTCTTCTCTTCCGTTCGTAACGGGGTCATTCTCATTGTCATTGCCTTAATTGCTTCAGGAATCGGAACTATTTATCCTCAAGCAATGTATATCCCTGCTGAAGCGGAAAACCGTGATCCAGCTGTTTTCTATGAAGAGTGGTACGGTTTACCAGGGAAGATTTATTATCAATTAGGTTTCCATGAACTATATAGTTCATGGTGGTATATGATTTTAATTGCCTTAATTGGTGTCTCCCTTGTCATTTGTAGCTTGGACCGCTTCATTCCTTTACGCCGTGCATTAAAAATCCAACGGCCTAAGCGTCATCACCGCTTCTTATCTCGTCAACGTTTATTTAGCGAAACAAAGGAAGCGACAGAAGAAGATGTCCAAGAAGTAGTCGAAAGATTAAAGAAGCAACGATACAATATTTTTGAAGAAGATGGCCAGTACCTAGCTGAGAAAAACCGTTTTTCCCGTTGGGGACCTTACGTCAACCATATCGGTTTAATTATCATTTTAATCGCAGCTATTTTACGTATGACACCACTGTTCTTCTTAGATGACTATGTATGGGTTAGAGAAGGGGAAAGGAAAGTAATCCCAAGCACAAATGGTCAGTACTATATCGAAAATAAAAAATTCCACGTAGACTTTTACGATGAATCGGATGAACGATATAAAGAAGCAATTGAACGAATGGGAGAAGCACCGGTAAAAAACTACCAGACCGATGCGGTGATCTATGAAGCGACGTCTGAAACCTTACCGGGACAAGAACCCGAATTAGAAAAGGTGAAAGAAGCTTCCATTCAGATGAATAAACCTTTAAAGTTTCACGGTTACCATCTGTATCAATCCGACTATCAAGATAATGAATTTTCAACAATGACGTTTGCCTTACAATCGAAGGATGAAAAAGAGTCTTTCGGTGAATTCACCATCGATTTAATTTCTCCGGAGGAAACTTACGAGCTAGACAATGGCTTTAAAGTTGAGATTACGCAATATTTTCCGGACTATATTTTAAAGGATGGGGAACCGGCGACTCAGTCTAAGTTCCCGAAAAATCCAGCCTTCGTCTTTCATGTCATCCCACCAAATAAAGATGCTGGGGAAATGAGTTTTGTAGGGATTGGGCGAAATATTGATGCTACTGGAGAAAATGAATACAAACTAGGAATTAAAGACTTTTCTACTCACTATGTAAGTGGATTAACAGTTCGTAAAGATAAAACTTTACCATTGTTTATAGTAGGAGCATCGATCTTTATGATTGGTGTCATTCAAGGTATGTATTGGCAACATCGTCGCATTTGGATTAACCGAGCAGACGGTGCGGTGCTATTAGCGGCTCATACGAATAAAAACTGGTTCGGTATTAAAAAGGATATCGAAAAAGCAATCGAAGGTACCAAGCTCCAGATGGTTGTCGATCAACAGGAAGACGAGAAATAGGAGAGGTGTGAAAAATTATGAGCACAAGTATTACAGTCTTTTATGTTATTGGTATTGTAATGTATTTAATTGCCACCTTGTTTTTTGCTAATACCGTACGGGATAAGCGGAGTAAATCCGCTATCGGAAAATCAGGAACGTACGGGATTATCATCACGATTATAGGGTTTATTTCCCATTTGATTTACTTTATTTTACGTTGGATCGCTGGGGGCCATGCGCCGGTAAGTAACATGTTTGAATTCGTAACCTTCTTAGGTATTAGTATCGTCTTAGCTTTTATCATCTTGTTTTTTATTTACCGGCAGAATGTGTTAGGGCTCTTTGCTTTACCGATTGCCCTAATTATTTTAGCCTTTGCTAGCATGTTCCCGACCGAAATTTCACCCTTAGTACCGTCGTTGCAAAGTCACTGGCTCTATATTCACGTTATTACGGTTTCTTTATCCCAGGGAATTTTAGCAATTAGCTTTGTCACAGGGATTATTTATTTAGTAAAGTTTGTTGACCAATCGGTACGGAGTAAACGTACATTTTGGTTAGAAGTGATTATGTTTTCTTTATTTCTCGTCCTAGGTTTCGTCTTTGCGACGGTGCTCTTTAGCAAGGTAATGGGTTATTCCGCTTCCTTTACATATGTAGAAAATGGTCGAGAAGTTACAGTTGAGTACCATATGCCACCTATTGCAGGTCCTGAAAATGGTGAGGCTCTCGATGCCGATAAGATGGAACCAATTTTATCGACACCAAACTGGATGCAAGGTAAAGATGCACCAAGAAAGTTTAATACAGTTATTTGGTCCTTTATTTTCGGTACGATTTTCTATCTCATTGCCCGTTTATTGATGAGAAAACGTGTGGCAGCTTGGATTCAGCCTTATTTAAAACATGCAAACCTCGATTTACTTGATGAAATTACTTATCGTTCGGTCGCTATCGGGTTTCCATTATTTACTTTAGGTGGACTGATCTTTGCAGCTATTTGGGCGCAAATTGCTTGGGACCGGTTCTGGGGCTGGGACCCGAAAGAGGTCTGGGCGCTTATTACTTGGTTCTTCTACGCGGCCTTTTTACACTTACGCTTATCCCGAGGTTGGCATGGAGAAAAGTCGGCTTGGCTTGCAGTCATCGGCTTTGCAATTATCATGTTTAACATCATCGTCGTAAACTTAGTGCTTGCCGGATTGCATTCTTATGCTTAATATAGAAAGTAGAAGTGTATTTATCATTGGCGAGGAGGAAGCAGAATGAGCGAAGGGAAGAAAGTATTAGTTGTCGATGACGAAGAAAGGATTCGCCGACTACTTCGCATGTATTTAGAACGTGATAATTTTATTGTAGAAGAGGCAGAGGACGGTAAAACCGCTCTAAAGCTTGCCTTAGAAAAAGATTACGATATGATCTTACTTGATATCATGATGCCAGAAATGGATGGTATAGAGGTTTGTGAAGAGATTCGAAAAGAGAAGATGACACCGATTATTATGTTAACGGCTAAAGGAGAAGAATCGAATCGTGTCCAAGGCTTTGAAGCGGGTGCGGACGATTATATTGTAAAACCCTTTAGCCCTCGGGAAGTTGTCTTACGAATTAAGGCTGTCCTACGGCGGACAGATAATTCCCAGGCAGGAACGAATGCCGTTGCGAACAATTTAATCGTCTTCCCACATCTTACTATTGATCTTGATGCTTACCGGGTGACTTCTAATGGGCAGGAAATATCGTTAACGCCAAAAGAATATGAATTGCTCGTCTTCTTAGCCCAATCACCGGATAAAGTGTTCCGGCGGGAAGATTTATTAAAAGAAGTATGGCAATATGAATTTTTTGGCGACTTGCGAACGGTAGATACCCATGTCAAACGATTACGGGAAAAGTTGACAAGCGTATCGGAAGAAGCAGCGAAAATGATAGTCACCGTCTGGGGTATTGGTTATAAGCTCGAGGCTGATCAAGTATGATGTTCTGGCGTAGTGTTGTAGGGAAACTAGCAGTAACTATTTTATTGCTAGTTTCCTTTGTTCTATTTATACTGACCATTTTATTGCTAGAGTTTTTTGAAAACTTCCACGTTAAACAAGAGGAGATTCAATTAATTCAAACAGCGAATAAAATGTCAAAAATTGTGAAAAAGTATGAAAAGGAACCAGAGCTCGCTATCGAATTAATTAGTAATGTGAAGGAGCCATCGAGTAAAGCAATCCTTTACTTAGAAGATGGTACCCGTTGGGTATCCGATACGACCAACGTCGTTTTATTAGATATTGAAGAAGCGCTCGAAAAGGAGCATCATGAGCTAGTAGAAAATGTATTGAATAAACATATTGAAAACGATGAAGTAAAATTTGAACGGGATTCGGCGGAAGTAATCGTCGTAGGAATGCCTTTAGAAAGTCAAAAGGGTGGTATTTTCCTATTTCAATCCCTCGACGTTATCAACCAAACTAGAGCTCAAACGACAAAAATTATTTTCGTTGCTGCAGGGATCGCTATTGTTTTAACTACAATTTTTGCTTTCTTCCTCTCGACGCGAATTACTGCGCCGCTCATTCGGATGCGGGAAGCTGCCAGTGGTTTGGCCAAAGGGGAGTTTGATACGAAGGTTCCAGTACTAACCCATGACGAAATCGGGGAGTTAGCAACAACCTTTAACCGGATGGCAAGGCAACTTCATTTTCACATGGACGCATTACGGCAGGAAAAGGAACAATTAAGTAGCCTCGTCAATTCCATGGCTGATGGTGTCATTACCTTAACCCGTTCTGGTGATATTACTGTTCTTAATCCTCCTGCTGAACAATTTATTCAGGACTGGTATTTTACTTATAATTTAACGGCGGAAAAAAAGGTTAAAGAGTTACCTGAGGACCTCAAGCAAATTCTTCTTAAAGTTCTCGATGAAAAAAACGAAATCGTAGAAGAGATTACCTTAAATGGACGTCACTGGGTGCTCTTTATTACGCCATTGTATGACCATCAACATATCAGGGGAGCCGTGGCTGTCATTCGGGATATGACAGAGGAACGACAGCTCGATAAGCTGCGGAAGGATTTTATTTCTAACGTTTCCCATGAGCTCCGTACGCCAATCGCCTTATTACGGGGCTATAGCGAGGCGATAGTCGATGATATTGCTGAATCTGTCGAAGATAAAAACGAATTAGCCCAAATTATACACGATGAATCGGTCCGTATGGAAAAGCTCGTCAATGAATTGCTCGATATCGGTAGAATTGAGGCTGGCCATATAGAGTTAAACCTGGAAAGGGTTTCGGTAGAGTCCTTTATTAATCGGATTTATAGAAAGTTTTCTACGGCAGCGGAGGAGCAAGGTATAGAGCTACGTCTCCGAAAAGACATTACGGCGGAAATGGCCACCTTTGATCCGGATCGTATCGATCAAGTTTTTACTAACCTAATTAGTAATGCTCTAGCCCATACAAAGGAAGGTGGCTACGTCTTGATCGATATTTTAAGCGATGACGAAGTGTTCTATGTAGAAATTGAAGACAATGGTAGAGGCATTCCAGAAGAGGATCTCCCCTTTATTTTTGAACGTTTTTATAAGGCGGACAAATCGCGAAAACGAAGTAGTTCAAAAGAGGGGACGGGTCTAGGTTTAGCGATTGCGAAACATATTATCACCGCTCATAAAGGTTCGATATCAGTAAAAAGTGAGCTAGATGTTGGAACGACTTTTAGCTTTACCATTCCTCAACAAGATGAAGCATCATAAAGACAGGGTAATACCCTGTCTTTTTCTTTAAAGAAGGAGGCTGTCTTCTTTCTTTAAAATATAGTAAAATATA
>CALJVC010000141.1 GCA_937974845.1 uncultured Pseudogracilibacillus sp. | reverse complement strand
CTACGACAAAGAACACCGTTTTTTATTTTTCTTTAAGCCTCTGGTTTTGCTTTTTTAAACCAAAAATAATAGAAAATAAACCCAAGAATACCCAAGGTAGATAATAAGGTCATTAGTTGGTAAAGGCTCGTCGTGGAGGACAGATCGATTATTTTTCCACCGCCTAAGGAGCCGATGATTCCCGATACACCGAAAAAGACAGAATAAAAGATTAAATGTCCCGTAGCTATAAGGTTTTCGGGAACGAGTTTCGATACGAATTCAAAGGAAGCGACATAAAAGATTCCAAAAGTAAGGCCGTGAAGTAACTGTAGCCCAATGATTGTATAGGGGGAAGTACTAAGGCCAAAAAATAACCAACGGAAACTATAAAGTATGCTGGCAATAATAACGAAAACAAGTGGATGAAACTTACGGAACCATAAGAAGGCTAGAGCAAATACCGTTGCTTCACTTATTAAACCGACGAACCAAGCAATACCGACTAAGGATTCTTTTCCCCCTAAATCTGCTATATAAATACCGATAAAGCTATCGTTTGCTCGATGGGTAATTGTAATGAAAGTCATACAGAGCAAAAATAACATATATGGCTTTTGCTTTAACAGGGTGAGGACGTCTTCTTTTGAGACAGCTTGTCCTTTACCGGAGACATCATCGATAGAAAAGACGACGGCTAATAAAATCGACCCGAAGATAATATAGGGCCAAACCATATATTCAACGCCGAATTTTCCTAAAAGTTGTCCGACAACTAGAGCCGAAAAGGCAAAACCAATCGATCCCCAACTTCGCAAGGAGCCGAAGGAAAGGCCTAGTTCATCTGCCCGACGCTGGGCTAAACTATCGCTCAAAGCCCCGACCGGTGAAGAAAAGAAATAGAATATAGCTCCGATACAAAGGATGGCTAAAAACTGGTTCATTTGGAAAAAGATAATACTAGAAAGTAGCATGCCGATTACAGAGATTAGAAGCATCCGTTTTACCGTATTATACTTATCGCTCATGTAGCCCCAAAAGGGTTGAGAAATGATCGAAGCGAAGGGACCGATAGCGAGCACCCAACCAATTTCTGTTCCATTTAATCCTTTATATTGTAAATATAAGGGTAAGAAGCTTATAATGATTGTATTTGTAGAATGAAATAAAAATAATAATGACTTCAAAGAAGATAAAGAATGGCTTTTCACTCGTTGACACCTCTCTAACATTCAAAGACATCCTCACTATACCATATACTTAAGCATAGTAGAGAGTAAACGTATCTACAAGCCGACTATTTTTCTTCGCTTCTTATCTAGAAGGTCCCCAAAGGAGGAATGGATATGTTATCCACAAGCCTTGGTATTATTGTGACGATTTTAATTATTAATATTGTCTACGTATCCTTTTCTACGGTACGGATGATTTTAACCTTAAAGGGTCGTCGGTATTTAGCAGCTTTTGTTAGTACCTTTGAAGTGGTCGTCTATATCGTTGGTTTAAGTATTGTTTTAGAAAATCTAGAAGAAATTCAAAACATCATTGCCTATGCTGTCGGCTTTGCTTTAGGAATTATTATCGGTTCGAAGATAGAAGAACGTTTAGCCCTCGGCTATATCACCGTGAATGTTATTTCTACTAATCCTGATCTTCCTTTTTCAAAAACTTTAAGGGAAAAAGGTTTCGGCGTAACGACTTGGAAATCCTATGGTAAGGAAGGGGAACGTTTATCGATCCAAGTCTTAGCTCCGCGGAAGCAGGAGATGTTTTTATACAAATTAATTACTGATATCGATCCGAAAGCTTTCATTATTAGTTATGAGCCTAAGCATATTCAAGGAGGCTTTTGGGTGAAGCAGGTTCGTAAAGAGCAGATTATTGAAGAAGAGCAGAGGCTCGAGCGGGAGGAAAAGGAAGGTGAGGAGCTTGAAGAAAACGATACCGATTCGGTAGAGGTGAAGCCACCCCATGCCAAGCCCTTACCACAAAATCCAAAGGTGAAGCCAAAACTGTAAGGACTTGTACACATTTGTGTTGACGATTAATTTTGTCTTTTGCTATACTGAAAGCATAAATAAAATAACAATTATAGAAGCTCCATATAATTTTGAGAATACGGCTCAAAAGTTTCTACGTAAGCACCGTAAATGCTTCGACTATGGAAGAGGTTGACATATTTTGTATACTAATATTAGCAATAAAAGGAAAAAATGTAGTCTATTCACGTACCCTAGCTTGCCATAGGGGGAAGAATAGGCTTTTTTTGCTTTTAATGTAATTTGAGGTGATGACATGGTTCAAGTAGGAGTAATCATGGGGAGCATTTCGGATTGGGAGACGATTCGACATGCCTGCGAGACCCTGGAGGTTTTAGGAATTGAATATGAAAAGGAAGTCGTCTCCGCCCACCGAACCCCTGATGATATGTTTGAATATGCGAAAACCGCCGAAGCTCGCGGTTTAAAGGTAATTATTGCTTGCGCAGGTGGTGCGGCGCATTTACCAGGAATGGTCGCATCGCAGACGACCTTACCAGTAATCGGGGTTCCTGTTAAGACGAGCGCTTTAGGCGGTATGGATTCACTTTTATCAATTGTACAAATGCCAGGCGGTGTGCCGACTGCAACGATGGCTATCGGCCGAGCAGGAGCGATTAATGCTGCGTTGTATGCGGGGCAAATTTTAGCTCTACAAGATGAAAGGATTCAAGAAAAGTTGAAAGAATATAGACAGAATATGAAAAAAAATGTTGATGAGATGAGGGAAGAACTTGCAAACAAATAACCAAAATCAAGTAACATTACCACCACAGACAATCGGAATTATCGGAGGAGGACAGCTCGGACGGATGATGGCAATCGCGGCTCGCTATAATGGCTACCGTATTATCGTCTTAGATCCGACCCCTGACTGTCCTACAGCCCAAGTTGCTGATGAACAAATTGTTGCAGCTTATGACGATATGGAAGCTATTCGTACATTAACAGAAAAAGCGGATGTCGTTACCTATGAGTTTGAAAACGTCGATTTAGAAGCTGCTCGTTACATAGAAGCCGAGGGGAAGTTGCCTCAAGGAGCCTACGCTTTAGAAATTACACAAAACCGTGAAGCGGAAAAAACCTTGCTACGCGATATGGGTTTACCGGTTGCTCCTTTTGAAATCGTACGAACAGAAGAAGATATTAGAAAGGCCGTAAAAAACTTATCATTTCCAATGGTAATTAAAACTTGCCGCGGAGGTTACGATGGGAAAGGTCAATTAAAACTAGAAACGAGTAAAGAGGTCGAAGAAGCGGTTCGTTTTATCGAACAAGGCGGTACGTTCATTATGGAAGAATGGATTACCTTCGACAAGGAGGTTTCTGTCGTCTTTACTCGAGCTTTAGATGGTACGATTACGTATTTCCCTTTAGCTGAAAATGAACATCGTGATCATATTTTATATACGACCTTAGCACCGGCCGGTGTTTCGCCTCAAGTGAAGCAGAAGGCCTTGAAGGCTGCGCAGGCTATCGCTGAACGAATGAAAATCGTAGGTACTTTCGCAATCGAGATGTTTGTTAAGGATGACGAGATCTATATTAACGAAATGGCACCTCGCCCACACAACTCGGGACATTACACTATTGAAGCTTGTAACGTCTCACAATTTAGCCAACATATTCGTGCTATTTGTGGATTACCACTACCGAATATTACACAACATCAGGAAGCGGTAATGATTAACGTTCTTGGCGAAGATATGCCTCGAGCCTTAGCAGCCTTTCAAACTTTACCGGAAGCGTCAATCCACCTATATGGAAAGAAAGAAGCGAAAGAAAAACGGAAGATGGGCCATGTCACCTTAGTTGCCGACAATTTACGGGAGATACTTACTTTAATTCAAAAATATGAGGGGGATTTATCGTGATTGAACGTTATACCCGAGAAGAAATGGGGGCTATTTGGTCGGAAGAAAATAAATACAAGGCTTGGTTAGAGGTGGAAATTTTAGCCTGTGAAGCTTGGGCAGAGTTAGGTGTGATTCCAAAAGAAGATGTAGAAAAAATCCGACAAAAAGCTTCCTTTGATATTGAAAGAATCTATGAAATTGAAAAGGAAACCCGACACGATGTCGTTGCCTTTACACGGGCGGTATCGGAATCCCTAGGACCTGAAAAAAAGTGGGTTCACTACGGTCTTACTTCGACAGACGTAGTCGATACAGCTCAATCTTACTTAATTAAACAGGCTAATGAAATTCTCCGTCAAGATCTCGAACGCTTTATCGAAGTTTTAAAAGAACGGGCTATCGAGCATCAACATACGGTGATGATGGGAAGAACCCACGGTGTCCATGCGGAGCCGACGACTTTTGGTTTAAAACTCGCCCTATGGTATGAAGAGATGAAACGAAATCTTGAACGCTTTAACGAAGCAGCTGCCCGGATCGAATACGGAAAGTTATCAGGAGCTGTAGGGACCTATGCTAATATCGATCCTTACGTGGAACAATATGTTTGTGAAAAATTAGGTCTAACCCCTTCCCCTCTTTCGACTCAAACGTTACAACGGGACCGTCATGCAGCATATCTTTCGGTATTAGCCTTAATTGCTACATCGATAGAGAAGTTTGCAACGGAAATCCGTGGCCTTCAGAAGACAGAAACGCGGGAAGTTGAAGAGTTTTTCCATGAAGGACAGACCGGTTCCTCTGCTATGCCTCATAAAAGAAATCCGATTGCATCGGAAAATATGAGTGGAATGGCGCGGGTCGTTCGTGGTTATATGCTTACTGCCTATGAAAATGTGGCCCTTTGGCATGAACGAGATATTTCCCACTCTTCAGCGGAAAGGATCATCTTACCGGATGCAACGATTGCTATCAATTATATGTTGAATCGATTTACAGGAGTTGTGAAAAACTTAACCGTATATGAAGAACATATGGAAGAAAATATCCATGCGACCCATGGAGTGATTTTTTCTCAACGTGTCCTTCTATCTTTGATTGACAAAGGTTTAGCTCGAGAAGCGGCCTATGATCTTGTGCAGCCTTTAGCAATGAAGGCTTGGAAAGAGAAAGTTTCCTTTAGAAGCTTAGTAGAAGAGGATCAGGACATTTCTCAACACTTGACTAAAGAAGAAATTGCCGATTGCTTCGACTATACGTATCACTTAAAAAAGGTTGACTTTATATTCGAACGTCTCGGTCTTACAAAATAATTTATAAGGATATCATTACTTTAGAGGAGCGATAAGCATGGTTATGGAACCGGAACAGATTGAAAAGCAGAAGGAATATCGTCGAATGGGCTTATCTGACGAGGAATATGAGCGTATTAAAAAGATATTAAATAGACGGCCAAACTATACAGAAACAGGTATTTTCTCAGTTATGTGGTCAGAACATTGTAGTTATAAGACGTCTAAACCATTACTGAAGAAGTTTCCTACCGAAGGACCTCAAGTACTTGTAGGACCTGGAGAAGGAGCCGGCGTCGTCGATATCGGCGATGGCGAAGCAGTAGTTTTTAAGATGGAAAGCCATAATAGTCCATCGAAAATCAATCCCTTTGAAGGTGCTGCGACCGGTGTTGGGGGGATTTTACGCGACGTCTTTTCCATGGGCGCCCGACCAATCGCTGCGATGAATTCCCTTCGTTTTGGCCCGTTGACAAAGGAACGGACCCGTTATTTGTTTCAGGAAGTTGTCAAAGGAATAGCCTATTATGGAAACAATGTCGGAGTACCGACGGTTGGCGGAGAAGTTCAATTCGATGAATGTTATGAGGATAGTCCTCTTGTGAATGCGATGGTCGTCGGTCTTTTAAAACACGATGAGATCCAAAGAGGAATTGCAGAAGGTGTAGGTAACCTTGTTCTTTATGCTGGGGCACCAACAGGACGGGATGGTATCCATGGAGCAACTCACTCCTCCGATGATGAAGTTTCCGAGGATGCGAATCCGGCTTCAGGAAATCCCCATTTAGAAAAACGTCTCATTGAAGCCTGTTTAGAAGTCATTCATCACGATGGCCTTGTAGGAATGCAGGATATGGGAGCAGCTGGTCTTACTTCTTCTGGAAGTGAAATGGCCTCGAGTGCTGGTACAGGGATGCTTCTAGAATTAGATCGTGTTCCTCAAGCAGAAAAAAATATGTCTGCCTATGAAATGATGTTATCGGAAACCCAAGAACGAATGCTCCTCGTTGTTAAAAAAGGTAGCGAAGAGGAAATTATTAATCTTTTCAAAAAACATGATGTCGAAGCTTGCGTTATCGGTGAAGTTATTGAAGAAAAAGTTTTCCGAGTCGAACATCAAGGAAAGATTTGGGCCGATGTTCCTGTCGATGCTTTAGATAAAGATGCTCCTGTTTATTATTTACCTTCGAAAGAAGCAACGTATTATAAGGAGTTTCAAGCAATGGATGAATCGGTTCCGGAAGTATCAGATTATAAAACGACCTTACATCAATTACTTTCCCAACCGACGATTGCAAGCAAACGCTTTGTCTATAAGCAGTTTGATTCGGAAATCGGTGGACAAACATTACAAGGTCCAGGTTCCGGCGCAGCTGTCGTTCGAATTCCTAATCGGGATAAGGCGATTGCCATTACGACGGATAGTAATTCACGCTATATCTATTTAGATCCTTATGTAGGTGGACAAATAGCCGTAGCGGAAGCCATGCGGAATATTTTGGTTTCTGGTGCTAAGCCTTTAGGCATTACCGACGGATTAAACTTCGGTAATCCTACGAATGAAGAAGTGTTCTGGCAAATGGAACAAAGTATTTCCGGCATTAGCGAAGCTTGTCGTTTCTTTGAGATACCGGTCGTTAGTGGAAACGTCTCGATGTATAACCAGTCCTATGGTGAACCGATTTATCCTACACCAATTATTGGTATGGTTGGTCTAGTAGAAAAGCTTGACGACCTTACGCCAAATGCTTTCCAACAAGCAGGGGATGTCATTTACCTAATTGGTAAGACAAAGGCGGAGTTCGGGGGTAGTGAATTACAACGGTTAATTGATGGTGAATATAAAGGAAGACCACCGGCTATTGATTTAGAAAAGGAAAAACAGTACGGTGAGATTTTACATCAAGCGATTCAAGAAGGTATGCTTCAGTCGGCTGAAGATTTGGCTGAGGGAGGATTAGCTGTCGCTTTAAGCGAATCTCTCTTCCGTAGTCAGGGCTTAGGGGCTGAGGTGGAGCTAGACCAAGATGCGACAATAGCCTTATTTAGTGAATCACAGACCCGTTACCTTGTCACCGTTAAAGAAGAGGATGCTCCTCGCTTAGAAGCCCTTGGTTTTACAGACCTTACTCGTCTTGGCACCGTAACAGACGAAGCTACCCTAACGATTAAAGATCAAGCCGGTCACGTGTTACTTTCTGAAGCGGTCGAGGATTTAAAGGGTATTTGGGAATCTAGTATTGAAAAGTCATTGAATGAATAAAAAGGAATGGTTAAATGTTTGGGATATGGGGTCATAAGCAAGCTGCTGAAATAACGTATTATGGATTACATGCGATGCAACATCGTGGCCAAGATGGAGCAGGAATCGTCGTTAATGACGGTTCCCAGCTTCACCTACATAAAAGTACAGGTTTGGTTAACGATGTCTTTAAAGATTTTGACTTTACGAAGTTTAAAGGCTTCGCTGCAATCGGGAATATTTGGAGTAAAACCGAAAATGATAAAGCGAACCATAACGTACAACCTCATGTGTTTCACTCCTTAGACGGAAGTATGAGTATTGCCCATAACGGTCGGATAGTGAATGCCGATAAGATTCGTCGTCGCCTCGAAGAGACCGGAAGTATTTTTCAAACGGCTTCGGATACAGAATTGTTAGCCCATTTGATGCGTCGTAACGGCATCGATAGCTACGAAGCCTCCTTAATCGAAGCCCTACAGCAACTAAGCGGTGCTTATGGCTTCATCGTGATGACGAACGATAAAATGTATGTAGCGCTTGACCCAAGGGGGATTCGTCCCTTGTCGCTTGGTCGCCTCGGCGATAGTTATGTCGTTGCTTCAGAAACTTGTGCCTTCAGTATTGTAGGAGCTACCTTTGAACGGGAAATTATGCCTGGAGAGCTTCTTATTTTCAGTCAGGAAGGTATCGAGTCTAAGCAAATTCTAAAACAAAAGAAACGCAGTCTATGTGCGATGGAATATGTATATTTCTCCCGTCCGGACAGTGACTTAAACCACGTTAATGTCCATTCGGCTCGGAAACGTATGGGAATCGAATTAGCTAAAGAGCACCCGGTTTACGATGCAGATGTCGTTACCGGAGTACCGGATTCTAGTATCTCAGCAGCTATAGGTTATGCAGAAGAGTGTGGCCTTCCCTATGAGATGGGAGTTATTAAAAACCGTTATATTGGTCGAACTTTCATCCAACCGTCGCAACAATTACGGAATCAAGGGGTGAAAATGAAACTCTCCCCAGTTAAAGGAGTGGTACGAGGAAAAAAGGTTGTCTTGATTGATGACTCGATCGTCCGAGGAACAACGAGCCAACGGATCGTCGCCCTATTACGAGAGGCCGGAGCTAAGGAGGTACACCTTCGTATTTCCTCACCACCGATTGAACATCCATGTTATTATGGTATTGATATGTCTACCCGGAAGGAATTAATTGCAGCGAATCATCACTTAGAAAGTATGCGACAGTTAATCGGGGCAGATTCTTTACAGTTTTTATCGAAAGAAGGCATGGAAAAGGCTATTTTAAAGAATGAGACCCTTGAGCAAGGCATCTGTGCTGCTTGTATGACAGGGAATTATCCTGTTTTAGAAGAAGATGGTATCGCTCATTTGAATAAAAGAAATGAATAAACAATAGGGAGTTAAGATGAGATGTCGAATGTGTATAAGCGTGCTGGAGTCGATGTAGAAAAAGGCTATGAAGCGGTCAAACGAATGAAAAAACACGTAGAAAAAACAAAGCGCCCGGAAGTTATAGGAGGAATAGGGGCCTTTGCGGGACTTTTTGATTTATCCTCTTTACCTTATAAGGAACCAGTTCTCGTTTCTGGGACAGATGGGGTAGGAACGAAGTTGATGCTCGCTTTTGAAATGAACCGCCACGATACGATCGGAATTGATTTAGTCGCTATGTGTGTCAACGATATTATCGCCCAAGGAGCAAAACCTCTCTTCTTCCTCGACTATATTGGTTGTGGTAAAAACGACCCGGCAGTCATCGAACAAATCGTCGCCGGTGTGAGCGAAGGTTGTGTTCAATCTGGAGCTGCCTTAATCGGTGGAGAAACAGCCGAAATGCCCGGAATGTATAAAGAAGATGAATATGATTTGGCGGGTTTTGCCGTTGGAATTGTCGAAAAGGAAGAGATTATTACGGGAGAACGTATTACACCCGGGAATGTAATCGTAGGTTTAGCATCGAGTGGTATCCATTCAAACGGTTATTCCCTCGTAAGAAAAATCATCGAAGGATATGATTTAAATAAAGTGTACGAAGGATTATCCGAGCCTTTAGGTGATGCGGTATTAAGACCGACAAAAATATATGCCAAGGCGGTTGGAAGTGTAGTTGATCAAATGGATATTCTCGGTATCGTTCATGTAACGGGTGGCGGTTTTTATGAAAACTTCCCACGTATTTTACCTAAGGGCTTAGGCGTTGAAATTGATTCTTCTACTTGGGAAGTACCAGAAATACTTTCCTTTATTCAAAAGGAAGGCGACATTGCGAAGGAAGAAATGTATGGTATTTTTAATATGGGAATCGGTATGGCATTAATCGTAGAAGAAGAAGTTGCCCCGACTTTAGTGGAAGAGTTGACTTCTTTAGGGGAAACGGCCAAGATTATTGGGAAAGTAATCGATAAGGAAGGGGTACAGATTAAATGAGTTTTGACATAAGGCCAAGGGTGGCGGTTTTTGCTTCAGGTACAGGAAGTAACTTTGAAGCTATTATGACAAGTGACGAGCGTCAATTCGATGTTGTGATGTTAATTTGCGACCAACCAAAGGCGCATGTCATCGGATTAGCAGCTAGGCACGGCGTAGAAACAGTAGTCTTAGATCCGAAGCAGTTTGCTTCTAAAGAAGAATATGAGCGGACGATTTTACAACGATTAGAACGAGCAAAAGTACAGTGGATCGTGTTAGCTGGTTATATGCGTTTAGTAGGTAAGGAACTTCTCGAAGCTTATCCTAATCGAATCGTCAATATTCATCCTTCCCTTTTACCAGCTTTTCCAGGAAAGGATGCGGTGAAGCAAGCCCTAGATGCTGGTGTGAAAGTATCCGGCGTGACGATTCATTATGTGGATGAAGGCATCGATACAGGCCCGATTATTGCTCAGGAGCCTGTCACGGTTTTTCCAAAGGATACGGTAGAATCACTTCAAAAGCGAATCCAGCAAGTTGAACACGTATTGTATACTAAAGTAATCAATCAAATTACACGTTCGTAAAGAGAAGGAGCAGAAAAATGAAAAAAAGAGCTTTGCTTAGTGTATCAGATAAGACCGGTTTAGTTTCCTTTGCCCAAGGTTTGGAAGAGTTAGGCTATGAAATTATTTCTACTGGAGGAACCTTAAATTTATTGCAGGAGTCAGGAGTTGAAGCGATTTCTGTCGATACTATCACAGGTTTTCCGGAAATTTTAGATGGGCGGGTAAAAACCTTACATCCGAAAATCCATGGTGGGCTATTAGCAAAGAGAGATGTACCAGCCCACCTTGAAGCCTTAGAAGAAAACGAGATTACTCCTATTGATCTTGTCGTCGTCAACTTATATCCGTTTAAAGAAACCTTGAAAAAAGAAGGAGCCACCCATGAAGAGATAATCGAAAATATTGATATCGGTGGACCAGCTATGTTAAGGGCTTCGGCGAAAAACTATGAGCACGTAACTGTCATCGTCGACCCTAGAGATTATGAAAGTATTTTAGACCTTTTACAAAAGGATGCGCTAACCCTCGAAGTGAAAAAGGAATTAGCGGCAAAGGTTTTCCGCCATACGGCGAACTATGATAGTATGATTGCCCAGTATATGACTGAGCAAGGGTCTAATCAAGAACTATTTACTGAAACCTTTACACGTACATATGAGCAGGTGCAAGCCTTACGTTATGGTGAAAACCCCCATCAAGAGGCTAGCTTCTATGAGATTCCAAATTATCGGGGTATCAGCCTAGCGAAGGCAAAACAACTTCATGGAAAGGAATTATCCTATAACAATATTCAAGATGCGAATGCAGCCTTAGAAATTGTATTAGAATATGATGAGCCGACGGCAGTCGCTGTTAAGCATATGAATCCATGTGGTATTGGAATTGGTTCAAGCTTATACGAAGCCTATGGACGGGCTTATGAGGCAGACCCTATCTCTATCTTTGGTGGAATTGTCGCTTTAAACCGGGAAGTCGATGAGACAACGGCGAAAAAAATGGCAGAAATTTTCTTAGAAATCATTATTGCCCCGAGCTTTTCGGAAGAAGCTTTAACCATACTTACACAAAAGAAAAACATCCGTCTTTTAGAAATTCCGATGGATCAAGATGTCGATGTGTATGAGAAAATCGTTTCTGTCAAAGGTGGGATACTCGTTCAAACGAATGATAGAGCGACGATTACGGAAGCTGACCTCGACGTCGTAACCGATCGAGCTCCAACGCAGGCTGAATTGGAAAACTTACTCTTCGGCTGGAAGGCAGTAAAACACGTCAAATCTAATGCTATCGTTCTTGCTAAGGACCAACAAACGGTCGGTATTGGAGCCGGTCAAATGAACCGAGTAGGAGCGGCGAAGATAGCCATTGAACAAGCCGGCGATAAGGCGAAGGGTGCTGTCCTTGCTTCCGATGCCTTTTTCCCAATGCCAGATACGGTAGAAGCTGCAGCGAAGGCTGGTGTGACGGCAATTATCCAGCCTGGTGGTTCAAAACGTGACCAGGATTCTATCGACGCCTGTAACGAACATAATATCGCGATGGTCTTTACGAAAGTACGCCATTTCAAACATTAAAAAGGTAGGAGATCACGATGAAAGTATTAGTGGTCGGCCGTGGTGGCCGGGAACATAGTGTAGTTGAACAAGTAAGGAAAAGTAAATTAGTAAAAGAAATCTATTGTGCCCCAGGTAATGCTGGGATCGAACGGGTAGCGACCTGTGTCCCTATCGATGAAATGAATATCGAAGAGCTCGTAACCTTTGCTAAGGAAACAGCTATCGATCTTACGATTGTCGGTCCAGAAAATCCTTTAAATGCAGGTATCGCTAATGCTTTTCAAAAAGAAGGCTTAAAAATCTTCGCTCCGACGAAGGAAGCAGCTCTACTAGAGGGAAGTAAAGAATTTGCCAAACAATTTATGATGAAGTACGACATACCGACGGCAAGTTACGAGTCCTTCACCGATGCAGATCAAGCGAAGGAATATGTTCAAAGCAAGGGTGCTCCTATTGTTATTAAGGCCGATGGCTTAGCTGAAGGAAAAGGAGTCGTCGTAGCTGATACGGTTGATAAAGCATTAGAAGCTATCGATCATTTGATGGTTGAGGGTGCCTTTTCTGGTGCCGGAGAAAAAGTAGTTATTGAAGAATTTTTAGAGGGAAGAGAATATTCGTTAATTGCATTTGTCCATGAACATCGTGTCTTCCCTATGTTGGCAGCCCGTGATCATAAGCGAGCTTACGACAACGATGAAGGGCCAAACACGGGCGGTATGGGAGTTTTCGCCCCTGTTCCGGATATTTCCCAGGAAATAATTGATTTTACGACAAAAAATGTCCTACAAAAGGCTGCTGACGGAATGATGGCCGAAGGTCGTCCTTTCACTGGGATTTTATATGCTGGGATGATGCAGACAGCAGACGGTCCCAAAGTCATTGAATTCAATACCCGCTTTGGTGACCCGGAAACCCAGGTTGTACTACCTTTATTAGAAAATGATCTTGTCCAAGTTATGTTAGATGTGATGGAGGGGAAAGATCCAGAACTTCGTTGGCGCAATGAAGCCTGTGTTGGGGTCGTCGTTGCTTCGAAGGGATATCCTGGCACATATGAAAAAGGAAAATTAATTCCAGAAGCAGAACTTCCAGAAGACACCTTCATTATTGAGGCAGGAACAAAACGGACGGAAATTGGCCTCGTATCGAATGGAGGTCGAGTTTTACTCGTTGGCGGAATCGGTAAAGATTTAGAAGAAGCCCGAGACAAGGCTTACCGTTATTTACGCATCTTTGATGACAATGACAATTTCTTCTATCGGAAAGATATCGGAACAAATATATAAAAGAAAGAAGCTTGTGAAGATTCTTCGCAAGCTTCTTTCTTGTCCTACCTCCAGTTTTGAAGGTTTTCACGACTTTCACACAAAGTTTATGAAATTTAGTAAAATTTGTTTTCTATGGCGAAAATAAACGGTGTTTGTGCTAGAATAGAAGTATCTGAAACCGAATTCATCCATTGGTAATAAAAGGAATAAAAAGATTGAATAACTGGAGAGTTGCTTATGTTAGAACATGGTCAGTTTTGGCGGAATAAAGAATTACGCGAACATCTAGCAGTAGTAGAAAACAAGTTAGCCCCCCATATCGTGTTTAAAAATAGTACGTATTTAAACGTCTATACAAAGCGTTGGGAAAAGGGCAATGTGTGGATTTATAAAGATCGTATCGTCTACGTAGGCGATCGCTTACCTGAAGTAACCGAAGGGGCGGAAATCCTCGACTGTACCGGCCAGTATCTCGTACCAGGTTATATAGAACCTCATGCCCATCCTTTCCAATTGTACAACCCCGAGTCTTTAGCTTATTTTGCAGCGAAATACGGTACGACGACCTTGATTAATGATAATTTACGGATGATTTCTTTACTTGATATCGACACGGCTTTCCGTTTGATTGAAGATCTGCATGAGTTGCCGGTTTCAAGTTTTTGGTGGGCTAGGTATGATTCCCAAACGACGATGCGGGATGAAGAAGCTTTTTTAAATACGGATGAAGTCCTAGCCTGGTTATCGAACCCATCCGTCGTGCAAGGTGGGGAACTAACTTCTTGGCCTCAGCTATTAGCCGGAGATGATCGACTATTGTATTGGCTTCAGGAGACAAAGCGGCAAGGCAAACGTATTGAAGGACATTTTCCAGGAGCTTCTGAAAACACATTAACTAAACTAAAATTAATCGGTGCTAGCGCTGACCACGAGGCCTTAAATGGAGAGGAAGTTTTACGTCGTTTACGCTTAGGGTATCATGTTACTTTACGTCATTCTTCTATTCGTCCCGATTTACCAGTATTACTCGATGATTTGCTAGCTGAAGGAATCGATGCCTTCGATCAGCTTACGTATACCACCGACGGTCCAACGTCTACTTTCATCGAGAAAGGTTTAATTAATGTTTGTATCGAAATAGCGATTAAAAAAGGTGTACCAATCGTCGATGCCTATCGAATGGCAACCTACAATGTCGCGAAATATTATGGTTTAGATGAATTAATTGGGGGAATTGCTCCTGGGCGTTTAGCGCATATTAATTTATTATATGAAAAAGATGACCCGACTCCACTCAGTGTTTTAGCTAAAGGAAAATGGATAATAAAAGATGGTATAGAATGCACGCCAACGAAAAAAATAAATTGGGATAACTATGGCATAGGCCCCTTGAAGCTCGATTGGGAGTTAACGGAGGATGATTTACAGTTCTCTATCCCAGTAGGTTTACACATGCATAACGACGTTATTTTAAAGCCATATGCTGTAGAAATTGATATCACGGCTTCCCACCTTGGTACGGATAATAACGATGCCTTTTTACTTTTGCTTGATCGAGAAGGTAACTGGCGAGTCAATACTGTACTACGGGGCTTTACCCGGGAGCTCGGTGCCCTTTGTTCAAGCTATTCGACCACGAACGATATTATCATCATTGGAAAAAGTAAGAAGGATATGCAATTAGCTTGGGAACGGATGAAAGCCATTGGCGGAGGAATCGTCGTCGTCCATAAAGGCAAGGTTTTATTCGAATTACCACTAGCCTTGTCTGGAGCGATGTATGATGGAAGTGTGGAAAGCCTGATTGAAAAGGAATACGAATTAAAAAACATTTTGATCGATGCTGGTTATGAGTTCAAAGATCCGGTGTATAACTTACTTTTCTTATCATCGGTTCATTTACCCTATATTCGCGTAACTCCTCGAGGTATTATCGATGTTATGACTAGAGAAACAATCGTCCCAGCAAATATGCGTTAGAGAATGACGGAGGAAAAAGATGAACAAAAAGTTATTGACTTGGACCGTTTTATTGATTCTTTTCATTTTAATTGGTATAGGAATCTACGCTTTCTTCAGTGAAGGAGAGGAAGAGACTAAGGGGTTTAATCCCTTTGGGAAAAATGAAAAAACGACCTATATTTACCCTTTTACGGGGCTTGAAGCGGAAGAAGAACCATCGCAACGAGCCGTAGCAGTAATGATTAATAACCACCCTCAGGCTAGGCCACAGTCCGGTTTGCAGGAGGCCGATATCATCTTTGAACTGTTAGCAGAAGGAAATGTGACACGTTTTTTAGCCCTATATCAAAGCGAATTACCTACTAAGGTTGGCCCGGTACGAAGTGCAAGGGAATATTTTGCTTCCTTAGCAGAGGGCTATGACGCTTTATACGTTTACCACGGTGCAGCGAAATTTGTGAACGAAGGAATCGAAAACCGCGGCTTACCCTTTTTAAATGGACAGCATTACGATAACGATGGAAAATTATTTGTTCGAGAATCTTTCCGGGTTGCACCCCATAATTCCTACTTACTCTTTGATGAAGTGTATCCTCGGGCAGAAATGAAACAATATGATGTCGAATTCGAGCATACTCCTTTACCCTTTCTTCCGGAGGATGAAGAGATTAGGGGAAAGGATGCTCCCTATATAAAAATTCAATATTATCCTCAATCGACAATTGTTGAATACGAATATGACGAAAACGAAGAAGTATATTTAAGAAAAAGCGATGGAACCTTAACGACCGACTTAGAAACAGAAGCACCGATTGAGATTGATAATGTTTTCGTTATCGAAGCGCAGCATGAAGTGATCGATGATAAGGGTCGACGGGCGGTCGACTTACAATCCGGTGGTTTCGGTTACCTATTGCAGGAAGGTAAAGTGCAAAAGGTTCAGTGGGAAAATGTCGATGGTTATCTTCTCGCTAAGAAAAACGATGAGGTTCTCCCTTTTGTACCAGGGAAGACTTGGATCAATGTCGTCCAAACATCACCACCTCAAAATGTTGAACAAGTTTATATACCGGAATATAATGAATAAGGGTGATATTGTGCAAATAGATAAATTACGTGGAAAACAGCTCGATCAATTTTTTGATGCAATTTTATCATTGAAAAATCGAGAAGAGTGCTATAAGTTTTTCGATGATGTAGCGACCATGCATGAAGTTCAAGCCTTGTCCCAAAGGCTACAAGTAGCAAAGCTTTTACGGGAAGGTAGCACCTACCAAGCAATTGAATCGGAAACGAGCGCGTCGACGGCGACGATTTCCCGAGTAAGACGAGCCTTAGACTTTGGTAGCGGTGGCTACGAAATTGTGCTCGGTCGTTTACAAGACGAGGAATAATTCAATTAACGCTTTTTATTTTAGGAATAACACTACGACGCTACAAAAAAAGAGCGAAAGCTTAGATAAGGAGTAGCTTGTAGTGTTTTTCGTCTTTATATAAAAGACATGTCTTCTAAAGCAAGAGAAATATTTGCTATAATAGATGAAGCAAATGGATGGGGGAAAAGAATGTGCGAATCGATATATCTAAATGGCAACACGTTTTTAAATTAGATCCGGCGAAGGAAATATCCGATGATGCCCTAGAGAAAGTTTGTGAATCAGGAACCGATGCCATCATTGTTGGTGGTACGGACGATGTGACATTAGATGGTGTACTCGATTTACTCTATCGTGTACGTCGTTACATGTTACCCTGTGTCTTAGAAGTATCGACCATGGAGGCAATTACCCCAGGATTCGATTATTACTTCATTCCTTCGGTTTTTAATAGTCGAGATAAGAAATGGTTCCTCGATATTCAGCATCAAGCGATTAAAGAATATCATTCCTTAATTAATTGGGAAGAATTAGTTGTAGAAGGATATTGTATTGTTAATGAATCTTCAAAGGCTTTTCAAAAGGCAAACTGTCGACCCGTCGATGGAGAGGACGTCGTTGCCTATGCTCTTATGGCAGAAAAGTACTTCCAATTACCAATATTTTATATCGAATACAGCGGTCGCTACGGAGATGTAGAAATAGTGCAACAAGCTAAGGAGTCGTTAGATAAAACCTTGCTTTTTTATGGAGGCGGGATTACTTCGGCTAAACAGGCGAAGGAAATGAAACAACACGCCGACGTTATCGTGGTCGGTAATATTATTTATGATGACTTAGAAGCCGCCTTAGAAACGGTTAAGGCCGTAAAATAGGAGTGAACAGATCAAGATGGGTGCCATCACTTTATTACAAGGTTTGAATAAGGAGCAGCAAGAAGCAGTTCGCCACACCGAAGGGCCCTTATTAATTATGGCTGGGGCCGGAAGTGGAAAAACCCGAGTGTTAACACATCGGATTGCATATTTAATAGAAGAAAAAATGGTAAATCCCTATAACATATTAGCTATTACGTTTACGAATAAAGCAGCCCGAGAAATGCAGGAACGTGTAAAGCAATTGATTGGGAAAACGAGCGAAGGGATGTGGATTTCCACCTTCCATTCTATGTGTGTGCGGATTTTACGTCGCCATATCGATTTAATCGGTTATGATCAAAACTTTTCTATTTTGGATCGTTCCGACCAAGAAACAGTGATTAAACAAGTCTTAAAGGAATTGAACTACGATACGAAACAATACCATCCTAGTGCCCTATTAGGACAAATTAGTTCTTATAAAAATGAATTGATTCGTCCCCAGCAAGCAGTTGAACAAGCTGGTGATTTTTTAAGTAAAATTAGGGCACAGGTCTATGCCCGATATCAAGAAGTGTTGCGGGAGAATCATGCCCTTGATTTCGACGATTTAATTATGGAAACTATTCATCTTTTTGAACGGGTACCGGAAGTATTAGAAAAATATCAACATCAGTTTCAATATATCCATGTCGATGAGTATCAGGATACGAACTATGCACAATACTATTTAGTTAAACAATTAGCTAAAGTATACGAAAATCTTTGTGTAGTAGGCGATTCGGATCAATCGATCTACCGCTGGCGAGGGGCTAACATCCGCAACATCCTGACCTTTGAGGAAGACTACCCAAAGGCGAAGGTGATTTACCTTGAACAAAACTACCGTTCTACAAAACGTATTTTAGAAGCGGCTAACCATGTGATTGAAAAAAATGAAGGCCGAAAGCCGAAGCAGCTTTGGACAGAGAACGAAACCGGAGATAAAATTGTGACCTATCGCGCCTATAGCGAAAGGGAAGAAGCTGAATATGTCACGAATGAAATAGAAAGACTAATCGACGAAGGTTATCAGCCAAAGGATATCGCTATTTTGTATCGGACAAATGCGCTGTCGAGATCCATCGAGGATGCCTTACGACAAGCAAATCTTAATTACACAATTATCGGCGGATTAAAGTTCTACGAAAGAAAAGAAATTAAAGATATTATTGCTTACTTACGTTTGATTGTAAATCCTGAAGATGACCTCAGTTTTGAACGGGTAGTTAATGAACCACGCCGTGGAATAGGAGCGACCTCCCTCGAACGCTTACGCGCTTTTGCAGAAGAGGAGGAATTGGCTTTATTCGAAGCGATTGAGCATATCGATAAGACTAGGGTTCCTAAGCGAGCTAAAGAAGCGTTGATTGATTTTAAGGCTATGATAGAAGGGTTTAAAGAAAAAGCAGAGCGCTTGTCTTTAACAGAGCTTGTAGAAGTGGTAATGGAGGAAAGTGGCTATCGTTCAATGCTTATTCGAGAAGCTACGCTAGAAGCCGAAGCTCGTTTAGAAAACCTTGAAGAGTTTTTATCGGTTACGAATGAATTTGGAAACGATGAGGAAGAAGCGGGACTTGTCGAATTTTTAACAGAACTTGCCCTTATTACAGACATCGATCAACTTGATGAGGATGCAGTTGAGGAGCAGGATTATATTACTCTTATGACCCTCCATGCAGCCAAGGGTTTAGAATATCCTATCGTTTTTATCGTCGGTATGGAAGAAAATATTTTCCCCCATATTAGGTCTATAGGTAATCAAGAAGAGATGGAGGAAGAACGTCGTCTCGCTTATGTAGGTATTACTCGGGCAGAACAAAAATTGTACCTTACGAGTGCAAAGAATCGTCTTTTATACGGTACCGTGAATGCAAACGAAGTGAGCCGATTTATTCTAGATATTCCTGAAACCCTTAAGCAGGAAGAAGGTCAGCAGTCAACCTCCCTTTATCCTTCTCTTTCTACCGTTCCTATCGGGAAGGCGAACAAAGGGACTTCAGTAAAACGGCGGAAAAGTAAGCGTCTTTCTACAGGAGCAGAGAAGGAGGCTTGGCAAGCTGGTGACCAAGTTTCCCATAAAAAATGGGGAATCGGTACTATCGTCAGCCTAAAGGGCTCCGGCGATGACTTAGAGTTAACGGTTGCCTTTCCTTCACCGACCGGAATAAAAAAACTTTTAGCCAAATTTGCTCCTATTACAAAACATCAAGCATGACAAAAGGAAATAAGCAGGTGATACAATGAATAAAGAAGAGGCGAAAGAAAAGATTTCCCAGCTCGTCGAGCAATTAACGATGTACGATCGAGCCTACTTTGTCGATAATAATCCCCTCGTTCCAGACTCGGTCTACGATCAACTTTTTCATGAGTTGCTCGAATTAGAAAAGACCTATCCTGACTTGCGTTTACCCCATTCGCCTACCCAGCGAGTTGGGTCGGAACCTTTAGAAGCCTTTCAAAAGGTAGAACATGAAGTGGCGATGCTTAGTTTAAGTAATGTCTTCGATGAAGGCGAGTTGCGGGATTTCGACCGTCGGGTTCGCTCTGCTTTAGCGGGTCCGGTAGCTTACGTATGCGAGTTAAAGATCGATGGTTTGGCTGTTTCCTTGCTTTATGAAAATGGGCGCTTTGTACGAGGGGCAACTCGTGGAGACGGAACGATAGGAGAAGATATTACTAGCAACTTAAAGACTATTCGGAGCCTTCCTTTATCTATCGATTTTCCCGGGCGCTTAGAATTACGTGGAGAAGCCTTTATGCCTAAGGAGGCCTTTGAACGATTAAATGAAGAACGGGCAGAACGCCAGGAGGCCCTCTTTCAAAACCCAAGAAATGCGGCGGCAGGTTCCTTAAGACAGCTCGATCCGAAAGTGGCAAGTTCTCGTCAATTAGATTTATTTATTTTCGGATATGGTACGTGGGAAGCTGAGGACTTAAGTGAACATAGCGAACGGTTAGAATATATAAAAAGCCTAGGATTAAAAGTGAATCCACATTGGAAAGTTTGCCAATCGATCGATGAAGTTATCGCCTATATTGAAGAATGGACAGAAAAAAGGGAACAATTACCCTATGAAATTGATGGTATTGTTATAAAAGTAAACGATATTCGAAAACAAGAATCATTAGGTTTCACGGCGAGAACCCCTCGCTGGGCGACGGCTTATAAGTTTCCAGCAATCGAGGCGGTGACTACCTTGTATGATGTCGAGTTAAGTGTCGGCCGAACCGGTGTGGTCACTCCGACAGCCTTGTTGGAACCTGTGTTTATCGATGGTTCAACCGTAAGTCGGGCAACCTTACATAATCAGGACCAAATTCGCGCTTTAGATCTTCATTTAGGCGACAGAGTAATTGTAAAAAAAGCAGGAGATATCATTCCGAAAGTCGTCCGCGTCCTAAAGGAAGAACGGAAGAAAGATGCAATACCCTATGAAATGCCAAAGGAATGTCCTGCATGCCAGAGTGAGTTGATTCATTTAGATGATGAAGTAGCCCTCCGTTGTATTAATCCGAACTGCCCAGCCCAATTAAAGGAGGGGCTGATTCATTTTGCCTCTCGCGATGCGATGAATATCGAGGGCTTAGGGGAGAAGATTGTTGAGCAACTCTTTGATGCGGGCTTAATTTCATCGATTCCGGATTTATATCGATTAGAGAAAGAAGCCTTGTTACCTTTAGAACGAATGGGAGAAAAATCGGTTCAAAACTTACTCCAAGCAATCGAAGCATCAAAAGATAACTCCCTCGAAAAACTTCTTTTCGGTTTAGGGATTCGTCATATTGGGGCGAAAGCGGCTGATCTAATCGCATCTCATTTTATGACGATGGAAAAGCTCCAACAAGCAAGCTTTGAAGAATTGGTCGAAATTGATGAAATCGGTGAGAAAATGGCCCAGTCGGTTGTTCATTTCTTTGCTGAACCGAAAGTAAAGCAGTTACTTGCAAGCTTGAAGGAGTTAGGTGTCAATATGACCTATAAAGGAACCGAAAACGAGGCAAGCACAGCGGGGTTAAAAGAAGTCTTCCAAGATAAGACTGTCGTTTTGACAGGACGCCTCGAGCGCTTTACTCGAAAGGAAGCTAAGGAAATCATTGAGGCAAATGGAGGAAAAGTCACTGGCAGTGTTAGTCGCAACACAGACCTCCTAATTGCTGGGGAAAGCGCAGGTTCTAAGTATGAACAAGCGCAGAAGTTAGAAGTGCCGATATGGAATGAAGAAAAATTTATTTCACTCATTGAAGGAGAAGAAAGATGAAGCAGATCAAGTATTTTCTTATTCTATCGATGCTAGTCTTTTTATCGGCGTGTGGAAATGTCATTCAAGATGATGTAATTGAGCCGGAAGAAGAAGGGGAGACCGAAGTATCGATTATCCCTTCCTACTCCTTAGAAGATAAACAATATAAAATGTTACTTCCTTATAGACCTAGTGCGGCTAGGGGAACGATTGTGAACCAAGTTAGTAATCGTGTTGATATCGATGAACTAGAAGAAGGTCTCCGCCGCCATTCTACGGATGTTTTTTCGCCGGATAAATACGTTTTTGAAGAGGGACAATATTTAACGGAAGAAAAGATTTTTGACTTAATCGATCAACTCAATCCAAAACTTAAAGATTCATCGAAAAAGAAGGAACATCAAGAAAATCCTCGTATATTTTCCCATGTACTAGAACAAAACTTTCTAGAACGAAAGGGAGATCGAGTGGAATTGGTCGGTGTCTCCATCGGTATCGCTCTGAAATCGGTCTATCGTTACCAGACCGAAATAGGAGGCCCATACTATTATGAAGATATCCCAATGAAGGATATGATTGAAGAAGGCGAAAGAGTTGCGCAAGCCGTTCTGAAAGAAATTCGGCAAATCGAAGGTTTAGAAAGTGTTCCAATTATGTTTGCACTCTTTCGAGAAGCGGAACAATCTTCCCCTGTACCAGGAAACTTTATTCAAAAGACAGTCGTAAAAGAAAATGAAAACGAAATTGGAAAATGGAATAAGATTAACGAAGAATATATTTTATTCCCATCAAAGGAAGCGAAGGATCGATACCCTAACGATTATCAAAAAGTAAAGGCCTTTAGTGAAAAAATTGATAAATATTTCCCTAACTATGTCGGTGTCGTTGGTACGGGCTTTTATGTAGATGGTAACCTAGTTAAACTATCGATTGAAGTACCGATAGAATTTTTTGGTAAAGGAGAAATTATTGGTTTTACCCAATATGCTTACGGCATTGTCCAAGAAATTTTCGCTAAATATTTCGATATTGAAGTTCTAGTCACTTCTAGCAATGGAGCAGAGAGTTTAATATTCCGTCATCAAGGGGAGGAAGAACCGACAGTACACATTTTCCATTAATAAACAAAGATACAGAACCTTAACCTATTCAGGGTTAAGGTTTTTTTGTAAAAAAAAGCTTGTATAAAAGAGAAGAATGGTTCATAATAAAAACAACCTATTCCATTTTTTTTAATATATCCCAATTATTCGAATTAAAGGGAAGCTTTCCACTAGAATATCCTACACAATACCTTTATTTGTAAAATGTTTTGTTCATAACACACAAACACTTTAGAATTTTATTATATTTTTCACCTATTGTTAATGGCTTGAAAAAAAATTATACTTAAAGTAACCGTAAAAATGGTTTCATAGTAGATAATTTATTCGTTAGACACGCCTCTTTATCCCTAGTAGAATAAAAGATAGAGAAAGATAATTTTACAAGATAAAGAGGAGTAGAACAATGGAAATGACGGAGAGCGTATTACAATCAAAGGATGTCCATCAATTAGTTGAACAGTTAAGCGCATTGTTACAGAAAGCGGTCATCTTAGAAAACCGTGATTTTGAATTAGTTGCCTATAGTGCACCGACCGAAGACGCCTTCGATTCGATTCAGCAGAAGACAATATTAACGAAACGTTGTCCACTCTTCGTAATCGAACATTTAAAAAAAGAAGGAGTCGTCGACCGTTTAATCAATGAAAGTAA
>CALJVC010000140.1 GCA_937974845.1 uncultured Pseudogracilibacillus sp. | reverse complement strand
CTCCAAGTGAGACGCGGACTTTAGTTTTAAAAAATCTCGCAGAAAGAAAATATATTAATATATCCTTTTACATAAAAAAGCAAACTAATCACTAACTAATTGATGTTCGAGACCTTTTATCTTTCTATACAAAGTATTCCTGCCAATTCCTAGAATTCGTGCGGCTTCGCTAATGTTTCCTTTTGTCCTTTTTAACGTATCGATGATGGCGCGGTTTTCTATGTCCTTTAATAAAGAAGACTTTTGTTGTTTGTTCATAGCTGACTGTAAAATATAGGAAGGAAAGTCGTGGAGCTCGATTTTATGTTCTTCAGCGACAAAGGCCGCTTCACGGAGGGCACTCTTGAGCTGACGAATATTACCAGGCCAAGAATAGTTTTCAATAAGATTAGTTGCTTCTTCACTAAAGGCTAAATGAGGAAGGTTTAATTCCTTTTGAATTTCTTGTAAAAAATAAAAGGCATATTGCAGACGGTCTTCTCTTTCCCGTAAAGGAGGAAGGTCGATATTGACTCCTTGCAGGCGGTAAAAAAGATCCTCCCGAAAACTACCTTCTTCTACTTTCTTCCATAGGTCCGTATGAGTTGCGGTAATAATTCGTACATCGACTTGTAAATCTTCTAAACCACCAATTCTCCTTACTTTAAAATCTTGCAAAACACGTAATAACATCGCCTGAATATCTAAAGGAAGTTCAGCAATTTCATCTAAAAATAAGGTACCACCATTCGCCCGTTCAAACACGCCGGAGTGGCCTTCTTTCTTCGCTCCTGTAAACGCACCAGCTTCATAACCGAAAAGTTCACTTTCAGCTAAACTTTTCGTTAAGCCACCACAGTTTATAGCGATAAAAGGTCGGTCCCTGCGATCGCTTGCCTCGTGGATCGCTTGACTTAATAAATCTTTACCGGTACCACTTTCTCCAGTAATAGAAATAGGATAATTTGTTGCAGCAGCTTTTTTCGCCTGATGTAATGCCCGAAGAAAAGTCGGATCGTTACCAAAAATATTCGGGAAAACTCTATCTTTCTTGTTACGGGGGATTCTTTCCTTAGATAATGAACGTTTTTGAGGAATAAAAACATGTTTAGACTGTGGACGTTGACGAACCGTTGCTAAAAAGCTTTGGGAAAAAGTTGTTCCTTTCATTTCGAGAATATTAAAGGATAGTGAGGATGAGAGCGTCTGGTCAAGAAGTCTTTCAGGCTCTATACAAATTTCATTAATATGAATGTTCGTTTCCTTTGCTTCGTCGAAGGGGAGGATTTCCTTTGCCGCTCGGTTGAAACCATTTATTCGACCCTCTTGATCGATAGCGACTAAAGCCTCGAAGGAAGATAGGGAGTTATTTTGTAAAGCAATTACGACATCGTCTTGGTGATTGTCTAAAAGTATTTCATTTTCTACTGTCCTTGCTAACGTGTCAATTAAACCTAAGAAAGATGGGTCATAATAATGCTTATGTCCACTAACATTAAGTACTCCTTCTAATTGTCCTTTAGAATTAAAGATTGGTGCCCCGACGCAGTATATATCGTGATGACTTTTTAAAAAATGATCCTTACCGACAACTTCTAGCGGGCGTTTTTCTTTAGCAACCGTTCCGGCAGAATTTGTTCCGTGAATTTCTTCTGCCCATACGGCACCAGCTTGTAAATAAATTTTTTCATTTTCTTTTAAGTGTAAAGGATCACCGATCGTTTCGAGCAAAACCCCATCTTCATTAGATAAGACAACAGCAGACCTCAGGGGTTTTACTTTAGCAACCAGGGCTTCTACTTTAGGTTGTAAGCGCTTTAAAAATGAAGCATGTCGTTCCTGGGCAATGCGTAATTCATGGGCTTCTAATATAGCATCCTTCGCTTTTTCTAAACTTGCTTGATATTCCTTACTACGTAACCGTGAAGGTAATAGACTAACTTTAATTTTCTTCATTCACCCCACCTCACCGCTACTTCTTTTGCCAAAATCGTACCACACTTTTCCACTGCTGACAATCGCACTTTTTTCGTACACTGACTGTTCCTTTTTAGAACAAAAGTCGAAGAGCCTGATAAAAACTTTTTTCATAAAAAAATCCCCCACTCCCTTGTAAGTCCTTGTTTTTTCGTTTTTCCTTCCCTCTTTATCCTTCCTTGGCATAGAACTTGCAACTAAATATAGGGCAAAAAAAGATTAGGAGGTCGTAGAGATGTCAATACCCTTTGCGGAAAAAACAATTGAGCTCGATCAGCGGGTGGTAGACTTTTTGAAGGATGGTCCAAAGAAGCTTTATATCGGTGGTGAATTCGTCCCTTCTATTTCAGGAAAAACCTTCGACACAATCAACCCCTCGACGGGGGAGGTCATCACTTCCGTCTATGAGGCCGATGAAAAGGATGTCGACCGAGCAGTGGATCTAGCAGAAAAGGTTTTCTACAACGAGTGGAGCAAGGTGACTGCCAATGAAAGAGGAAAATTACTTTGGCGCTTGGCTGATTTGATTGAGGAGCACCTCGAACCCTTAGCCCAATTAGAATCCTTAGATAATGGAAAGCCGATTAGCCATGCCCGAACAATCGACCTTCCCTTAACGATCGAACATTTCCGTTACTATGCCGGATGGGCGACTAAAATCCACGGAGAAGTTATTGAAAACTCCGCCGGTCCCCACATGCTTACGTATACGAGAAGGGAACCGATCGGCGTCGTCGGGCAAATTATTCCTTGGAACTTCCCTATGCTCATGTTGGCCTGGAAAATGGGAGCGGCCTTAGCTACAGGGAACGTACTTGTCTTTAAAACAGCAGAGCAAACCCCTTTAAGTGCCCTTTATTTAGCCAACCTAATCAATGAAGCAGGCTTTCCGAAAGGAGTCGTCAATATTTTAAGCGGATTCGGTGAGACGGCGGGAGAAGCTATCGTAAAACATCCGAGAATCCGTAAAGTCGCCTTTACCGGTTCGACAGCCGTAGGAAAACATATCCAGAGGCAGGCAGCGGATAACTTAAAGCGTCTTTCCCTCGAACTTGGTGGCAAATCACCTAACATTATCTTCTCCGATGCCGACTTAAGCCGGGCTATTCCTGGATCAATGATTGCTATCTTTTTCAACATGGGGCAGGCTTGTTCCGCTGGATCCCGTCTATACGTACACAAAAAAGTCTATGACAAGGTTCTAGATGAAATGGCTAGTCGGGCAAAGAAAATGCAACTCGGTATGGGTTTAAGTGAAGAAACAGAGATTGGTCCCCTTGTATCAAATGAACAATTCAGCCGTGTGAATCGTTTCCTAGAGGAAGGGCATGAGGCCGGTGCAGAAGCGATTATCGGTGGGCAACCTATCGATCGTTCCGGTTACTTCATTCCCCCTACTATCTTCGCCGACGTCGACCGGAATATGTCGATTAGTCAGGAGGAAATCTTCGGTCCCGTCCTAGCGGCTACCCCGTTTGAAGACGAGGACGATTTAACGGATATTATCCGTATGGCTAATGATACTGAGTACGGTCTCGCAGCAGGGGTCTGGACGACGGATATCCGTAAGGCCCATCGTGTTGCCCATCAAATTGAAGCGGGAACCGTTTGGGTCAATGAGTATAATGCCTTAGACGCTGCCGTACCCTTCGGAGGTTACAAACAGTCTGGTTACGGCCGGGAAATGGGCCAACACGCCTTAGAACTTTATACACAGGTAAAATCTGTTTGGGTGAATTTGAATTAATAAAAAGGAAGTGGTCCAGCCACTTCCTTTCTCTATTAAAATTCTTGCTATACCTAAGTTGCTCCTCGCTTTTAGCCTTCTACCATCTTCCCAGGGTTAAATAGATTGTCCGGGTCGAGGGCATGTTTGATCGTGCGCATCAATTGATAGGCCGCGCCATGTTCCCGCTCTTGATATTTCAATTTTCCAACGCCGACTCCATGCTCTCCGGTACAAGTCCCACCGCATGCGAGGGCGTGCTGGACAATTTTTTCATTAAAGTCATTCGCTTTATTTACTTCTTCGGGATTGTCAATATCGATCATCAGCAGGACGTGGTAATTGCCATCTCCGACATGGCCGACAATCCCGCCATCTAAACCGAGGGATTCTAATTCCTTCCTTGCTTGGATGACTGCGCCGGCTAATTCACTAAAAGGAACACAAACATCGGTAACCATTAATTGTTTTCCAGGATAAGCGCTCGTATAAGCATAGGCTACATAGTGACGAGCTTCCCATAGACGCTGACGGGCTTCGGTTTCCTCATCGTATTCGATGGCGGTGACATTCTTTTCCTCTAAAAGAGTCTTCATAAATTCTGCTGATTCCTTTAGTCCCGCTTCGTTACCGTGTAGTTCTAAAAACAAGGTCGGAGCAATAGCATAATTCGTCTCCCGGGCCTTGTTCACTTGGACGATTGATTGCTCGTCAACCAACTCTACCCTTGCGATTTCTATTCCACTCTGTAAAAGGAGCGTAACGGCTTGGACCGCATCATCGATTGTCGAGAAGGTTGCTCGGGCTGCAATAACGTGTTCTGGTATACCGTAGACTTTTAAGGTTAATTCGGTAATGAGGCCGAGGGTGCCCTCTGAACCGATGAAGAGACCGTTCAGATGGTAGCCAGAGGCGGATTTTGCAGCATCGTTTCCTGTTTTAATAATCGAGCTGTCGGGTAGGACGACTTCTAAGTTCCGTACTTGATCCCGCATGACGCCATAGCGAACAGAAGTAGTTCCACTAGCATTTGTCGCAGCCATTCCGCCGAGGGTAGCATTGGCACCAGGGTCTACGGAAAAGAACAGGCCGTAAGGTTTTAAAGCTTCGTTTAGTTGTTCTCGGGTTACCCCTGGTTGTACTCGAACGAGGAAGTCATCAGGGCGAATCTCGATAATTTCATTCATTAAAGAAAAATCGACCGTAATTCCTCCCTCGTAGGGAATGACATGTCCTTCTAAACTAGAACCTATACCGAAGGCTGTAATTGGCGCTTCGTATTTTTTGCTTATCGTGACAATTTCGCTTACTTCTTCGGCGGTCTTCGGATATACGACAACCTTAGGTAAAGCAGGTCTATGATAAGATTCATCTTTACTATGTTGTTGTAATACTGTTTCATTCGTTGTAACGCGCTCGCGATCGAGGACCGATATGAGCTCATCGATCATTTGCACAAGATCATCTCCTAAAGATAAATTTCATTCTAAATAAGTGACACTATTATAAGTGTAATATATTTTATGCGTTTGAGACAGTGAATTTTCATTTTCAAAAGTTTTTCATGCTTTGTTCGACCGCCTATCGCTTTTAGGAAACTGTCTCCAACCTTACTCTTATGTTATACTTAAAGAAAAAAATTAGGGTGTTGCGAATGACCTGGGAGTATTTTATTTCACGAGAACATTTAATATTATTATTAACTTCCTTGTTAATATTTTTTGCCTTTTTAATCTTTCGGCAAATTTTTGCTAAATATATTATGAAGCTTATCATCCAATTAGGTGGAAAAATCGATAGTAAGTTTTTGCCCAACCTAGTCATGGCCTTCGATCGGCCTTTGCAATGGTTCTTTATTTTTATTGGGCTCTATGTCGCTATCACCTACTACCCTTATATCGATCAGACGACACCGCTTATTGTAAAATGGATGAAGTCAATTTTTGTTATTTTATTTAGCTGGGGACTAGTCAATTTAACGAGCAATTCGTCTAACTTATTTTCCTTTATTAGTGAAACGACAAAGATAGAAATTGATGAAATTTTAATCCCCTTTCTCTCCCGAACTTTACAATTTATTATTATTATCATCGCCTTTAGCATCGTGCTACAACAGTTCGGCTACCATATTGGAGGCTTGATTACGGGTTTAGGTATCGGGGGCCTGGCCGTATCCTTAGCTGCGAAGGATGTCCTTGCTAACCTTTTCGGTGGGGTCGTCATCGTTACGGAAAAGCCTTTCTCCCTTAACGATTGGATTAAAACCCCAAGTGTCGAAGGAACGGTCGAGGATATTTCCTTCCGCAGTACAAAGGTACGAACCTTTGACCAAGCCCTTGTCGTCGTGCCTAATGCAACCTTAGCAACTGAACCGATTACTAATTGGAGTAAAATGGGGAAAAGGCGAATATCCTTTAATTTACGCCTCACGTATGATAATTCCCGGGAGACAATCGAACGGGTCGCCCGGAAGATAGAAAGCTTACTACAAGCCCATCCGGAAATCCATGAGGAGACCATTTTTGTCAAGGTAAACGAGTTTCAAGAGGACGGTGTCGACCTCATGCTCTACTTCTTTACAAAGACGACGGATTGGGGCGAGCATTTACAGATTCGCGAGGAAATCAATCTACAAATTTTAGATATTTTAGAAGAGGAAAGGGCTCAAATTGCTGTGCCGACCCGAAAGCTATATATTGAAGAGAGAAGGGAAAACGAAGATAATCCGGGGCGCTCCCCTTCCCTCTAAATTTTCCTTGCCCGTATATCATTTTACTTGTTTTAGCAGACTAGGATTTTCTAGAAGCCTAGTCTGCTATTTTTTTAACTGAATATTTTCTCAATATATGGTATTATGATTAAGGTGTTTTTTCGACACGATCACTTGAAGAAATGGAGTTTAGTCGTATGTGGTTAATTTCTGCAATTTTAACGGCAATCGCTTGGGGAGCAGCGAACTTATTTTATAAGAAAGGCTCTGAGCCGACGGACAAGTATAGCCATTTAAAAATTGTCACGATGGTTGGCTTTGTTATGGGAGCCCATGCCCTTATTTATTTATTCATTATCGATTTTAACTACAACCCAATCGATATGCTTCGCTATTTGCCCGTTTCCGCCATGTATATTATTTCCATGACGGTCGGATATATTGGATTACGTTATATTGAGCTTTCGATTTCCGCTCCTGTGCAAAACTCAGCCGGAGCCGTCAGTGCGATTTTACTTTTTATCTTTTTCCCACGGGAAATGCATATTATCGATGTGTCGGCCGTAATTATCATTACTTTCGGTGTCCTCGGTCTTGCTATTATCGAGAAACGAATTGAAGATCGGGTGCGAAGTTTACAGCAGGAAAAAATCGATCCCAAATACCAGCTTAGTGTAATGGCCATTACCTTCCCGATTCTATATGCAATTATCGATGGGTTAGGAACTTTTGCCGACGGTATTTATTTAGATGAATTAGAACTGATCAGTGAGGATGCGGCCTTAATTTCTTATGAATTAACCTTCTTTATCGTAGCTCTAGGCGCCTATACGTATGTCCGCTTTATCAAGAAAGAAGATTTCTTTATTCTGAAGGAACGTGACCGGGCCTATGCAGCGATTTTAGAAACGACGGGACAGTTTTTCTATGTTTTCGCCCTAGCTGGTAATGCGATTATTGCTGCGCCTTTAATCGCCGCTCACGGTATTTTTTCCGTTATTCTTTCCCGGATTTTCTTAAAAGAAGTTATGTCCCGAGGGCAGTACGTCATGATTGCTATCGTCATGTTCGGGATTATTTTACTCGGTGTATCCGAAGGAATGCAGTAAGAATAAAATAGTAAAAAAACCACTACCAACAAAATCATTGGTAGTGGTTTTTCTTTTTAGCCAATAAGCTTTCGCATCATATCAAGTTTTTTCACTGGTTGATTTACTTTCATTTTTACAGTCATCATCGCATGGCGGGCACGGTCGATTGGTTCGCCATCTTCGTCCCATAATTCTTCAATTACTTGGGTATGGTGGGAGAAGTTCGGTCCGTAAAATTCAATTTCATCCCCAACGGCAAAATGGTTTCTTTGTTGGATAGTAGCAATTCCCGTTTCTTCATCGTAGTCGAGGACTTGGCCGATAAAGGTATAGCGTGGAATTTTACGACGTTTTCCAAAGAGTTGCTGATCTTCCGTCGGTGTTCCATAGTAAAAACCTGTCGCTAACTCCCTTTGGGCTACTTTCCAAAGCTCGTCTTCCCAAGCTTGGTCAAATTCAAAGTTTTCCGGATCTTGACAATAGGCATCGACTGCCCGGCTGTAAACGTTGGATACCGTCGATACATAGTGAATCGACTTCATCCGGCCTTCGATTTTTAAACTATCGACACCAGCATCGACTAAATCTGGAATATGACGAATCATTGCCATATCGACAGCACTCATCGAGAAGGCTTCTTCCGGGTCTCCCCCTAATAAAGAAACTCGTTCGGTTAATTCAGGGGTTTCGAAGAGCTCGTACTTCCAACGGCAGGATTGGGAGCAACCACCGCGGTTAGCGTCCCTTTGTGACATATGGTTGGATAAGGTACAACGGCCAGAATAAGAGATACACATGGCACCGTGGATGAAGGTTTCAATTTCTACGTCGGTGTTGTTTCTTATTTCCCGAATCTCATCCATAGTTACTTCCCGGCCTAAGACTACCCGTTCTAACCCTTCCCCGTGCCAGAAGTTTAGGGTTTCATAGTTCGTAGCGGAAGACTGGGTTGAAAGGTGGATCGGTAAACCCGGAGCATCCATAGCACAAATTTCGATCAAGGCTGGGTCAGCTACGATTACCGCATCGATACCGATATCCCGAACCCGGCGGAAAAACTCCCCGGCTCCTTGCTCGTCCTCTTCATGGGCGATCATATTCGCAGCGACGTATACCTTTGCGTTATGCTTTCTTGCAAAGGCGACACCTTCCTCCATTTCTTCAAAGGTAAAGTTACCAGCACGGCGGCGTAAACCGTAAGCATTTCCGCCGATATAGACAGCATCCGCACCATAGTGGATGGCTGTTTTTAATTTTTCTAAGGTACCACCCGGAGCTAGCACTTCGGGACGTTTTACTTTCGTCTTTGTCGTCGTCATATTTTTTCCTCCTTATTTAAAGGTTACCCTCTTTTTTTAGTTTATAATCGACACGATTTTTTTACTTATTGTACTTCATCAGGATCCTTACTATAAAAACCTTCGTTCAATGTACGCTCTACTGGATGAAGGTTGATTAACTGTTCATTGAGCGCAAGTTTTAAATCTAATGTTAGCTGACCTTCTTCTAATTCACGCTTCGCTCGAACGAAGAGTTTCGCAATCTCTACGAAACGATCGCCTTTAGTAAATATCCCGTCCAATTTCCAACGGTCATAGTTTACATTGAATAAATCATCGATATACGGGAGCAAGTTTACGTCATCTGTAGCGAAAATATGCGTACCATTTTTATCTTCATAGATGGAATAATGGGTATCTTTTCGCTTTGGTTCTGCTAGGAAAAGCCCCCGTTCCTTCGAGGTATCGACTTTTTTATCAACGAAATTAAAATAGTTTTCTACCAGGGGACGCTTGGACTGGTGAATACAAGTTGCACCGTAAACGAGAATTTCTAAAGGGACGTCTACTTGGCGACGGATTTGTTGTAATTCTTCCCAGGTTAGTTCTCGGGCTAATACAGCACCGACAGCGCCACGTTTTGCCCAGAAATTTATTTGCCTTGCGCTAGTGACAAGGGTTTGGGCATCGTAGATAAAAGGAAGGTCAATGTTTTCCTTCCGCATTACTTGGAGTACGCCCGGATCCCCTAAAGTAATTCCGTCTATATGTATACTTTCTAAAAACTTTAAATAAGGGGGCAGGGCTTGGATATGTTCATTATGCATTAATCCATTCACCGCAACAATGACTTCCTTGTCACGGGAATGGGCTAGTTTTGTTATCGTTTCGATTTCTTCTTGCGTAAAAGAATTCGGTAAACGAAGG
Source organism: uncultured Pseudogracilibacillus sp. (assembly GCA_937974845.1). Lineage (GTDB taxonomy): Bacteria > Bacillota > Bacilli > Bacillales > Amphibacillaceae > Pseudogracilibacillus. The sequence goes on along the minus strand of CALJVC010000140.1, from coordinate 18,117 downwards.
CCAAAGTCGTCATTACCAATATAAAGTTGGTCGACCCCAGCTTCTAATAGCTTTTCCGCCTGTTCGACAGACTCGGCTGTCGCAATAATTTTCACCATCTTGTTCATCCTTTCCATTGAAAAGAATATCATAAAACTGCTCTTATGTGCTAGATTTTCGAACAATTTTTTTAAAAAAGTCCTTGGAAATTTTATAATTAAAAAAGGAAGTCGAAACAAGCTTCCTACCACCTATTATTTTAACAGACCCTTGGAAGAAAGTAAGGGACAACCCCTACTAAAAGAGCTTCAATTACAAGGGAGTACCAATTTTCTGGAAAATCCGCTGAAAGTGCGAGGCTGGAGAGCCGCCGCGGATTACTTTTCTCGAAAATACCCAAAAAGTGCGACGAGGGAGCACCGCCACGGATCACTTTTCCCAAAATTCCACCAAAAGTGCAACGCAAGAACACTGCCGCGTATCAAATTCCCAGAAAAACCGCAAAAAGTGCAACGCTGGACCACCACCACGTATCACTTTTACAGAAAATCCACCAAAAGTGCGACGCAAGACACCTGCCACGTATCACTTTCTCAGAAAATCCACAAAAAGTGCGACGCGGGACACTCACCACGTATCACTTTCCCAAAAAATCCACAAAAAGTGCAACGCGGGAGCACTGCCACGTATCACTTTCCCGCAAAATCAGCCAAAAGTGAGACGAGGGACACCTGCCACGTATCACTTTTCTCAAAAAACCAACAAAAGTGCAACGCAAGAACACCCAGCGCATCATTTTCTCAGAAAAACACAAAAAAGTGCAACGCGGGAACACCGCCACGTATCACTTTTACAGAAAATCCATCAAAAGTGCGACGCAGAACCACTGCCGCGTACCACTTCCACCAAAAGTGCAGTGGAGTGACCCTGCTAGACTAGGCAGAAATGATGAAAACCTTCATTACTAGTCCTGCAATCGCTCGATGAAATAGCGAAGGTAACCCCCTTTATCACTAGTCGAAAAAAGAGAGAAGGATGGACTATTAAAGTTCTTTGTCCTATCCTTCTCTTTTGCGCGCTAACTTCCGGCGATTTGAAAACTGCTGTAAGGGTCAAGCCTTCGAGCGAGCTTCTCCTAATTGCTGGTTCCTCTAGTTTTAGTCTAAGATATCGTCGCCGCCAGGGTTTCATTAGTTAATCCTCTATAGGCAAAGATACTCTAGCACCACCACCCAGGTTTCAAGGGTAAATTCCCTATAGGCTAAAACAATCTAGCGCCACCGCTTAGTTTTTAGAGGTTCAATCCTCTAGAGTTTAACTCGCTTTAGTCTCAGGGAGTTGGTGACGACGCTGACTGAGCTAAAGGCCATGGCGGCTCCGGCGATCCAGGGGGCAAGGAGGCCAGCTGCAGCGATAGGAATTCCTGCACTGTTGTAAGCAAAGGCCCAGAAAAGATTTTGTCGGATATTCTTCAGTGTCTCGTGACTAATTTTCAATGCTTTTGGAATGAGTAGTAATTCTCCTCCTAAAATCGTTACATCCCCTGCTTCAATAGCTACCTCCGTCCCGGTTCCGATGGCGATGCCGATGTCCGCTGTCGCTAGGGCGGGTGCGTCGTTGATTCCGTCTCCGACCATCGCTACTTTCTTGCCCTGGGCCTGTAGTTCTTCTACTTTCTTCGCCTTATCCTCTGGCAAAACTTCGGCCAGCACTTGATCAATACCAACCTCTCGTCCGACGGCGCGGGCTGTTCGTTCGTTGTCTCCGGTTAAAATATAAAGGTCAAAGCCGGCCTCCTTCAGTTTACGGATGGCTTCTTCAGCCGTATCCTTTACCCTATCTGCCACTGCAATATAGCCGAGGCATTCACCGTCAACGCCTGCCAAGACGACTGATTTTCCACTGGCTTCAAGTTCGTAGACCTTCTCTTCTTCGGCCTCGATTTCGATACCGTGTTCTTGTAAAAATCTCCTGGAACCGACGAGAACCTTCCTTCCATCTACTTCTGCCTGGACCCCCTTACCTGGTACAGCTTGGAAGTCCGTCACTGGTAGATTTTCAATTCCTTGTTCTAGGGCGTAGGCGACGATGGCCTCTGCTAGGGGGTGTTCTGAGCCGGCCTCTACGCTAGCAACGAGTTGCAGTAGCTCCCGGTCTCCACCCACATCCGTCACTTCCGGTCTTCCCCGGGTGATTGTTCCCGTCTTATCAAAAACAATCGTATCTATTTCATGCGTCCTTTCTAAATGTTCGCCACCCTTAAACAAAATACCATGCTCTGCCGCCTTTCCAGTACCGACCATCACTGATGTCGGAGTCGCTAAACCTAAAGCACAAGGACAGGCAATGACTAACACAGCAATCGAAGTAATCAGGGCTGGCTCAAATTCGTAAGGAGTAACAAAGAAATACCAAACGATAAAAGTTACTAAAGCAATACCTAATACTATTGGAACAAAGACTCCTGAGATTTTATCAGCCATTCGTTGAATAGGCGCTTTAGATCCCTGGGCTTCCTCTACCGCTTGGATAATCGAGGCAAGGGCTGTGGCTTCCCCTACTTTTTGTGCCAACATTTCAATCGTTCCGTTACGGTTCATTGTCGCACCGATGACTTCATCGTCGACTGTCTTCTTCACCGGCATCGACTCTCCGGTTAACATCGATTCATCGACTGTTGTACTTCCTCTTAGGACAACACCATCTACAGGGATTTTCTCCCCTGGTTTAATTAAAAGAACATCCCCGACCTGAACTTCCTTTAGCGGAATGAGTTCTTCCTTACCGTCGACGAGACGCCTTGCTTCCTTCGCCTGTAAAGCTAGTAAACTCGAAAGCGCCTCTTTCGTTCTCCCCTTCGCCTTCTTTTCTAAATATTTTCCAAATAAAATGAGTGTAATGAGCATCGCACTTGTCTCAAAATATAAATGTGGCTCGTACCCTGGATGGACGACATCCTTCATTCCTTCATAGATACTGTAAAAATAAGCTGCGCTCGTCCCCATAACTACTAATACATCCATATTAGCACTCTTACTCCGTAAACTACGGTAAGCGCCGACGTAAAACGTCCAACCGACAATAAACTGAATCGGGGTCGCTAAAGCAAATTGAAACCATGGATTCATTAAAAATGCCGGTAACGATAGACCGAACAAATGCTCCAGCATCGTTAAAAGTAAAGGTGTGGCTAAAAGCGCCGATACGATTAACGTTCGCTTCATCCGACGGAGCTCCTGATCTTCTACAGATTCCTTTCCTTGACGCTCCTCCTTTTTCGACGCTTCGTAGCCTAGTTTTTTAACCTTTGCGACAATATCTTCCTCCGATACGATCCCAGGGTAATATGTAACAACTGCGGTCTCTGTTGCGAGATTAACCGTCGCTTGTTGGATCCCCTCCTGACGATTAAGGACCTTTTCAACCCTGCTAGAACAAGCCGAACAGGTCATTCCACGAATATCGAACTCGGCCCTTTCTACCTGGACATCATAGCCAAGTCTTTCAATTGTCGATGTAATATCTTCAACAGATACTAACTCAGGATCAAACTGAACCCGGGCTTTTTCCGTCGTTAAATTAACATTCGCCTCTATTCCATCTTGGCGGTTAAGAACCTTCTCTACCCGTGTAGAGCAGGCTGAGCACGTCATACCGCCGATTTGTACCGTGACGTCCTTTTTCTTCGCCACTGATAAAACCTCCTTCATTCTTCCCTTCTAGCCAGGACACTATTTGGCATAGTGCTTCATGACATCGACCAGTTCTTGAATCGCCTGGTCGCCGTCACCCGTCTTAAGGGCGTGGGCAACGCAATGGTTCATATGCCGTTCAGTAATCGAGAGCCCCACCTTCTGCAAAGCTGCCTGTATAGCATTAATTTGTATTAAAATATCGATACAATATCGATCTTCCTCGACCATATTTTGAATTCCACGGACCTGTCCTTCGATCCGCTTCAATCGATTGATGATCGCCTTCTTCTCTTCTTCCGTTCTTGGCTTCACCGGTTGATCGTAAAGGTAATCTGCCATATCTACCTATCTCCTTCATCTTTTACTACTAAATATACTATACCCCACTATAGTATAAAAAACAATCATAAAAATAATCCGAGAAATAAATTACGCGCAAGGACATTTACTTTTTTAGCCATTCGGTACCGCATTTAAAATAATGCTAATAGCTTTTAATGTTAAGGGAACTTTTGTATCCCTCTTACTACTTATCTTTAGGGGAAATTTCACCTTAGCTTCTATGAAATCTAGAATAAATTTAAAAAAGTTCCTTATATAATAGAAGAATAAAGCTTTATTTTTAGTAGAAAACTTTCCGAGCTAGACGTCCTTCTTGAATCGTCTTTTATTCTTTCGATATAATGAATAAAATAAATCCTTTCATAAAAGGAAGTACCCTTAAAAAGGATTGTAGTATTGGGGGATTTACGTGCAAACGATTATTAAATACTTAAAACCATATAAATTACATATTATTATTGCCTATAGCTTAACCTTTATCGAACTTATATCCGAACTTCTCTTTCCGCTTTTTCTCGGTATTATCATCAACAATGGAATTATGGTACAGAACGAAGAAGCGATTATTTTTTGGAGCACGATCATGCTCATCATTACCGCTATAACCTTTGTTTCTGGAATCATTAACTCTTTCTATGCCTCGCATATTAGTGTACGCTTTGCTTATCAATTACGGGAAGAACTTTTTGCCCATATCCAAACCTTTACCTATGCCCAATTAGCTAAATTCCCAAGCTCAGCGATCGTTACCCGCTTCACCAACGATATTCGACAAGTACAAAATACAATCTTCATGGCTCTCAGAATCATGGCAAAGGCACCCTTTCTCGTCATCGGAAGCGTCGTCATGGCCTTGATTGTAAATGCCAAAATTGCCTCTATCTTTTTAGTTACCGTACCTGTTCTGTTGGCATTTTTATATTTTGTCCTTGTCAAAGGTAGTGCCATGTTTAAAAACGTGCAGCAAAGAGTTGACCGAGTGAACCAAATCATTCAAGAAAACATCGCCGGTATGCGGACGATTCGTTCCTTTGTTAGAAGTGCCTTTGAAAACAGTCGCTTCATGAAGGCCAACAAGGCACTAGCTTCGGACAGTGCCAAAGCCTTCCGTTTTGTCGAAGCTTCGATGCCCGTCCTACTGTTCGGTATGAACCTCGGCTTACTCTTTGTCCTCTGGTTCGGACATCAACAAGTACTCGCCGGTGCTACCAATGTCGGAGATGTCGTCGCTATTATTAACTATGCCCTACGAACAGTCATGGCGATTTCTATGTTTACCTTCATCGCCCTTGCCTTCTCCCGAGCGAAGGCTTCTATCGAGCGAATCGATGTCATCTTCAACGAAGAGCCGACTGATTATGAGAAAGAGCCCTCAACCGGGGACATCGGCCTAACACCCGGGGAAAAAATTAAAGGCGAAATCGAGTTTCGCCAGATATATTTCCAATACCATAATGCACAAACGGCCACGTTAGAAAATGTCTCTTTCCATGTGGAGCCGAAGGAAAAACTAGCTATTATCGGAGCTACTGGTTCAGGAAAAACGAGCCTCGTTCAATTAATCCCGCGCTTGTATGAAGTGACCGAAGGGGAGCTCCTAATCGACGGAAAACCAATCACAAGCTACTCGGTCAATGAACTGCGGAGGCAAATCGGCTTCGTCCCCCAAAGCCCTCTCCTGTTTACCGGAACGATTCGGGATAATATTACTTTTGGCAAACAGGATGCAACGGACGAAGAAGTCATCCAAGCGGCGAAGGATGCCCAGATTCATGATACGATTTTGCAATTTCCCGAAGGCTACGATACCTTAGTCGGGCAACGGGGAATGACCCTTTCCGGCGGGCAACAACAACGCCTATCCATTGCTAGAGCCTTGATACGGAAGCCTAGCATTTTAATTCTAGACGATAGTACAAGTGCGCTCGACCTGCAGACGGAAGCCCGATTGCTCCAAGCGATCGATCGTTACGAATGTACGATGCTGAACATTACACAGAAAATCTCTACTGCAAAACAAGCAGACCGTATTTTATTACTCGACAAAGGAACCGTTATCGGCCTCGGTTCCCATGAAGAACTTATGGCATCGTCTTCTCTGTACAAACGAATCGTCACTTCCCAAATGGAGGAGGATGCTCATGCGTTATAATACATTAAAGGAACCTTTTCAATATAAAAAAATCCCTCTCGACTTTTTAGAGAAGGATAAAAAAAATCGGGCAAAAAACACCTGGCAAACGGTTAAACGTTTAGCTAGCTATTTTAAAGAAAAGCGGATCATGCTCTTTCTCGTCATCCTTATGGTCATCGCTAGTTCCCTACTCGGCCTGCTCGGACCTTACTTAGTCGGGATGGCGGTAGACGACTTTATCGTTACGAAGAAAACGACCGGCCTATTAACTTTAATCGGTGGTTTATTCGTTATTTACATCTTACATTCCTTATCCGTTTTTCTACAAAATTACTGGATGGTCGGTATTGCCCAACATATCGTCTATACCTTACGGAAGCAATTGTTTGAACAGTTTCACCGGCTACCGATCCAATTTTATGACATGAGACAACAAGGGGAATTGATGAGTCGGGTCACAAACGATATCGACAACATTAATAACACCTTGAACGAATCGATCATCCAAGTCTTTGCCAGCGTCATTACGATTATCGGAACGATTGCCGTCATGCTCTATCTAAGTCCTATCCTTACTTTAATCACGATGACAATCATTCCCCTACTATTTATCGGTATGCGCTGGATTACCCGACGGACCGGACCCTTATTTAAATTACAACAACAAAATCTCGGGGAACTGAACGGTTTTATTGAAGAGGTCGTCTCAGGCCAACAAATCGTAAAGGCCTACGCCCAGGAAGAAAGGGTTAAAAAGGAATTCGTTGAGAAAAACTATAACCTTCAGCAGTCCGGCTTCTGGGCATTGACAATCGGTGGATTCATTCCAAAAGTAATGAACACCTTAAACTTTATTAGTTTCACCTTAATCGCTCTATTCGGTGGAATTTTAGCAATTAAGGGACATATTACGGTAGGGGTTATCGTCATTTTCTCTGAATATGCTCGACAATTTACCCGGCCGTTAAACGAACTATCTAACCAATTTAATATTTTACTCTCGGCGGTCGCCGGAGCCGAAAGAGTCTTTTCCATATTAGATGAAGATTACGAAGCTATCGACGAAACGAAGGCTATCGACATCGAACGGCCAAAAGGTCATATCGTTTTCGACAATGTGAGCTTCGGCTATGACGACCAGCCCGTATTAAAAGATATAGATTTGGAAGTTCGTCCAGGTGAAACAATCGCCCTTGTCGGCCACACCGGAGCGGGAAAAACTACTTTAATTAACTTAATCTCCCGCTTCTATGACTATAATGAAGGAACGATTTACCTAGACGGTATCCCTCTCAAAGAAATTAAGCGAGAAAGTTTACGTTCCCATATGGCCTTCGTTTTACAACAATCTTTTCTCTTTGAAACGACTATTCGAGAAAATATTCGCTACGGTCGTTTAGACGCTACAGATGAGGAAGTAATCGAAGCAGCTAAGCTTGCCAATGCCCATGACTTTATAAGTCGCCTGCCAGAAGGTTACGATACGACCCTAGATGAAGCTAGCGGTATCTTAAGTGAAGGGCAGAAGCAACTGCTGACTATTTCCCGGGCAATGATTGCTGACCCGGCCATCTTGATTTTAGATGAAGCAACGAGCAATATCGACACCGTAACCGAGTTGCTCATCCAAGATAGTTTAAAACGATTGATGAAGGGGCGAACAAGTTTTATTATTGCCCACCGCCTCAACACGATTCGACAGGCTGATCAAATTATCATGCTAGAACAAGGTCGAATTATCGAACGAGGCAGTCACGAGGAATTGATGAAGCAAAAGGGACATTACTATGAACTCCATCAAAGTGCAGAGGAATAAAAGAAAGTGAGGAATATTCATGGCTAGAAAAGGTACTATGTACGACCGTACAATCGACAGCACACATTTAGGAGAGTCGATTACAGTCAAAATTTATGAACCGGAGGCGTACGACACTTTATATGCCCACCATGTTTGTATTATGCAGGATGGGGATGATTATTTCCAAATTGGTCGGGTCGCTACTTTAAGCGATCGGCTCCATGAATCCGAAGATATTATTAATACTATTTTTGTTGGTATTCCTTATATCGACCGGTTTGATCGTTGGGACAAATATCATCCCGACGGGAAACAATTTCATGCCTACCAAAAGTTTATCGTCGAGGAGCTCGTGCCCTTATTAGAAGATATCCTCCCTTTAAATCCTTTAGGGAAGGAATATACTTTAATGGGGGACTCCCTAGGCGGTACCGTATCCTTGATTACGGCCTTAGCCTGTCCAGGGCAGTTCCAAAAGGTTGTAATGCAATCCCCTTATGTCGATGACAAGGTCCTTGATTTCGTCGCTAACTTCGACGATGCTAACGAGCCGGAAATTTGGCATACGTATGGCTTATTAGAAACCTCCGTCGGAACGACAAAAATGGGTAAGTTAGACTTTGTTAAGCCGAACGAAGCCCTCGTCGCCAAATTAAAAGAAAGAATATCCAGCTATCATTTAACGATCAATAAGGAAGGAAACCATACTTGGAAATACTGGCAAAAGGAATTGCCAGAACTATTAAAAGAAGTCTTTATGTAAAGATACAGGCTCGACGATTTGTCGAGCCTGCCTTTCTAAGAGCGATCCTATTATAAATAATAAGGTGATAATACTTGTCTTTTGCCCCGGTACTCTCTCCTACGCATTTTTTAGATTCCTAGACAAAGTAAGGGCTGCTTTTTTTCGATAAGTAAGGAAGATTTCAGTTCAAGCTTCAATATCTACCTCCCTCGATATAATTTCTCGATGCATCGACACTTTAACCATAACTCATTTTTTTAAAGTTGACAAAAGTCGATTTTTTCTTTTTTAAGTAAAAAGAAGCCCCTATTTTAAGGACTTCTTATATAAAACAAGGTCTTTTCTGCTCGTTTTCAATGAGGAAAAAACAATTATCCTACTTTTTTAAAATTTTTTCTTCTATGCCTTTAAAGATAGCCAGGCCCGATCCTTAGCCCATTCGATTTGAATCGGTCGGCCGAAAAGATAGGATAAATTTGCTTCATTGATGACTTCCTTACGAGGTCCCTGACGGTATATCGTCCCTTCTTTAATTAAAGCCGTATGACTAAATATCGGAATAATTTCCTCAATATGATGGCTAACATAAAGCAAGGTCGGTCCTTCTGGATCCTTGGAAAGGTCCTCAATCGTCTGTAAAAGCTCCTCCCGAGCAACGAAATCCAAACCGTTAGTCGGTTCATCGAGAATAAGTAATTCCGGATCAGCCATTAACGCCCGGGCGATCAATAGTTTTTGCTTTTCACCGTGGGAAGCTTTACCGTAGATTTGCCCATATAGATGGCCAATATTTAAACGGTCCATAATTTCCCTTGCCCGTTCGAAGTCAGCTTCTTCTGGATCAGCAAAGGTAAGGCCTACGGCTGCAAACTTCCCACTGACGACAATCTCCTCAGCTAAATGACGCTCATTAACCCATTCCCCTAAAGAAGAGCTTACCCAGCCGATTCGACGGCGCAACCGATGGATATCCGTCCTTCCAAAAGCTTCTCCAAGTACGGTTACTCGGCCAGTTGTCGGCCAAATATAGCCATTTACCATTCGTAAAAGGGTCGTTTTCCCCGAACCGTTACCGCCAAGTAAGGCCCAATGTTCTCCAGGCTGGACGGTCCAATTAATTTGCCGTAAAATTTCTCTACCTTCCCGCCTCCAAGAAACCCCTTCCATCTTAATGATCTCCTGCATACTTGTCCCCCTCTTTCTATAATCCTGCGATAGATAAGTAAGGTCAGTCTACCCGCTTTCCAATAAATTGTCCATTATTTCTACAGATATAGCACTTTATGGCTATTTTTACCGTTAAATTGTGAACAAATTTCGAAACTTTAATGAGTCCTAAGACCTTTATATTACTTTTTTCCTGTAGAAATTTTTCTTTTCTTTTTTGAATTTGCTAACCTTAACTATAGTACCATAGAAAGGATGGATTGAGATGAGAGGTTTATTTCGGCGAAAAAAAGTAGAAGTACAAGATTTGAAAAAAATGGACTTAAGATTATCTGAAAACCAACAATACCTCCGGTCGATCATCGAACACGTACAATTAACGAAGCAAGACTTTATACATATCCGCGAAATCCAAGACATACTAGAAGCCCAAGCAAGTAACATTGCAGAAAGACACTACAAACTTCTAATGGATACTAAAGAAACGAGAGAAATCTTTGATCGTTTTACAACCCATGAACGTTGGATAAATTTATTTACCGGCTATATACGCCAAATGGCCAAGGGTAGTTTTGGCGATAGCCATTTAGCTAACTTAAGAAAAATTGGAGAAGTCCATAGTAAAATTAAACTGACGGATGATTGGTTTATTGCCTCCTTTATGAGATTTTACGAATATATTACTCCTTATATCGTAGAAAGATACCATTCTAACCCCCAGCTATTATCGGACATCCTTTTATCCTTAAATAGAATTATCACCTTCGATACGATACTAGTTTTACAAGCCTATCGTGAAGCCAATGATTATCGACTTGTCGACCATTTAAGCCATGCGATGGAACATATTGTAGAAATAGATAAGCTAGGAGATATGTTAGAAATTGTCAACTCTACTGCCGAAGAGGCGGAAGAGATGGAGGTTGCGAGTAAACGACTGTACGATTCGGTAGATCGGGTTAGCTCGACTGCCAACCAGGCCTCCGAGGAAACTGAACAAATGGTGAAAGAAGCGAACCTAGGTCGACAAATTATCGAAACTTCACTCGTAGATTTTGCATCGATGATTAAAGAATTCCAAAATTCACAAGAACTATTCAATCAATTAACGCAGAAGGTCAACAATATTTCTGAAGTCATCACCTTTATTCGAAACATCGCCGATGAGACGAACTTACTCGCCTTAAATGCGTCGATCGAAGCTGCTCGGGCTGGTGAACACGGTGCAGGCTTTGCTGTCGTCGCTGACGAAGTAAGAACCTTAGCAGAACAGACGAAGGAATCGGTTGAAAATATTACATCAGAAATGCTTGAAGTACAACAGGATGCAAATAAAGTCGGTAACGAAATTGAACGTTTTGCTGAACAGTTTAATAAACAGTTATCCAAAACGAATGAATCGATTCAAACGATTCAAAAAATTATGGAACAAATTAACTATGTCAACGAGTCGATCCAGTCGATCAGCGAGATTACAGAAAGCGAAAGCTCTTTAGCTGACCAAATGTATCAACAGACAACGAACTTAAACGAACATGTCGAATCGACACGTAACATCGTTATCGAAACTGGAAAATCCGTCCTTATCGTCGGAGAACGTATTAATGATATTCGAACGAATGCCCTTCGTTCCCTCCGTAACGGTACCCGGGAACAAGAACGGCGAATATCGGAAGTCGATGAAAAAATCGAAAAATGGTTGCAATATAACCGTGCCAACCAATGGTAAACCTAACTTAAGCTCCTTTGAAGTCGACCATGAAGACAAGCTCGACCATTAACTTATGGTAAAATAGAGTTTAGAACGATTCATGGTGTTCGAAGGAGGCAAGCATGGTTAAAGTTAAATTAAACGTACAAACGATGTATAAAGGGGAACTTTTACGGGCAGGAAAAGTTTACGATATTAATGAAAAAACAGCTGAGCGATGGATCGCTAGTCACTTGGCGGAAAAAGTCGTCGAGAAGAAAGACGAGAAAAAAGCCTAGTGAAAGCATCCTCACTAAACAAAAAAATGGATTGGAGCCTTCTTCGGCCCAATCCATTTTTTTAGCGATTAGCAAAAAATTCTTCAGCTTTTTGTAAATAAATTTCGTCCTCTGGTCGTAAATCGTATTCTTCAACAATCGCATCGACAGGACAAACGGCAACGCACGCACCACAATCAATACAAATGTCTGGATCTATATAAAACTGGTCCGGTCCTTCCTCAATACAGTCAACGGGGCATACCGTTACACACTCGCCTGACTTTTCAGTCTGACAAGGTTCTAAAATAACAAAAGCCATAGACGCTACCTCCTTCGTATCTTGTGAACCTTTCATTCTTCTATAATACATGATAAAACCCTTAGCCGTAAACTTTTTCGCTATTTGTCAAAAAACGTTCATCCTTTGACAATTTTGACTACCTTGTTTCCCTCCTAAACAATAGATAGCCTGTCCTTTTTTTATAAAGTCATCCTTGGTCGTGCAAAGTGCCATTTTCCTTCTATTTCCAGAGGCTTGCCTAAAGGATAGCATAAGAAGCCGAAAAACGAAAGTCTGCCCCCCTATCTAGGTAGGTAACTATTTTGTAAAAAAGAATAACGGAAAGTCCTCACATCACATAACATACTAAAGCAACAACGATACAAGGAATGATAACGATGGCTATGTTGACCCAACTCCTTTTTATCGTGCTTGCCGTAAGTTTAGATGGCTTTACCGTTGGCATGACCTACGGATTAAGAAAGATCCACCTTTCTTTCCCGTCCTTCCTAATCATTACTGCCTGCTCTGGTTTAATTGTCTTTACTTCTATGACCATTGGCGAACTCATCAATCCCTTGATGCCGGAACATTTTCGCAATATGATCGGCGGGACGATTTTTCTCTGTTTAGGCTTGTATATGCTTTCTTCTAGTTTACGGGCTCGACAAAAGGAAAGAAATCGAAGGAAGAAAGGTTACTCTTCCTTTATCGAAAATCCTGAAATCATCGATTTTGACCGTTCAGGTACGATCTCGATTACCGAAGCCTTTATCCTCGGCTTTGCTCTAGCTCTGGATGCCTTTGGCGCCGGCATTGCTTCATCTTTCCTCGGTTTTCCAATGCTTACTACGGTTCTATGCATTGCCCTATCGAGCGGATTATTCGTCTACAGTGGCTTTTTCTTCGGTCACCTACTGGCGAACTTTCCCTTGGTCAAGCGAATGGTATACATCCCACCAATCCTGTTGCTTTGCATCGGCATTTCAACTTTTTTTAATTAAACGATTCCTTCAGTGGATTTTTTTCGTAAAAACAGGTAGGCTAAACCTAAAGCAACTTCGGAAAAGAAAAGGAGCAGAGGGATGAAGTGTGGAACAATCCAAGTCATGGAAGTACAAAAGGAAGCAAGCGATTATTATATATTAGAGCAAGGCTTAAAAAAATTTACCCTGCCAAAAAACGAAGCGACTAGGCCCTTACAGAAGGGAGAAGCTGTCGAAGTCTTCGTCCTAGAATCCTTCGTCACGATGCACCTTCCTCGGTTATCCCTTGGGGAGTTTGACTGGGTAAGGGTAGAAGAAGTAAGCCATGAAAAAATCTACGTCGACATCGGAACGAGTGAACTCGTTGAAATCGATGCGAGGGATCTACCAGCTTATCGGAAGGTTTGGCCCCAGGTTGGCGACTACCTTTACGTCGTTCTTAAGCAAAAGTCCTCCGGCCGTCTTTTTGCTGTACCGGCGAAGGAAAGGGAATTTACCCATCTGATTGAAGAGGCCTACCATCTCGAATTAAATGATAAAGTGACCGGTCGAGTGATTCGGACGGCAAGGGAAGGGACGGTCCTTTTAACGGAAGAGGGCTACCGGGCCTTCATCCACCGGAGCGAACGGGAGGAAGAACCCCGCCTAGGGGAAGAAGTCACGGCACGCATTATCGAAGTAAAGGAAGATGGCACTTTGAACGCCTCCCTCAAGCCGATGAAGCACGAACGTCTCGAGAGGGATGCTGAACATATTTTACAATATTTAATAGAACATGATGGAGTCATACCCTTTGACGATTACAGCCCACCGGAAGCTATCCGTTCTACCTTCAACATGAGCAAGGCCGCCTTTAAACGGGCCCTCGGCCGCCTCATGCGCCAAAAGAAGGTCGAGCAAAGGGATGGGCATACCTATTTAATCGAGTAAAAAAAGCTTGTGACAGACCTTATGGCTGTCACAAGCTTTCTGCTTTATATGCTTCTTCCTGTCGGTAGGCATCGACGACGGCTGAGATGATCATACTAATCGTTGCTGCAAAGAGGGAAGCGATTCCCCATCCACCTAAGCCTGCCTCTAAAATCCAAATCCGATCGAATAAGGTTGCAAATAAAAGGCAAACCAATCCGACGGCAAAGAAAATAAAGCCAGGAACATAGGCTAGGTAACTCTCCTTCGGGGTTACCTTGACTAAGAGAAGACTGACGAGTAGTAATGCAAGCGTTAATAGGCTACCATACGTGAGCACAGCTTGAATCATGAACCGTCACCTCGACTTCAATTTGTAATAAAGTTGTCACAATTATAGTGTACCCTTTATGTAAGCGCTTGTCAAAGGGCGGTATAGGCTTTTTTAACCTTTTACCTATAAAAGAAAGGACTGGACGTAGCAGAGGTCTTGATTAAGAATCCTCTCTTTCTAACATCCTATGCCTCTAAGAAACAAATATACCTACCTTTCCTTCACCATAATCTTATCAAAGAACCTTGCGCCTTTTTTCTTTGCCTACGCTTCTTCGACAAATTTCGTCGTTAAAGCACCGAGGCCCTCTACTTCTACCGTTACAACATCCCCTGGACGTAAATAAACTCTTTCTGGAATTGGTTTACCGATAATGACTCCTTCGGGTGTTCCGGTCATGATCAGATCTCCCGGTTCTAAGGTCATAAATTGAGAAATATAGCTTACAAGTTCCTCAACGGAATAAATCATATCCGCTGTCGTTGAAGACTGGCGTAGCTCACCATTTACCCTTGTCGTCAATTGTAAATCGTTCGGATTCTCTACTTCATCCTTTGTTACGACATACGGTCCTACCGGAGCAAAACCATCCAAAGATTTCCCGGTCAACCACTGGGAGGCGCGCTTTTGCAAGTCTCGGGCAGAAAGATCATTCGTCGTGCAGTAACCGAAGACGTAATCTAAGGCCTCTTCCTCTGTAATATACTTTGCCCTTTTTCCAATAACGATCCCTAACTCGACTTCATAATCGAGGCGTTCAGTCGTTTTAGGTACCGGTACTTCTTCTAAATGGCCAGATAAAGCGTTGTTAAATTTATTGAAAAGGACCGGATATTCTGGATAGGGTAAGCCGGTCTCGTCAGCATGCTTCTTATAATTTAAGCCGATACAAATAATTTTTTCTGGTTTCGGTACTGCTGGGGCAAAGGTAAGCTTCTCCTCCTCTACGATAGAAGCTCGTTTTACCTCCTCGGACAAGCCTTCGATATAAGCTGATAAACGTTCAAGACCATCTTCCCCTTGAGCAATTACTTCCATCATATCTTTGGGTAGAGCCTCGTTGGCTTCTTGGGATAAGGCTTTCTCAAGAAGAAGAATTCCTTCCTCTAGTTTTACACCTAACTGTTCCCTTTCTCCCTCTCTAATCGTCAGTAATTTCATCCTACATCCTCCTCACCGTAATAAACTGCGTAAATAAATGGAAATCTATTACTATAAGTGTAACAATTATTTTCCTAGATTGCACTTGAAGATAGCGCTCTAACAAACCCCGCCAAAAAGGAAGAGACCTTAGGCTTAAGATAGACCTTTCCTTAAATAATTGGTAACATAGAATTACTTAAAGAAGGGATGAAAAAGATGAAAAAAAGTAGCCGTCGCATCATCTTTGCAACCTGGGTCGGTATTTTTGTCAATCTCCTCTTAACTGTCCTGAAGGCGATTGGCGGATTAGTATCCGGTAGCCGGGCTCTCGTTGCCGATGCTGCCCACTCTGCTTCAGATGTCGTTAGTTCTGTCGTCATACTGTTTGCGGTAAAAATCGCCGATAAACCGCCGGATGAAGAACATCCCTATGGGCACGGAAAGGCAGAAAATATCGCCTCCATTATCGTTGCCCTCCTCTTAATTATCGTCGGAATCGAAATAAGTATTTCCTCGATTAAGGTATTTTTCGGCGATACACCGGTTGCGCCAACTACGGTCGCCCTATATATCTTAGTTGCCTCGATTATTTTAAAGGAAATCTTGTTCCATTATAAATATTACGTTGGGAAAAAATACGAAAGTTCAGCCCTTATAGCCGATGCTTGGCACCACCGTTCGGACTCCCTTTCCTCCCTCGCCGCCCTTGGGGGAGTTGGCCTAGCGATTTTAGGGGAAAAGTTAGATCTTGCCTACTTAATTTACGGGGATGCTGTGGCGGGTCTACTCGTCTCGGTAATCGTTATTAAAGTAGGTTATGACCTTGCTAAGTCCTCGGCGAATATCGTCCTCGAGCAAGTTTTACCGAAACAAGAGGTCGAAAAATATATTAAAACCGTCCTTCGGATCGATGGAGTAAAACGGGTTGACGAACTCCTAGCCCGAACCCACGGCCGATATATGGTCATCGACTTAAAAATTAGTGTCGATCCGAACATTACCGTCAAAGAGGGCCACGATATCGCTAGAAAGACGAAACGTACTTTAATCGAAAAGCATAAAGAAGTTGAAAATGTCCTCGTTCATATCAATCCCTATATCGAACCAAATGAAGAGGAGAAGGAAAAATAAAAGCCGATGCTCGATAAGCTAAATATATCGAGCATCGGTTTTTTGCTCCTTAAAGGCTTAAGTACCAAGAAGCAATCCCGAAATAAATAAGTACTCCTACGATATCAGCAATCGAAGTAATTAAGGGCGCGCTTGCCGTTGCCGGGTCTAAGTTCAACTTGCGGAAAATAAAGGGTAAGGAAAGACCAATTAAACTACCGACAATCACAATTAAAGTCATCGTCAAGGCCACGACGATAGCAATGTCTATGCCGCCCCGCCATAAGCCGACAAAGGATACTGCCAGAGCCATGGTTACACCGAGTAAAACCGAAATAACAATTTCTTTCACAAACATCGAAAACCAATCTTTTAAACGTAAATCCCCAGTCGCTAAAGCACGAATGACGAGGGTAGCTGATTGTGAACCAGCATTTCCTCCACTATCTACGAGTAAAGGTAAGAAGAAAACAAGAGCAATATGGGAAGCAATCACATCTTCAAAATGGGCAATTCCTGCACCGGAAAAAATATTCATAAAAACAAGGATAATTAACCAAACGATCCGCTTCCTATAAATTAACCCGATCGAAGCGTCAGCTAAGCCACCATCGATATCGGTCGTTAAAGGTGCCATTTTATGAAAATCCTCGGTCGCCTCCTCCTGCATGACGTCGAGAATATCTTCTACTTGAACGACACCGAGTAGTTGCTTCTTGGAATTGACAACAGGAATCGTCACAAGATCGGTATCTCGGAACACTTTGGCCACCTCTTCCTGGTCAACCTCCGGATAGAAGCTTACTACCTCCCTTTCCATAATATCTTCTAAGCACTCCCCTGCTTCCGAAGCTAAAAGTTCCCTTATAGACAGAACACCTTGTAATTGTTGCATATAGTCGATGATATAGACATAATGGATATTCTTTTTATTCCTAACTTGCTTTCGGACTTGGTCGAGCGCGTGGTCAACGGTCATATCGCCGGTTAGCGCAACGAATTCGTCCTTCATTAAAGCACCAGCCGTCTCTGCCCTGTAAATCATGTTTACTTTTCTTCTCATTATCCGTTCCTCCTATTAAACAATTACGCCTTAAGGTCAGAATATTCGTAATTCTCCAAATACAGTCCGACAGATCCGAAGACGACGCATCCATCCTAAACACCTCCCATACTTCCTTAACCTTTGGGTCTCCCTACGATAAATAAAAAACACATCCTTCTACAATGAAGGATGTGTACCCATACAAAGATACCGTTACCCTTAAATAAATAAGGACAACGCCAACCCCCATCGTAGAGTTTTAGCACTATATGGCATGGTTCTGATATGATCTCCCCAGCTGCATTAGAATGGCCTTAAGTCGACCGATCCTGTTGACCCATTGGTGTCTCTCGACGTTTCTGGGCAGCAGCGTATCTCCATATAGGAGCCTCACCTAACGAGGTTAAGTTATTTTGTTTTCTTGCACATGTAACAACATAACAGGAATTTTTTTCTTTGTCAACCTTAGAAGAAAAAAG
>CALJVC010000139.1 GCA_937974845.1 uncultured Pseudogracilibacillus sp. | reverse complement strand
TTTTTAATTAAGCTTCCTTCGGGGCAAAAATCGTTCTGTCAAGTACTTCCTGAGCGGATTTACTAGCCAAGTTCCGGTTAATTACTTCAGTAATATCAATTTTTAATTCTTTACGAAAACCTTCTGTTAACGTTGAGGGTCCTACTAGATAGACAGACTTCCATCCCTTTTCTTTCGCATAGTTTTGAATCCTTGATACAAGGTTTCGATACCATCGTGTTTGATTTTCCTGCATTCGTCTTTCAAATTTATGGCGGTGGTTCGCACTGCTAGAAATAATAGCGCCGAAGGCCAAACCTTTATATTGTTTCCAGTTTTCCGTATCAAAATCCATCTCAAAGTGAATTTCGTCCTCTAATTCACCGAGTGTTGATGTAATCAGTGTAACACTGTGGGCTTGTAAGAGAATTACACCGGTACGAGTATAGGTTTCAAAAAGTTTTTCTAACTGCTCGGTAGCTGGTTCTTCCTTCCATTGGAAATCATTTTCAACGGGGAAATGAAAGGGATATAATAGAACTTCATCTTTTGACGCAAAACAAATGAGACTAGTTTTTAAATTTCTTTGAAGTTCGCGAACCTTTATTTGTACTTGTTCGATAATTTGTTTAAGAAGACGGGCTTCGTCCGGACTTGAGATACGGTGGTATTCTTCCATTCGTTTTAGACCATTTTTTAGACGTATTTTCCACTCTTCACTAGTTGGATTTGTGTTTAAATAAAAACTTAATACAGGACCTTGTAAATTACTTATTTCCTTTCGAATGATATCTCGTCGAAAAGTTTGTTCCATCTGACATTCCCCTTTCTATACCTTATATCATAAGCATATCAAAGAAAACGTTTTTATGTAACAGGATTTGGCAAAATTCGATAATTCTTCTTAAAGTGAAAAAAGACTAGGGTTAATCCCTAGTCCTGTATTTTAAACGAAAAAGATATGTATTATCGTAGAAAAAAATACGATATATGCAAGGGTCCAATGGATATATCTTCTTGCTACGGTAGTTCTTATAAACCTTAACCAGCCGAAAAGAACTAAGAGAATCAAGCTAATAAAGGCTAATAAACCGGTTAATATTTTCATATTTTGGATATCGAAGGGGAAGTACCGCATCACCAAGTATAGGTGTAAGATAATAAGAAGTAAAGCCGTAGTACCGGTCCATTTATGGAAGGGTAGCACGGCTTTAGAAATGTTGGCTAAACGAATTTTTTTCCGCCGTGAAATCGAAGAGCGAATTGTTGCGTAAAAGGCCTGTCTCGTCCAGTTATATAATATAAAAAGCATGCCCAGTCCTCCGACGATTCTATAAAATAGAAAGGGACCAAAGAAAATTTTGAGAAGGAGGCAAAGTAGGACAATTCCATTAATAAAAAACCAAATACTCATGTTCTCACCTAATTTTTAGAATCTTGCCTACTATTTTAATGCTTTTTATCTTCGATTTCTATCTTCGAGCCGTTTTGAAGGGTTACTTCGATATCGAGCTCCTTGTAATTATCTGATAAATCAAAAAGGCTTAAAATATCTTTGGTAACACTATTCATATCGCTCGTTGTTGTTATATCAATTTGGCTCATCCGTTCAACAATATAGTCAAAGGCTTCTTTACCTTTTAAGCTTTCTCCCTTGATTTCATCTTCAATTTCGGCTTCAATTCTTCCGTCATCGAAGGAAATTTCGGCACTATATTCCTGATCCCGATCGTATTCAATGTCGATTTCTACTTCACGAAAGTATTGTTTATTTAACTCTCTTTCCATATAAGCTTGTTCATCATCTGGAGGAGAAGTTTCATCTTTTGTTTCGTCGGTTTCGTTTGGATCGTCCGCTGCAGTATCTTTTTCAATGATTGTTTCTACTCCATTTTCTTCAACTAAATTCGTGTCTTCGAGGGTATTTTCACTTCCTTGACAGGCTGTCAGTAGTCCGAAGACGCTAAGGGGAAGAAGAATAGTTATGAAACGTTTCATCTAATCACCTCACGAAAATTTTTATTTAGAAGTATAGGAAGCTTATTTCCCGGGTAATGAACTAAGGCGTTGTTGTCGAAGTTTTTTGTCTATAGATAGCTTCGCGGGCGAGACGATCAGCATGTTTATTATGCTCCTTTGGAATCCATTTAATAAAACAAAATGGAAAAGGTTCCTTTAAACGATTGATTTTAGCTAATAAAGGTTTAAAGGTCTCGTTTTTTACGTAATTTTTCTCGAAAGCTTCTTGTAAGAGTTTTGAATCTGTTTGAAAGGCTAGCCCATGTTCATAGCCGTAATTGGCACATACTTCAAGGGCCTTGATCATAGCTGTGAACTCTGCTTCATGATTGCTCATCATCCCTAAAGGGAAGGAGTATTCCTTTATTTCACCGTTGATTTTTAAGACAACACCGGCCCCACTAAGTCCTGGATTTCCTCCTGAAGCACCATCAATTTTTATTTCTATCAATGCACTCCTCCTCATCGTTGAGTATTGGTCCGTCCTACTATGTTTATTTGTTTTCATTATAGGAAATTTTATACCGTGTGTCTTCCAATATATTCAAAGGGGAATATTAGAACGTTGTCAAAGAGTCGTTTTACCGCTAAAATATAGTTGTAAGGATTTAGGTAGTTTGTCTTATTTTTAATCGTTTTTAACTTATCGTATATAAAGTAGATATGGTAATGGATGAACTTCGTCTTAGAAAGGGGCCATCGACAGGTAATGAAAAAATTAAGAACACGAATTCTTGCATTAATTTTATTACCAACTTTGCTGATTTTTATCGGACTAATTTTATATGTATCAATTAATGTGCAAAAGGAAGTAAAACAAACTGCAGAAGAAATGCTGTATTCCCATGGGGAGCGATTATCTGGTCAGATCGAAAGTGAATTAGGAACGATGATGTCTGCGGTTAAAACTGTTTCTAAAACCTTCGAAGGATACATTGAAGCGGGAATCGAACCTAATCGAGAAGAGGCTAACCTCATGTTACAACAGTTATTGAATAGTAACGAATCGGCGGTTTCAACTTGGATGTATTGGGAGCAGGATGCCTTTGATGGTCAAGACCAAAAGTACAGAGGAAAGAAAGGTCACGATAAAACAGGTAAGTTTATACCTTCGTGGTCAAAAAATGAAGATGGTACGTATATAGTTGAACCAATCCCAGATTATAATAAGGAAGGAGATTTTCAAGCCAAATTAACTTCGGCTTTAAATCAAGGACAACCACAAATTTGGGAACCATTTCGTTATACAATTGCAGAGAAAGAGTATTTAATTACTTCAATTGTCTATCCTGTCATTGTCGAGGATAAGGTAATCGGACTTACCGGTGTGAACATGACTTTGGAAAAAATCGATGAGTTTATCCGGGAATTTACTTTTTATGAAACGGGTTTTGCCGGGTTGATCACTGCGAATGGTAATGTTCTTTCCCATGAAAGTAACGACCTGATTGGTGAGAATTATTATGATGTTCCAGCGATGAAACAGCATCCTTCTTTAGATGAGTTAATTCGAGATATTATTGAATTTAAACAAGTACTCATTGAAGGTGACTCAGAAATAAGCAATCAAGATGTGTATAGAATGTTTTCTCCTTTAAAAATAAATGAGATCACATATCCCTGGGCAACGGTTATTGTCGTACCGAAAAATGAGGCGTTAGCAGTTTCAAATAGTTTAATTGCGGTCATTTATATTAGTGCTATTGTTGTTATCGTGGCCTTGACATTAATTATTTTAATGGTTACGCGTAATATCGTCCGTCCGATTGAAGCGACGGTACATCACGGAGAACGGATGGCTCAAGGAGATTTTAGTGTCGATTTAAAAGGAGATTTTATTAAACGAAAAGATGAACTTGGTGAACTTGCAAGAATTTTTAACGTCATTATGGAAAATATGCGGAACTTAATCGGTAATATTCAAAAAGATAGTAAAGTGTTACTCGATTCTTCAGCAACAGTGAAGGAAAGTGCTTATAAAACTTCTAGGATTGTTAATGAAGTAGTGGGCTCTGTAGAGATGTTAAATGATTCGGCAAGCCAACAAAAGGAAGTAGCTGATGAAAGTGTCAAATCGATGGAAGATATGTCTGCAGGAGTTCAGAAGGTAGCCGACGCAGCATCAACAGTGTCTGAATCTGCCTACGAGATGCGTGAACGTGCAATTGCTGGAAGCCAAAGTGTAGATAGTGCTACAAAACAGATGAATCGTATAAAAGAAGAAACGACGGATACAAAGCTAGTCATTGAACGTTTGCGGACAGATGCTAATGAAGTGGGAGCGATTATTGAGACGATCACAGAAATTTCGGAACAAACGAATCTACTTGCCTTAAACGCAGCAATTGAAGCAGCCCGGGCCGGTGAGGCAGGCCAAGGTTTTGCAGTTGTAGCTGACGAGGTTAGACAATTAGCCGATGAAACGAAAGGTTCAGCAGTCCATATTCGTGAACTGATTGAGTTGATTCAGAGCCATACGTTACGAGCGGACCAGTCAATGGACTCTAGTATGGTTGAGGTCGAGCAAGGTATAGAAGAAGTGGAACGATTAGGAACGGTATTTGATAATATTCGTACTTCTATTGACTTGGTGGCGAAGGAAATCGAAGAGTTGGCTGCTGTTTCAGAAGAGATGTCAGCTACTTCTGAGGAAGTGCTTACTGCTTCTGAACAAATTGCTTCTAGTTCCGCCCATTCAGCTGAACAGACCGGGCAAGTGTCGCGGTTAGCAAAGGAACAACTTGTTTCTATAGAAGAAATGCAAAAGGTATCCGAACGATTACAAGAATTAGTAGATACTTTAAATAGACATATGGGACAATTTAGAGTATAAATAAAAATGAAGCTCGCTAGCGGGCTTCATTTTTGTTTACAATTATATATAATTTTAGTTTCATCGATGTAAGGCAGGCAACTTTCGTTTAACTATTTAATTAAGGACTTTATTTTATTTTCAAATATTCTTTTACTTATCCCTTTACAAAGCAAAAAAAATGTAGTAATATGTACCTTGCTAAGGAAAGTTGTTCAAAAACAACTCTTTAGCCTTTGACAAAAAAGAAAAAATGTTATACAATAAAATTCCTCGATAAAATAGTTGACAAGCTTTTTGAAAGGTGATAACCTAATATAAGTCAACACGAGGTTGAATTGTTGATTGCTCTTTGAAAATTGAACATGGACCAATATGTGCGAGCAAGTTAAACGTAAA
>CALJVC010000138.1 GCA_937974845.1 uncultured Pseudogracilibacillus sp. | reverse complement strand
TGGATTCCGGAAAACTCAGACGAACGAATTAAGAGAGACGTTGAAGCAAATAAGCCTGTCAACCAAGAGACAATCAATCAATCATGGAAGAATGCTTCCTACAATCCAGATACCAAGGAAATTACGTATGAAATAATTGCCAACTACCGCGAAAATTCATATGAAAACTTTAAGATTGTGGATGAACCACAGCAGAATCAAAAGTTAGTAGAAGATTCGATTGAAATATATGAGTTAGAAATTAAGTCTGATGGTAGTTATCCAGAAGCAGATAAAGTAGAGATTGAACCGTCAATTACAGGTAATGCCTTTACTTTAGATATCGGAGAAACCGATCGTGCTTACAAAATCACCTACAAAACAAGTCTTGAAGGATTAGATGATATCTATCAAGTCTATGAAAACAAAGCCCTCGTTTTAAATGGTGATGAAGAGCTTGCAGAGCTTGATGCAAGTGTCCAAGTGTATGGTGATACAAAGTACGGAAATAAAACAGGTAAGCAACAAGGAAAGAAAATTAATTGGTCTGTAGAGGTTAATAATGCCCAGCAAGTCATTAATAACTTAGTCTTTCAAGATATGATTGACCCAGATAATCAAGAGTATCTGGCAGACACCATTAAAGTGTATGAAGCAAGTGTCGATAAAAATAATGGTCGCTTAGAGAAGGGCGATGAATTAGACCCTGCTAACTATGAATTAACCGTTGAAGAAGATCACTTCACCATCGCATGGAAGGATCAAGTAGATCGCGCCTTTATTGTCGAATATGCAACACTCTTCTTTGCTTCTCATGGAGAAGAAGTATCAAACAAGTATAAAATAACAGGAGACAGTATTGAAGAAGATGCAGAAGATGCCGAATCAGGCGCATCGATTCAGGTAAGGCAATTAGCTTCTGGTGGAAGTGGTCAATCCGGTTATTTAATCGTTGAAAAACTAGATACGACCTATGGTCAAGAAGTGAATCCTCTTGAAGGTATTACCTTCCAAGTCATTGATAGGGATACAAAAGAGGTATTAAAAACAGCGACGACCGATGCAGACGGTTATGCTGAATTTGGCCGACTACTCTTTGGAACTTATATCTTAAAAGAAGTGAACACCCCTGAAGGATATGTCGGTTTTGGTGAACAAGTAATTGAAATTAATGAACCTTACGATCCAAGTGCCGAAGAACTGTATACTTTTGAAGTAGAAAACTATAAGCCCAACTATGATGTCGAGCTTTTCAAAGTAGACGAGGATGGTAAGACCTTAGAAGGTGCAGAATTTACCCTCTTTACGACAGAGGATCAAGAGGTCGATAGACAAACGACTGATGCAGATGGTAAGATCGTCTTTAAAGATTTAGAAGTCGGTCATTATTATGTTCAGGAAACAAAGGCACCTACAGGCTATGTGCTTGATGACACTAAACATGACTTAGAGATTGTGGAAGGTCAGCAAGAAGCAGTCAAAATTGAGGCAAGCAATGAGCGGAAGAAAGTGGACGTCTCTGTTGAAAAAGTATGGAAAGGTTCCACTGAAGATGCCGTAACGATTAACTTATTAGCCAACGGTGAAAAGCTGGACGATGTTGAGCTTTCCGATTCAAACGATTGGAAGCATACCTTTACAGATTTATTCGAATACGATGATCAAGGTGAGAAAATAAAGTACACCGTTGAAGAAGTTCAAGTTGAAGGCTATACAACAGAAATTACAGGAGATGCTGACAACGGATTTACCGTTACAAACGTAAGAACTGGTCATATCGACCTTCCTGTTGAAAAAGTATGGGAAGATAAAGATGATCAACATGAATTACGTCCAGATCATATTGAAATTCAACTACTCGCAAATGGTGAGACAAAAGAAACCGTCAAGCTTTCAGAGCAAAACGATTGGCAACATGTTTTTGAAAACTTAGATAAGTACAATCCAGCAGGCGAAGTAATCAGTTATTCAGTTGAAGAGTTAGATGTGGATCATTATATATCGACTGTTGAAGAAACAGATGATGGCTTTGTCATTACAAACAAGTTAATCACTTACGCCATCGGTGACTATGTCTGGGTGGATCGGAATAAGAACGGTATCCAAGATGATAATGAAGAACCGTTAGAAGGCGTCAAGGTAGAACTTTACGACAAAGATGGTAACAAGCTTGCTGAAACAGAAACGGACGAAAATGGCCGTTACCTATTCGACGAATTACCAGCTGGCGAGTACCAAGTTAAATTTACTTTAACTGAAGCACAAAAAGAAAAGTACCGTTTTACGAAGGGAGAAGCTGGTGATGATACAGCTGTTGATTCAGATGCAGATGAAGAGACCGGTTGGACTCGTGAGATTGTCTTAAATGATAAGAATGAATATCTGACGAAAGATTATGACCGAGACTTCAAGGCAACTGAAGGAATCGACCCAACTTGGGATGCAGGAGTCATCGAGATTTTAACCATTAAAGGAGAAAAACTGTGGAAAGAGGATAGGGAGGAGCTACGACCTTCATCGATTACGGTCATCCTATATGCCAACGGGAAGGAAGTCGCTCGTACGGAGGTGGTAGGACCGGAGTGGACCTATCGTTTTGACAATGTGGATCGCTACGATGACCAAGGTAAGGAAATCATTTATACAGTCGATGAAGTAGCGGTTGCCGGTTACGAGACCGTTGTTGATGGATTTACAATTACTAATATTTATGTCGTTAACGAACCGTTAATTGAAGAAACGATGTCATTGTTACCATCAGAGGAAGAGCGTAAAGAAGACGTGGAATTAGAAGTTGAACTACTCGAAAACGATCAAGGCGAGGAAAAAGAGAGAGAGGGTAGCTTCCTTTTACCGAAAACGGCCACACAGTGGTATACGTTCCTTGCCTTATCCCTAGTTTCTTTAAGCTTAGGATACATTTTTCATCTCCTTCGAAAAAGAATACCTTTGGCTAGAAAGTGATAATTAATGATCCTAGCGCTCAAGGACTGAATCGTAAAGATTCGGTCCTTTTTCTATATGTAAGTAGGTCAAAAGGTCATTGACAATAGCGCTTTCTTTATTGTATAGTTGATTCAACAAGGTTGAATAGAAGGAAACAAAAGGTTTGCTCTATTCGAAGACTTTTCACGGTTTAGCGTCCTTTGATTGATAAAAGGAGGGAATCAAGCATGCGTCTACCTGAAAAGGTGCAGATTAAAGAAGTAGGTCCGAGAGATGGTTTGCAAAATGAGCCACGTTTTGTTTCGACTGATGATAAAGTAGCCTGGATCAATCTCCTTTCTGAAACAGGATTAGAGGAAATTGAATACACTTCTTTTGTCCATCCTAAATGGATACCGGCCTTGCGAGACGCAAGAGAAGTAGGAAGAAGAATTACCCGTAACCCCAATGTCACATACTCCGCCCTTGTACCCAACCTAATTGGTCTTGAACATGCTTTAGAAGCCGGTATCGATACCGCTAATGTCTTTATGTCAGCTAGTGAATCCCATAATAAGAAAAATATTAATAAATCAATTGACGAAACCTACCCCGTTTTAAAGGAAGTAATCGCTGAGGCTAAAAAGGCAAATAAGAAGGTAACCGGTTATGTCTCGACTGTGTTCGATTGTCCTTTCGAAGGTAGGATTCCGATTGAACAAGTCCTTATTGTGTGCGAACAGTTATTTGAGTTAGGTGTCGATGACCTTTCGTTAGGAGACACTCTAGGTACGGCGGTTCCATCCCAAGTAGAAGCCCTATTAGAAGCGATTCTCTACAGGTTCCCGACAAAAAACATTATTATGCATTTCCACAATACTAAAGGCATGGCTATTGCTAATATTATGACTTCTTTACGTTACGGTATTACACGCTTCGATGCCTCTTTAGGGGGACTTGGTGGCTGTCCCTATGCTCCGGGGGCTGCAGGGAATGTGTCAACGAACGATGTCTTATATTTAATGCACGGTCTAGGAATTGAAACGAAGATCGATGAAGATAAAATCAATGAAGCGACACGATTTATTAAGGCGAAGTTAAATAAGGAAGATACGGGTTGTTCCTTATTATATGTACCAGAGGAATCACGAAAAGTATCCCATGAATAATGTGTAGGATGACTACCCCCTTTTCATATATTTAATTGAGGGTTCTGGCAGAATACATTACAATTGTATTTTGTAGGACCTATTTTTATATCGCTTTAATCGAAAGCGATTTACATTGCACTTCATTAAAGCAAAGGATTGGAAACGACCTACAAATACTGGTGGAATATGTTAATATGAAGTTAAGCTAAAGAGAAGGGGGATGTTGGTCATTCAATTAAATCATATCGGTAAAAAAATACGTGAACTACGTCTACGGCAAGGAAAGACGCAACAACAGATTGCCGATGAGTGTAATATTTCTAAAAGTTTGCTATCGAAAATAGAAAACGGACAAACTTCATCGGCCATCGCCACACTATCGAAAATTTCTAAGGCACTAAATGTTTCCCTATCCTGGTTATTAGATGATAAAACCGAACAGGATATCGTACTTTTACCTAAAAACCAACGGCAATCGAAGGTCGGCGATGAACATATGGGTTATTCTTATGAACTATTAGCAAATCGTTCTCCCTTTACACGGGTTGAACCAACGATCGTCTATGTTCCCCCAAAACAGGCAAATATTCGTAAAGAAATGTATACCCATGAACACGATGAGTTTATTTATATTTTAAAAGGTCAGATAGAACTTGCTTATAATGGAAGAAGTTTTATGATGCAGGAAGGGGATACGGCGTTTTTTAAAGGAACGAAGCCGCATCTATTTATCCCTGTAGATGAAGAGGGAGCGGAAGTTTTAACGATCTTTATCGAGTAAAGAGCACTAGCCTATGGTCAAGGAGGGACGCTCGTGTCGTTAGCCCTAGTCCAATGTATGTTGTCGGTTCTTTTTGTGCTCATTGTATTTAAGATGATTTTGCCGGCTAAAAATGTAGAACAAATTACGCTTTCTCAATTACACGAAAGATTACAGGAGGAAAAGGGGGATACTCAGTTTATCGATGTACGGCCCCGCCGACAGTATGAACAGTTTCACGTCTTTGGCTTTCGGAATATTCCATTGAAGGATTTACGTCGACAAGCAACAACTTTAGATAAAAATAAACCAATCGTTACCATTTGCCAGACCGGTGCCCAAGGCAATCGAGCCTGTAAACGTCTAAAGCGTTATGGCTTTACCCAGTTAGCGAATGTACGGGGAGGGCTTAGTACTTGGGAGCCTTTCTATCGAAAAGATACGGAAGGACCTGATCAATAAAAAAGATTACCTTTACTCCAAAGTAGAGAAAGGTAATCTTGTTTTTTATTTAACTAATAAATTTTTCCTGTCTTTGTGTTGTTTCGTCCATCTTCACTTGTTGTGTCTTAGTTGCTTGGAGCGGTACGAAATCTTCTACTTTGTGAACATCATTATTAGCTTCGCGAATTGCTACATGTTCCTTACTAAATTTCGTAGGTGAATCAATTCCGCAAGAGGCTCCCAACATGTATAGGCCTTCCCGCATTGTTCGTAAATAGTTGGCCGTACGGAATCGCTTTTCCTCAACGACGAGTCCAGCTTCTAAATGTGGTAGGTGTGAAGTAATACCAACTGGACAAAGGTTAGTATGACATTTTGCAGCGTTGATACAACCGACGGTATTCATTGCTGCCCGCGCTACGTAAATTAAGTCCGCACCAAGGGATAGAGCAATAGCCATTTTGTCAGCAGTCGCTAACATACCGGAAGCAAAGATTTTTACTTTGTCGCGTACGCCATGCTTTTTCAAGGTTTGATCGAGAATATGGATTCCTGAGAAAATCGGTAGTCCCAAGACATCCGCCATTTCTTGATAGGTAGCTCCGGTTCCCCCTTCTGCCCCGTCGATGGAAATAAAGTCTGGATGTTTTCCAGTCTCTTTCATGTAACGGGCGATTTCTTCAAAGGAGTTATTATCCCCAGCAACGACTTTAATACCGACGGGTTTACCCGTAATATCTTGCCAGTGGGTAATCCAATGGAAGAGTCCTTCCATATCGTGGAATAGAGGGAAGCGGTTAGGACTTTCTATATCTTTATCCATACCGATACCGCGGATTTTCGCAATTTCCTCGGTAATTTTTTCCTTCGGTAATTTTCCACCGCGCACCTTTGCCCCTTGCGCTAGTTTTAATTCAATTGCTTTAACTTCTGGCCGCAGGGCATTTTTTAAGAAAGTTTCTTCGCAATATTCATCATTCTTCCGCGCACCGAAAAGTCCGGAGCCGATTTGGAAAATTAAGTCCGCTCTTTTTTCTTTAAGGACACCTTGTTCGACTAACGTATCGACGTGAAACATAATACGTTTACCGAAACGTTCCTCTAAATCAAAGTTAGAACTATTAGGATGCTCTGAAACGTATTGGACAATTTTTTCACTTAGGCGATCCATTAGTTCCTGGTCGGGGTCGATAACCTCATATACCCGGGATAGATGGTAGCGAGAGATACTTCCTTCTCCAGTATTCATGTAGCTACCTCCACTAATCGCTACTCCCTGGGCTAAAGCTTTAACAGCACTTTTAGATAGGGCACCGTAACTCATAGCGGAAATTCCAATCAAGCCTTTGACACGGAAGGGATGTTTTCTCTCGGGGCCAATTACAATAGCATCCTCATCTGTTAGATGCCATGGCTTTAAGACGGCGGGATTTCGTTTTTCCTTTCGTTTCGTTAAAGACTCGTTGATGATTTGATAAGTGTAAGATTGGATTAATTGGCGGTTATCGACGTTTAATTCGTCTACGTTCAATGGAAACATAGAGTTGGTTAAGTAAAAGCTAGTTTGTGAGAAGTCTTTTTTTGAACCAAAGCCGATGACCGTATTCGCATACTTACCAGCTTTAGCTATGGTTTCCATTGTATCGCGATCCACAGGACGTCCTTCTTTATCGTTTAAAAACCAATATTGTCTAAATTCTGGTCCTACCATTTCAAAAATGTAACGCAACCTACCTAAAATCGGATGGGTTTTTAAAATAGCGTGTTGTTTTTGATATTTATCTTTAATGAATAAAAAAATGATTAAAATAATGAGTCCATAGAATAGAATCAGTGGCAACATCTTCACAATTTCCATTAATATAGTCAGTTCAATCACCCCTATCTATTATCATAACAGCTATTTTTGAATGGTAAAGTCGTAGACAGCTGAAAAAGCTATTAATCTAATAAAAGTATAAGAATCATGCTAAAACGGCATTAATGAGATGAAGAAAGCTATATACGATGAAAAAACTTTATCGATTCATCTTACTAAACGTAGGAAAAATTTAGTCGATAAAACATAAAAGGGACTATTTGTAATTTATGTTTTAATTACTTAAGAAATACGAGTAATCATTAGTTCTTGTTTGTTTTTTACTAATGTACTAAAATGGTTAAAGTGTAAAAGTTTAGAGTTAGGTGATAATTGATGAACAGGACTTATCGAGGCGTACCTTTTTCAATTCTAGAGCTAGCCTTAGTTAATGAGACTCAGGATGAACGACGGGCTTTAGAAGATATGTTACAAGTTGCTAAAAAAGCAGAAGCATTAGGTTTTTATCGATTTTGGCTGGCAGAACATCATAATATGCCAGGAGTTGCTAGCTCGGCTACATCGATTTTGATTGGTCACGTAGCTGAAAATACAGAAAGAATTCGGGTTGGCTCCGGTGGTGTCATGTTACCGAACCATGCACCTTTAATTGTGGCTGAACAGTACGGAACGTTAGAGACACTATTTCCTAATCGAATTGATCTTGGAATCGGTCGGGCTCCAGGTACAGATCAAGCGACAGCCTATGCGCTCCGAAGAACCTTACATGGTGAGGGGGAAACCTTTCCTGAACTATTAGCCGAATTACGTTCTTATTTTGAGGCAGATGAAAAAGCTTTGATTAAGGCTATTCCAGGTGCTGGCTTAACGCATATTCCTATCTGGTTATTAGGTTCTAGCGACTATAGCGCTCGTTTAGCAGCGAGTTTAGGCTTACCGTTTTCCTTTGCGAGTCATTTTGCTCCTAAATTATTAGATGAGGCTATCGCCCTTTATCGGGAACAGTTTACGCCTTCGGAAGTATTGACTGAGTCGAGGGCGATGGTTACGGTGAATATAATCGCTGCCGATACTGATGAGGAAGCGAATTATATTAGCTCTTCTTTAAAGAAAATGTTTTTGCACTTAGCACAGGGGATATCATCGAAGTTTCAACCACCGAAGGAAGAACAATTTACAGCTTATGAGGAGGCTTTATTTACTCGGTCCCTTAATCCACAAACGACGTTAATCGGTAGCAAAGAGACGATTGCTAAGAAAATCGATGCCTTGTTAGAAAGAACCGAAGCGGATGAATTAATGATTAGCTCGCCGATTTACGATTTAGATGCAAGGTTACGTTCTTTAGAAATCATTGCGGAACTATTCGATGGTGAAGTATAAGTAAAATCCGGAAGCAGGATGATTCCTCCTTGCTTCCGGATTTTTAATCTCTTTATTCGATTACAATTTGCTTTTTCGGCATGATGTGAATATCTTTGGCGTCGGTGTGGGCATACATTTCATAGGTACCTGCTTCTTCAAAGGTATATTCAATAGTGTATGTACCATCGCCATGGTTCTCTGCATCGAACTTTTCACTATGTTCTAAATCTTCGTCTTCAATTTCCCAAATTTCAAAGACAACTCGAGCATCCGTTACCATTTCATCATCGTAGGTTACGACGGCATGGAGTTCCACGGGCTCGCCTACTTCAGCCGTTTCAGGTACTGTAAACTCTACTTCAGGAATGATAAAGTCATCGACGCTACTCGAATTGTCCCCGCCACAGGCTACGGTGAAGCCAAGGATACCTAGGGCTACTAATGTTAGGAAAAATTTACGCATTGAAAGATCCTCCCTGTAATTGATAATAAATGAGCAGATTAGAGTGGAAGTTTCACAATGGAACGACTTTCCTTGTTCCTTCTTCTTTGTTCTAACCTACTATAAGCTTTTACCATATTTCTTTCTAGGTCAATTAAAAAGATTCATCGAACCGCTGGGAAAGCATCGATTGCTCGGAAGGGTGATTAAAATTCGTGAATATCGATCGTCTGCTTTTCGTTCAAACCTATATAAGCCCTTCTAAGCCTTATCCCCCTCTTGTTTTCGTCAACATTTTAGAAACTCCTTCATCATATCGAGCATCTCATGATAATTATGTACTTTGCCTGAGAAGCCTTTAACAAACTTATCGGCATTATCCTTGGAGTCGAAGACGAGGATTTGTGGTTGGCAACAAGTGATCTGCACTGAGGGGTCCATCACAAAATAGGCAACGTGGGCGCTGATTGTAGTTCCCGTAAAAAAATCATAAGTAATTGCCTTCACGACCTGATCTTGTAACTGGAGTTGACGGAGAATCCCACAGTGAGCACAGCAAGTACGTTCAATATGATCGTTAGTTAAAATCAGTTGGTAGGCGAAGCGGTCGTTCACAGGCCGATGACATAAACTACATTTGTCCCGGTGGTGCTCATGATTTTGTATAGTTGGTGTTTGTGCAAGGGAGATGCCACCGAAGGTTTTCACGACAAAGCCTTCATCGACCAGTTGTTTCACATCGCGATGAATCGTCATTTCCGATACCTTTAATTCTTTGCTAAGTTCAGAAATTTTAACATTTTTTTTCTTAGAAACTATTTCTTTTATTCTTTCGATTCGCTCGATTCGTAACATCGCGAACCCTCCCTTAACGAATGTTATAATCAAACATATATAATCATATCATAACACATCTTGGGAGGATTCTAAATGAGAAATATAAGAAGCTCCCTGTCCTTTGACCTAGTTTCTTGTTAGATCTTTTGTCTTCTTTTCTTCTATGCTTAGTAAAAACGTAAGGGTTGAATTTTTACTTTTAAAAATTAAAATTATATTTAGTGTA
Organism: uncultured Pseudogracilibacillus sp.; assembly: GCA_937974845.1. Taxonomy (GTDB): domain Bacteria; phylum Bacillota; class Bacilli; order Bacillales; family Amphibacillaceae; genus Pseudogracilibacillus. The sequence continues at coordinate 36,153 of CALJVC010000138.1, read as the reverse complement.
AAAATGTATGGAGGAGGAGCGAATCAATGGCTGTAAAGAAAGAGTTTCAAGCTGAATCGAAGCGGTTGCTTGACTTGATGATTCATTCTATTTATTCACAAAAAGAAGTCTTTTTACGTGAATTAATTTCTAATGCTAGCGATGCAATCGATAAAGTTTATTATAAAACGTTGATGGATGAGGATGCTTCCTTCAATCGGGAAGACTATTATATCAAAGTAATCCCGAACAAGGAGGAACGGACATTAATTGTTAAGGATACCGGAATTGGTATGACGGCGGAGGAGCTAGAAGAAAATCTTGGGACAATTGCTAAAAGTGGTTCACTAGCTTTTAAATCTGAAGTTGAATTAGAAGAAGATTTTGATATTATTGGTCAGTTTGGTGTCGGTTTTTATGCTGCTTTTATGGTAGCGGACAAGGTCGTCGTAGAAACGAAGGCCTACGGTTCCGAGGATGCCTATAAGTGGACTTCTGAAGGAGCGGACGGTTATATTATAGAACCGACGGAAAAGGAAGAGGTCGGCACTTCTATTACTCTCTATCTGAAGGAAGATTCGGAGGAGGAAAAATACAGTGAATTCCTTGAGGAGTACCGCCTCCGTCAAATTATAAAGAAATATTCCGACTTTATTCGTTATCCGATTAAAATGGATGTCACGAAATATCGTCCAAAGGAAGACAATGAAGAGGAAACAGAGTCGTATATCGAAGAAGAGATAATCAATAGTATGGTTCCAATTTGGCGCAAGCAACGGAGTGAGCTCACGAAGGAAGATTATGAAAATTTCTATCGGGAAAAGCAGTATGGTTTCGATCAACCGTTGCGTTATATCCATACGAGTGTCGACGGAACGGTTCGTTACCATGCAATCTTATACATACCGGAAACAATGCCCTTCGACTACTATTCTAAAGAATATGAAAAGGGCTTAGAACTGTATGCAAATGGCGTCCTTATTATGGAAAAGGCTCCAGAGCTTCTTCCGGATTACTTTAGTTTTGTTAAAGGAATGGTAGACTCTGAGGATCTTTCCTTAAATATTTCCCGAGAAATGTTACAGCATGATCGCCAGCTTAAGGTCATCGAACGGAACTTAACTCGCCGAATTAAATCGGAACTAGAGTCTATGTTGAAAAAAGACCGAGAAAGTTACGAGAAGTTTTATAAAGTTTTCGGGCGCCAATTAAAGTTTGGTGTATATAATGACTTCGGAGCCCATAAAGATGTATTACAAGATTTATTACTTTTCTACTCTTCAACGGAGAAAAAGTTAGTAAGTTTAAAAGAGTATGTAGAACGGATGAAAGAGGATCAAAAATATATTTTTTATGCTACAGGGGATTCCATTTCTCGAATCAGTCAATTACCACAGACGGAAATGGTAGCAGAAAAAGGTTATGAAATATTGTACTTCGATGACGATATTGATGAATTTGCGATTCAAATGATGCAGACCTACGATGGGAAGGAATTTAAAAACGTCGCGAGCGAAGATTTAGATTTGGAGACAGAAGAAGAGAAGGAAAAGAAGCAAAAAGAAGCCGAATCCTATCAAGGGCTTTTTGAAAAAATGAAAGAAATTTTAGACGGAAAGGTAAAGGATGTCGTGCTTTCCAAACGGCTCCGGAGCCATCCGGTTTGCTTCTCTACGAAAGGCGACCTATCGTTAGAAATGGAGAAGGTATTACAACAAATGCCTGATAGCGGACAGCTTAAGGCCGAGAAAATATTAGAAGTCAATACAGATCACGAAGTGTTCCCGGTATTAGTTGAAGCTTTTGAAAACGATGAAGAGAAGTTAGAAACTTATACGAATCTACTTTATCACCAAGCAATGCTGATCGAAGGTTTACCGATAGAAGATCCGATTAGCTTTTCAAAGGATATTACGAAATTAATGCAAGGTTAGTAAGTTTATTTGAAAGAAACAGTTGTGCTTAAGGCTTATCGTTAGCACAACTGTTTTTTATTACTGTAAACTACAAGCCGGCATGACAAAATGGAAATAAAAGGGTTTAATAAGGTCTTATTACAATTTATTCCTATCTTTGTGCAGCTTGTAAGGTATTTCTTGTTTTTTTATGTAATGGTATAATAGGAAGCATCGATTATTAGAGATAGGAGTTCGAAGTGATTTGACAGAAAGAATCTATGATCGCAAACTATCCATACGAACGGTAGGTTTACGAGAATGGGGAAAGGAAGCCCAAAGGTACAATCGTTATGAAGCTACACCCTATGAGGCTTTGGATCAATTGTTTGAAGTGTATACTTTTCAAGAAGGGGATCAGGTGATTGATTTCGGTTGTGGTAGGGGACGGGTCGTCTTTTATATTCATAACCGTTTCGATATCCCGGTGAAGGGAATCGAAGCCCATGCGACAACCTTTGAAGAGGCGCTGGTTAATGAAGAGATTTATTTGCGTCATCATACCCACCTTACTGCCCCCTTACGCTTTGAATTTGCCCTAGCGGAGCAATACGAGATTCCTAGGGAGTACAACACCTTTTTCTTTTTTAACCCTTTTTCTGTTACGATTTTTAAGAAGGTAGTAGGAAATATTTTGGCGTCCTTTAAGCAGGAACCTAGGACGATGGAAATTATTTTATACTATCCTTTAAATGACTATATCCATTTTTTACGCAACCATACTCCTTTTGAGCTCATTAATAAAATAAAAGTAAAAAATGGTGATCACGGATCCTATGGTCGCTTTGAAATTTATCGTTTACGAGCAGATTGAAGAAAGGAGCTAGGAGAGGGAAAATGATCCGACGTGCATTTACCATTTGTCTGCAAATAGGCCTCTTATATTTATTCTTCCTAGTTGGCACTTGGTTGGAACAATGGCTTCAATTAGCGATTCCAGGTAGTGTGATTGGTTTAGTCTTGCTCTTTCTTTGCTTATATTTTCGTCTTCTTCCGGAAGCTTTTATACGAGAAGGGGCACAGTGGATGACGAAGCATCTAATTCTCTTTTTTATTCCGGCGACGGTGGGGATTATGAATTACTTTGATCTATTATTTGGGAAAGGTTTTTCTCTCGTGGTTATTACTGTTGTAAGTAGTTTAATCGTTCTCTGGGTTAGTAGTTATGTGACAGAAAAGTTAGCGGTAAGGAAGGAATCGAAATATGGTTAAGCTAGGGATTGCTATTGCGGGGATTGTAGGAACGGTCGTGAGTTATATCATAGGAAGGAAATTGTTCGAAAAATATAAAACTCCATTGCTCTTACCTATAACGGTAGCCCTAATCATCATCGTACTTGTCTTAAGCCTAGCTAAGATTAGTTACGAAACGTATATGATTGGTGGTAAGTGGATTCATTTTTTTCTAGGGCCAGCGGTTGTCGCCCTAGCTTATCCCCTTTATGAACAACGGCATTTATTAAAGCAACTTGCCTTTCCTATTCTAGTCGGTAGTTTTGTCGGTTCGATCATTGGAGTACTGACAGGTTTCCTTTTTGCTAAGATAGCTAATTTAGAAGATGTTTTATTATATTCTTTGCTACCGAAATCAGTCACGACACCAGTAGCTATGGAGATTAGCCAAAGTTTAGGGGGGATCAGTTCGTTAGCGGCGGTTCTTGTCATCATTGCCGGCTTGACAGGTGCTTTATTTGGCCCTTTTCTCTTTCGATTGTTTCGTATCCGTAACGAAGTAGCCCGTGGAGTAGGTTTTGGCTCAGCATCCCATGCTATCGGTACTGGCCAGGCCTTTGAGCGGAGTGAAATAGAAGGTTCAAGTAGTACCATTGCCATGATTGTTAGCGCGGTGTTCGTTTCCCTCCTAACGCCATTATTGATAAAAATATTATAGCCATGGGGCAAAGCCCCATGGCTATAATGCATTTTAATGCCGTTTTTGTAACCATAGAATACCTGATTTTGTTAATCGTGGTAAGAAACCAGTAATCGAGCGTTGGAACATACTTCCAAAACCATCGGACTTTCCGAGGGAACCGAGGGTACCGCGGAGACGGATTTCCTTCGGTTTCTTCGGTTCCTTCCCTTGGAGAAGGTCACTTAAAATTACTGCAACCTGCTCCCCTTGGAGACCTGCTAACTGTGCGCTTGGGGAATGTTCGGAGGACGCGTTGTCTCCGATGACGTATATATGCTCATGCCCCGGTACTTGGAAGAAGTCGTTGACGATTACTTTGTCATAATTATCCTTTTGGAAAGGCAATTCTCGGACAAGGTGGTGAGGTTGTACCCCGGCTGTCCAGATTGTGACATCATTCACATAACAAATCCCATTGTTACAAACGCCGTCTTTTTCCACATACTCCACATTAGAATAATGTAATACTTCGACGTCGTTTTTGACAAACCAATCGGCGACGTGGGCTTGGATCTTTTTATCGAACGCTTTTAATACACTACCTCCACGGTCGAGAAGGCGAATATTTAAATCCGGTCTACTTTCCCGAATTTCTGAAGCAACTTCAATACCGCTGAGACCAGCACCAACGACAGACACTTTACCATAGGCTTTTAAGTTTCCGACGGCTACGCCGGCCTTTCGAGCTTTAGAAAAGCTTTGAACACTTTCGGTATATTTTTCTGCCCCTTCGATTCCATGGTAGGCGTCTTCACAACCTAGAGCGATGACAAGGTAGTCGAAGGAGACGACAGTGCTTCGGTCCTGGAAATGAATGATCCTTTCATCTAAATTAATCGAACTAACCGTACCAAACTCATATTTTACTTGGTCATGGGTTGGGAACGGGGAACGGACGTCTACATCGGCAGAAGTACCGGCTACGATCGTATGGAATTCGGTCTTGTAGGAGTGGTATGGGTTTTTATCTACGACGGTAATTTGAATATCGTCGGGTAGGGATGAGCCGATCAACCCTGTTAAGACTTTAACACCGCCGTAGCCTCCTCCTAAAATTACTAAGTTTTTCACGCTAAATACCCCCACTTAATTATCTAAAAGTTAGTAACAAAACGCTTCTTTTACCTCTCATATCCTATAGGAAGAATGCTTATATTTAAGATAACAAAATCTACGTAAAAACACTAGGAATAGCCTCTAGTTTTCACGATGAAGTATACCAGCGATAAATTTTTTCATCCGAAGGTAAAAAGGCAGATAATAAACCGAGAATCGGTAGAAAAGCGACGATAAGCATCGTTTTGGTAATGCCGATCCAGTCGATCAAGCTTCCGAAGACAACGGCTCCGATGGCTCCCATACCGAAGGCAAAGCCGACGATAAGGCCGGACATCGTTCCTACTTTCCCCGGTACTAATTCTTGGGCATAGACGACCGCAACGGAGAAGCTTGATAAAAGAAATAGTCCAATGATAGCCATGAGTACAAGGGCTATATAATAAGGTACAAAGGGTAGCAGCAAGGCTAAGGGTGCCGGAACGATAAACGATAATAAAATGACATTTCTTTTTCCAAACCGATCGGATAAAGGACCACCGATAAAGGTTCCAAGGGCTCCGAAGGCTAAAAAGGTAAAAATAAATAGCTGGGCCTCGGCAATAGAAATCGAAAATCGCTCGATGGCAAAAAAGGCATAGAAGTTCATGATGGCACTATGGTACCAAGAACGTACAAAGACAACGGTAACTAATAAAAGTATAGCGAGGGTAAGCGCCCGTCGTGGAGCTCGCTTTTTCTGAGCAGTTTGAGCAGTACTACCGTTTCGGGCGAGGTGTTCTAGCTTCCCTTTATACCATCGGGCAATGTATAATAAAAAGATTACTGCAAGGAAGGCAACGAGGGTGAACCAAATTGCTCCGAATTGACCTAAAGGTACGAGTACTAAGGCAGTAATTAAGGGGGCTAGGGCCTGACCGGCATTTCCACCGACTTGGAAAATACTTTGGGCAAAGCCTCGACGTGGACCGGCGGCTAAATAAGCTACCCGTGATGCCTCAGGATGGAAGGTTGCTGAACCAATTCCGATAAAGAATACGCTTAGTAAAATAGTATAAAAGTTTGGAGCAAAGGCTAACATAGCCATTCCAATCATGCTACTGACGAGTCCTAGCGGTAGCGCATAGGGCTTTGGACGTTGGTCGGTATACATTCCGATAACCGGTTGCATAACAGAAGCAACCATATTTAAAGTAAAAGCGATCAGACCTAATTGGGTAAAGGTTAAGCCCAGGGAGCGTTCTAATATAGGGAACATGGCAGGTACTACTGCCTGTAAAGAATCGTTAAGTAGATGGGCAATCCCGATGATAATTAAGATGGAGTAGGCTGTCTGTTCACGATCTCGGCCAATTAATTTCGCTGATTGTGTCATGAATATGCCAACTTTCTATCCTTATATATTAATCTTAGTTAGGGGTAATATAACATATTTTACAAACTTTTGTCATTAATAAATAAATGTTTTTAATTTTTATATGTAAATAATACAAATTTATTACAAAAAAAGCTATAATAATAGGTATATAGACTTATTTTTAATATTAGATTAGGAGAGAGGGTTGTATGGACAAAACAACAGTAATCGGTGTGATTCTTGGAGTTGTAGCAGTTGGTTTAGGAATGATCATGAAAGGAATTACTTTAGACGCATTAATAAACCCAGCTGCCATTTTAATTATTCTTGCAGGAACAGCAGCAGCAGTCATTATCGCCTTTCCTACTCGAGTCATTAAAAATGTACCAAACTTGTTTAAAGTACTATTTAAGGAAAACGAAGATCAGGATATCGGAGATTTAATCCAATTATTTACAGAATGGGCGGAACTAACTCGTCGTGAAGGTATCCTCGCTTTAGAAAAGAAAGCAGAAGAAATCGATGACCCTTTCTTAGAATCCGGTATTAAAATGGCTATCGACGGACAGAGTTCAGATTTTATTCGAGAAGTATTAATGGAAAAAATCTATGCTATGGAAAAGCGTCATGCGGAAGGTGCTCGTGTCTTTTCCCAAGCAGGTACGTATGCTCCGACTCTAGGAGTACTCGGTGCAGTCGTCGGTTTAATTGCTGCCCTCGGTAACATGGGCGATATGGAAGTGTTAGGGCCTGCAATTTCTGCCGCCTTCGTCGCCACGTTACTGGGAATTTTTACTGGATATGTATTATGGCATCCATTTGCAAATAAATTACGTGAGAAGTCAGAAAGGGAAGTCTTGATTAAAGAGATTATGATTGAGGGAATTTTAGCTATTACTAACGGTGAACCTCCTTCAGTTATCAAAGATAAGTTACAATCTTACTTATCGACACAAGAAATTGAACAATTAGAAGCCCGAAAGGATACAAAGCCAGCTACAGAAACAGATGATTCGGCAACGAGCGATGAAGCGGAAACGACAGCCGATTCGGTAGAATAGGGTGAAGCATCATGTCTAAGAAAAGAAAAAATAAAGCAGAAGAGAAGATGGATGATTCGTGGTTACTGCCTTATGCAGATATGTTAACCCTACTATTAGCTTTATTTATCGTACTTTTTGCGATGAGTGAACTAGACGTTAAAAAGTTTGAACGTTTAGCAGAAATTTTTGAATCAGAATTTATGGGTGGTACAAGTATTATAGAAGATGGTGAAAGTATCGTCCCTGAGAAGATTCCTGCTGACTTAGTAGAAGATTTAGAAACCGGTGAAGAAAACGAGGACGATCAAGATGAAATCACCGATGAAGGTATACAAGAGTATGAAAAGTTACTTTCGATGAAGGAACAAATAGAGGAATATATTGCTTTAAATAGCCTAACCGATACTCTAGGAACGAAATTAACTGGTGAAGGGTTATTAATTACCGTGCGAACAGATATTACCTTCGATACGGGAAGTGCGAAGGTTAAGCCTCAGGGTAAGGAAATTGCTAAACAAATTGCGAAATTGTTAGAAACCGAACCACCCCATGAAATTGTAATTAATGGTCATGCCGATGACCGTCCGATGCATAATGATGAATTCGCATCTAACTGGGAACTGAGCGCCATGAGGGCTATAGAGTTCTTATATTTAATTTTAGAATATAGTGATTTAGAGGAAAAGTGGTTTAGTGCTCGTGGTTATGGGGAATTCCAACCCCTCGTTCCGAATACGAGCGAGGATAATCGGGCGGTGAACCGTCGGGTCGAAGTGCTTATTTTACCGAACCATGACATTGAGGCGAAAGTTAAAGAGGAAAGTGACTAATTTTACCCATTCCACCTCCTTTTTGACTAGTTTTTATTTGATAAACCTTTTAAATTAGAGTAACATGTAATTCAAAAGTACTTTTACCTATTAGGAAGAAGGTCTTATGCCTGGGAGGCGGAAATATGGGAGTAGATACGAATATGCGCACGAAGTCTATCACTTCGTTATTGAATGGTACGAATAAGGCGCTACAAACGGTCGTTCCACTGGACTATTCTATATCCAAGCCAGTATTAGATAAAGGGCATCTCTTCGTTCGCTATGGGGTGTTTATCGGCATTACCGGTGATATTAAAGGAAAGCTCGTCTTGATTGGCGAAAAGGACCTGTTTAGTTCGATTGGTCAAGTGATGTTCGGTACGGAAGTGAAAGATGATATGTTAATTTCTTTCAGTGGTGAGCTCGGTAATATGATCGCCGGTAATCTATCTACCCACGTAGTAGAAGACGGTTTGAATATCGATATTACTGCACCGTCGGTTATTACTGGAGAAGCCAAAATCCAAGGGCACAATCTAGGTATACAATTAACATCTACCTTTGAAGATATAGGTGACCTTGATATTCATTTATTATTAGACGAATAAAAAAACTATTTCGAACCGATGAAAGGGTTCGAAATAGTTTTTTCTTTCTTAGGGATGGAAGGGAAGGAAATTGTATGATACGATGAGCAAGGATATATATAGTAAGCTTTTAAGAAGGATTAAATTAAATAAAAGAGGTTTTATTTTATGAAAGAATCTATTTATGATCTTACGTTTCCACAACTTGAAGAGTTTATCGTTGCTAAGGGGGAAAAGCGCTTCCGTGCTTCCCAAGTTTGGGATTGGCTATATAAAAAACGTGTAGACTCCTTTTCAGAAATGCATAATGTAAATAAAACGACCCGTCAAGCCCTAGAAGAGCATTTTGTTCTTCATTCGATGGAGGAGGAATTACGGCAAGAGTCGGTCGATGGTACGATCAAATTTTTATTTAAATTGCAGGACGGACAATTAATTGAAACAGTGTTAATGGACCACCCTTACGGATTTTCTGTCTGCGTAACGACCCAAGTCGGCTGTAATATCGGTTGTAGCTTTTGCGCTAGTGGTATTTTATCCAAGGACCGGGATTTACGTGCCGGTGAAATTGTTGAGCAAATTATGTATATTCAAAAGTTTTTAGATGCGAGGGGTCAAGAGGAGCGAGTGAGCCATATCGTCGTGATGGGAATCGGTGAGCCTTTCGATAACTTTGAGAATCTTCTTCGTTTTTTAACGATCGTTAATGACCAAAAGGGTCTTTCCATCGGTGCGCGGCATATTACGGTATCGACAAGTGGCCTAGCCCATAAAATTTATGAGTTTGCGGACTTAGAAAGCCAGGTTAACTTGGCCGTTTCCCTCCATGCTCCAAACGATGAATTACGGACAAGTATTATGAAGATCAATCGTGCCTTCCCGATTGAAAAGTTAATGAAAGCAATCGATTATTATTTAGAAAAAACGAATCGTCGCGTTACGTTTGAATATATTCTGATTAAGGATGTTAACGATCACGAGCGCCATGCTTTAGAGCTCGTTGAATTATTAAAGGATAAACGGCATCTTTCCTACGTTAATTTAATTCCTTATAATCCGGTAAGTGAACATATTCAATACGAACGAAGTACCAATGAAGCTATCGGACGGTTTGCACAAATATTAAGGGCAAATCGTATCCCTTGCGGTGTCCGCCTCGAGCAAGGGGCCGATATCGACGCAGCCTGTGGTCAACTTCGTAGTAAGCAATTGAATAACAAATAAGAAAAAGTCCATAAAAAAACTCCTAAGGATTTCCTTAGGAGTTTTTATTCGTTTCTGTGTCTTTTCCAAAAAGGACGGGCCATAATTCATCTTCCGTTGTTTGTTCGGCTAGTTTTGTCTGGGAGCGGTAGGCTGCCCGTAAAACGAGGTGTCCCGATACCGGTGCAGTGATGAAGACAAAAGCAATCCCTAATAATAAACGGATACTGATGAAGCCTTCACCTAACCAAAGGTAGAGAAAGGCTCCTGTCAAGGTAATTAAAACTGCTAAGGTCGTCGTCTTTGTGGCGGCATGGGCCCTCGAATAGACATCGTAAAAGCGAATCATTCCTATAGCACTGACGACGCTGATAATACTGCCGAATAGAATGATGAGGGCGGCGAGTAGTTTAACGATCTCGTTTACGTTCAATAATGACACCTCTTTCGATGAACTTTGAAAAGGAAATGGTACTAATAAAGGCTAGGATGCCTAGAACGAGAATCACATCGAAAAAAGCATGGGTAGAAAACAAAATCGACACAATCGCAATAGCCGAAATAAAGTTTACCCCTAGGACATCCATGGCGATGACTCGATCGGGAAAGGATGGCCCGAGCACCATACGAATAAAGGTGATGACCATAGCAATTCCTACAAAAACTAAAGAGATGAGTAAAATCGTATCGATCATGTTCGGGTCACCTCCATGATAGCTTTTTCAAACCGTTGCAAAGAGCGCTCTAAATCCCCTTGGTAGCGAGTGATATCCATGGCATGAACATAGATTACGTCTCCGGTTTCATTGACCTCCATCACGACAGAGCCAGGAGTTAAAGTAAGTAATAGGGATAAAGTGGTGACTTCCCAAGAAGAGCTAAGGCTCGTTCGATAAGCGAAAATTCCTGGTTCTAAATCTAACTTAGGACTCAAAATATGTTTAATAACGACGATGCTCGAATGAAAGATTTCCGAAGCGAAGATTAACAATAATTGCAAAACCGCTAACAGGCGTCGTAAGTAAAAGGCATGGCCAAAAAACCGTCGCATTAGCCAGACGATGACACTTCCGATGAAAAAACCTGTAACCGCTGTTTGTAAAGTTACCGTTCCCTCATCCTTTAATAGAATCCATAGGAGCATAATAAAAAGATTAAGTAAAAATTGTACGGCCATGAATTCCACCTCACTTTCCTAACACGGCTTCAATATATATTTGTGGGTTCATAAGTACCATCGTAGCATCCTCGATATAAGGAGCGATGAATTGTCCCCCGATTCCTAAACCAAAGGAGAGTAGGACGAGGGTAAGGATAGGGAGATAAATGGCTCGATGTACCGGTTTCGTTTCTTCCTCGTCGATAATCGTCTCTCCCCAAAATACGTTCATAAAAATTCTCAATAAAGAATAGAGGACGATAAAGCTAGATAAAAGTCCAATCGCTAACAGTAGGAAGGCCTTGCCTGTAATTGTTCCTTGTAGTAGAAGTATTTTTCCTAAAAAACCACTGAGGGGCGGAATACCTGCCAACGCCAAAGTCGTGATAAAAAAACTCCATCCTAAAGTTGGATAGTAGCGGATGAGACCACTCATTTCGTCGAAATTTTCTGCTTTGCTTACGTAAATAACCGTGCCGATTATTAGAAAGAGCAGAGCCTTGACGATCATATCATGGATTATATAGTAGACGGTTCCCGATAGGGCACTAGCTTCCATGACAGCCGGTCCGATTAAGATGAAACCGACGGAAATAATGACATTGTATGCGACGATATAGCGTAAATTTCGATAGGCTAGAGCCCCAATCATCCCGCCAAATAATGTTAGAACGACCATGACCCCTAAGATTCGATGGGTTACGCCGGTATCATGATAGAACAGTAAGGTAAAGGTTCGTATAATTGCATAAATACCTACCTTAGTCAGTAGAGCACCGAAAAGGGCAGCGATTGCAGTCGGTGGTGTACTGTAGGAACCAGGTAACCATTGGTAAAGCAATAGTCCACTTTTTAAACTAAATACGACTAAAAATAACAGGCTAATGGTAGTTAAGAGGGGAGTTTGTCCGACCTCTTTAATGCGAACGGATAAATCCGCCATATTCAAGCTTCCTAATGTACCGTAAAGATAGGCGATTGCAATTAAAAAAAGCGAGGAAGCGATGACGTTGATCGCTACGTACGTAAAGGATTCGACTAGTTGCTTTTTCGATGCGCCTAATGTTAACAACACATAAGAGGCGAGCAACATCACTTCAAAGGTAACAAAAAGGTTAAACAAATCTCCAGTTAAGAAAGAACCGTTAACTCCTGCAATTAAAAAGTGAACGAAGCTATAAAAATAAAGCTTTTCCCTCTTTTTTCCAATCGTAAAAAAGGCATAAGTGACAATGAGCAGGCTAACGATATTCGTCGTCAATACTAAGAGGGCACTGAAGGAATCAGCGACAAAGCTAATTCCAAAGGGGGGTGCCCACCCACCGAAATCAAGCCGTAATATCCCATCACGGTGAATCGTATCAAGGATATAAAAACTGACGATAACGTTTAATAGTAAGCTAATGAAGCTTAAGGTCCGTTGTAAGAATAGACGTTTCCTTATGAAGATGAGGAAAATCGCCGTAAGTAACGGAAGCACGATAGGTAATACGATGATGTTAGTCATGATCATACCCTCTTAACTCTCGAAGATCTGTCGTATTCGTCCTACGATAAATTTGATAGCTAAGGACGAGAAAAAAGGCTGTGACGGCAAAGTTAATGACAATAGATGTTAAGATTAAGGCCTGTGGTAAGGCATCGACATAAGCACTGCCTTTTTCCCCTACAATCGGCACCTTATCCCCTTGAAAGCCCCCCATGACCATCAAGAGTAAATGAACAGCGTGGGTCAAAAGGGCAGCGCCCAAGATTACTTGAATCATTTGATCTGCAAGTAATAAATATGTACTGACGGTAATGAGTACCCCAATAACAAGTATGATTAAAGTCTCCATATTAACCATCCTCTGCAATACTTAAAATAATAGTGACAACGACACCGACGACCGTTAGAGCAACGCCGATTTCAAAAATTGTTACGGTAGAAAATTCGATGCTACCGTATATAGGTAGGGTCAGGCTGAGGAGGCTTTGTCTAAGAAAGGCCTCACCGAAAAGGACTCCAGCCATGCCCGTAAGAACTACGATCGCTGCACCAGTGCCAGCGACGAGCTTAAAGTTTACCGGTAGACTGCGTCGAATCGTTTCAATATCGAAGGCTAGGAATAGCAAAACGAGACTAGAAGCGAGGACAAGCCCGCCGACAAAACCACCTCCGGGTGCCTCTGAGCCGGAAAAGAATAAATAAAATCCCAGGGTTAAAATGATGAACACTGCTATTTTAGAAATAGTTTGTAATATCACATCGTTAATCTTCAAGCTTGTTCGCCTCTTTTCCATTGCGATATTTAATGAGCGTGTATATACCGATTCCGGCGATAAAAAGGACGATTACTTCTAACATTGTATCGAAAGCTCGGAAATCACCTAGAATCGTATTTACAATGTTAGTCGCACCGGTAAGTTCGTCGGTTTTTTCGAAAAAACTAGCAATCGAAGGAAAGAGTCGTTGCTGGTTGACTGCTAAGGCGATAAGGGTAAAGGTCGAGCCGACAAGCAGGGCGATAACTAAGTTCTTCCAATGAATCTTAGGCCGTGCTTTTTCCCAATCTGGTAAAAAGGAAAAGGCTAAAAGAAAGAGCGCCGTCGTTACCGTCTCTACTACGAGCTGGGTTAGGGCTAGATCCGGTGCTCGGAAGAGGACGAAATACATGGCAATCGCAAAGCCGATAAATCCGTTCATTAAAATGGCTGTAAGCCTCGATTTGGCTAAAGGAATGGCGATAGCTGCTACGATAATCGTTCCAGCCAATAGTCCATGAAAGACTTGGATCGGTTGGCTATGATTTAAAGGTAAAAAGGTTATCCCATTCCATAAGTAGGAGCCTCCAAGGACAAGGATTATAAAGACGAATATATAGGTGAAATAATGGCGCAAATAGCCTGTCATATATTTATTCGTGACACTGTAGGCCACATGGTCGCTATAGTAAAGCACTCGATGATATAAACGATCGAGCGATAGGCTGTAAGGAAACAGTACAAATACTTTTTTGACAGACCGTCGGAAATAAAATAATAAACTACCAATGATGACGATACCTAAAGTCATAAAAAGCTCTGTATTCCAACCATGCCATCGAGCAATCGGTGCAAGTTCATCGAGGGAAAACCATGGATGAATACTAGCGACAGCTGGTTTGAGTATGTAATCCCCTAGCATATTAGGGAAGAAGAACCCAAGGATGACGAGGCTGGCTAAAATTATCGGTGCGATAAGCATGCCGAAGGGTGGTTCCTTTGTTTCAGAGGTCACATTGCCTCGAGTCTCGCCTAAGAAGGTATCAAAGACGATCATTAAACTATAAACAAAGGTAAACACACTGGCAATCCATGCGACGATTGGAAATAGGCTAGTAATTGCTTGGGCCGAGAATAAATCTAAAGTCTTTACGTGTAACAAGGCACTGAAAAACATTTCCTTACTTAAAAAACCACTAAAAGGGGGAAGTCCTGCCATAGAGAAGCTCCCAATTAAAGCAATCGTAAAGGAAATGGGCATGAAGGCCATCAAGCCTCCGAGACGACGTAGGTCCCGAGTTCCAATTTGGAAGTCGATAATACCGATGACCATAAAGAGGGCTCCCTTAAAAACCGCATGGTTCATTAAATGAAAGAGACCAGCAAAGCTCGCTTGTACAAATAAAATAGTCGGTAGGTTCGTACCTGTAACATAGGCTAAGGAGCCGATACCGAATAGGCTCATAATAAGGCCTAGTTGACTAATCGTCGAATAGGCAAGCAAGGCTTTGAGATCTGTCTGGCGAATCGCAGTAAAAGCCCCCCACAATAATGTCGTTAAACCGACTAAACTAATGAGCCAGAACCAGAGCATCTCTCCACCAAAAATAGGTGTCATCCGGGCAACTAAGTAGATGCCTGCCTTAACCATAGTCGCTGAGTGGAGATAGGCACTGATCGGTGTCGGGGCTTCCATAGCATCCGGTAACCAAATATGAAAGGGAAACTGGACAGATTTTGTAAAGGCTCCTAATAGAAGGAGTATGATGATAGGGACCAATAAGTTGCTTTCCTGTAAAAGATCTTTTTGGGCAAGAATCTCCTGAATGCTGAAGCTTCCTGTTACGGAATAAATCATCAAGAAACTAGCCAGCATAAAAAATCCACCGAAGACGGTGATGAGCAATGATTTTTTTGCACCGTATCGGGAACCTTTTCGTTGATACCAAAAAGCAATTAGTAGAAAGGAAGAAATGCTCGTTAGTTCCCAAAAGACGTATAAACCGATTAAATGGTCGCTAAGGACAACTCCTAGCATACTTCCCATGAATAACATTAAATAGAGATAAAAGTGCCGTAGTTGTTGGTCCTTAGTCATATAATAAAGGGAATACAAAATGACTAACGAACCAATACCAGTAATTAGTAGGCTGAATAGTAGGCTTAGACCATCGAGATAGGTAGTGATATATAGATCGAATGAAGGTACCCAGGGAAGGGTTGTAAGTTGTGAGTCTAAGGCTTTTCCTTCAATGAGTAGTCGTAAAAAAAAGATAAACAAACTGATAGGTACGAGTAAAACATACCAACCTATGTGAAGGCGAAAGGGATATCGAGAACTAAGTACAATGAGTAGAGCGACTAGAAAGGGTATAAAAATGGCAAGATGAATCGCATACAATATACTCCCTCCTTCATAAATAGCGCCTTGTATCCGATCGAAGTAAAGGCTTTCCCCTTTATAATTGTTTATGTAAAGCCATCTTCTTTATTATTATATCAGTGCAAAGGATATTTTAAAGTATTTTATTTTTTTCCTTCGCTTAACTTCCCTATAGGAGGGAGCAAAGATAATAGAAAAAAAGTAGCAGTTCACGTATAATAAATTAAAATGTTTACATCTATGTAACGATGATGGAATAGGAGGGAGCTCCTTGGGTAAGATTAAAAGCCAGATGGATGAACGGATTCTCGTGTGTGTTTATTACGGTCCAAATGGCGAACGACTCATAAGGCGTGGGTATGAATTATCAAAATTTACGAACAGTCCTTTTTATGTGTTGACGGTCGATCCTTTATCTTATGAAGAGTTCGATGCTGAAAAGGCGAGCTATGTTGATGAATGGCGACGTCTATCAAAGGAGTTAGGGGCTGAGAAGTTTATTTTAAAAGATAATGAAACCCGACCTTTTGTAAAAGTCATTAAAGAAGTAGCCTACCAAAACAATATTACTCAAGTAATTATCGGTGAAACACCCCAAAACCGTTGGGAAGAAATTACAAAAGGCTCCTTCGTAAACGTCTTGTTACGAGAATTAGTTTTTATCGACATTCATATTGTATCGGTCGACCGCGCTTTAAAGACGACGGATGATGCGATGTTCGAAAAAGGAATACGCGGTTATCTAAAGAAGGATGGTGACCGGTACATATTAACGTTTACTAAGGCAAAGGATAATTTGTTTGAAGGTGTGTTTTATAAGGAAATAGGGACGGATTTTAACAACGGTATTTTCAAGTATGTTTGTGGAGGAAAGAGTCACCAAGTCCGCGTCGAAGAAGATATCGTTGTCGAGGAAATTAAAGACCCGCCCAATGTATAACTAATAAATATACTTTTTATATATTGATTAAGAAGGAAGCAGTCGTTTTCGTACTGTTTCCTCTTTTTTGTCTCATCAGAGAAATTCCTAGGAGGTGCTTTCATGACAGAGACAGCTGAACAATTGAGGGAGCAACCCCTTCGTAAAGTATTTGTGAAATATTTGGTACCTTCGATGCTCGGCCTATTATTGATGTCGGTCAATATTGTGATCGACGGAATATTTATCGGTCATGGGGTCGGTGCAAACGGTTTGGCAGCGGTAAATATTGCTGTTCCAGTATTTTCTTTTTTCTACGGGATTGCTCTTTGGCTAGGAATTGGTGGAGCGACGACCTACTCGATATATGTAGGACAAGGCAAGCTTAAGGAAGCTAGGGAAAGGTTTTCCTTATCCTTTGTCACAGCCGTGATTGCGACCGTGCTAATTTCTCTAGTTTCCCTTTGGCGCCTTGAAGGCTTAGCTTATTTTTTTGGAGCCAATGACGAGATTATTCACGAAGTCCTCGACTATATGTCTGTAATCTTGACGTTCGGCCTTGTCTTTGTACTAGAAAGCTTGTTAAGCATCTTTATACGAAATGATGGAAATCCAATGTTAGCGATGGTTTCACTGATTGTCGCTGCGGTAGGTAACATTCTCCTTAACTACTTATTCATTTTTGTGTATGCATGGGGGGTAAAGGGGGCCGCCTACGCTACCGTCCTTGCAACCGTAATCGCTTTTTTTGTTATGCTGTTACATTTTCTTTGGCCGAAGCGAAACCTTGCCTTCGTGCCCTTTACATGGCGTTGGCAACGGCTTCAACAAATATTAAGTATTGGCTTTCCTAGTTTGATCTCAGAAGTTGCGATTGCTCTCGTCACCCTTGGCTACAATATAGCTTTTATGCGCTTAATAGGTGAACTAGGGGTAGCGGCCTTTTCTATTGTAAATTATTTACATTCTATGGCTGCATTAATGTTCGTTGGAATCGGTTCTGCTCTGCAACCCCTTGTAAGCTTCTACTATGGTGCGAAATTGTACGAAAGGATGGAGGAGAGTCTACGCTTTGCAGTAATCACAGCCCTTAGTTTCGGTCTTCTATCCTTCGGTCTTGGTTTCGGCTTTGCCGGTCCCTTAACTTTGATGTTCAATGCAGAAGATCCAGCCCTCTATGACTTGACCGTAACAGGGATAAGGCTATTTTTTATTAACTATATTTTCCTCGGTATAAATATTGTGTATTCTACGTATTATCAATCGGTCGGTTTAGTTAAGTTATCGTTGCTAATTACAGTAAGCCGAAGTATTCTCTTAGTTCTGCTTTTATTAGTGAGCCTACCTTTTCTCTTTGGTACGACTGGAGTTTGGCTAGTCGTGCCGATTGCCGAGGGAGTAACAGTCTTGATCGTTTGTTTCTTGCGTCGTTATTACCGCGCTTTAGGCCTTTAAGAGTAGACATCGATTCATTTCCCGGGAAATGCTACTTACCTTGCCCGACTTTTTGCGGGCAAGGTACCTAGCTTGATGTTAATAAGGCATCGATGTCGATAAGGGCTTCTTTGATGCTTTGATCCCTTAAGACTAAATCGGCTAAGTGATCGAAATCGGTTGGTTCTCGATTAATAATGACGAGCTTAGCCCCTACTTCTTTTGCAAGGAGTGGGAAGCTGTTGGCGGGTGAAACGGTTAAGGAAGAACCTAATACGATAAATAAATCCGCCCTCCTCGTTAAAGCTTCTGCTTCTTGGAAGGTTTCCTGTGGTAACAGTTCGCCGAAAAGTACGATTCCTGGACGAATCGTTCCCCCACATTCGCAGGTGGTATGCCCATCGAGATAGGCTTGGCGATCCTTTTCTTCTCGACAATGGTGGCAATAGAAGGAGTGGAAGGAACCGTGTAGCTCCATGACTCGTTTGTTACCGGCTTCAAAGTGAAAGGCATCGACATTCTGAGTAATGATGCCATCGATCCATCCATTCTTTTCCCACTGGCCTAAAATATAGTGGCCTTTATGGGGTTTGTACTTCACAAGTTCTTGTAGTCGGTAACGATAAAAGGCCGTAAACTCTTCTTCATTATGCAAAAGGGCTTGGACGTTAGCTAATTCGTCCGGATTAAATTTCTCCCATAACCCTCGATCTTTCGAACGAAAATCAGGCAAACCACTTTCTGTGGACATTCCAGCACCGGTAAAGATGACGGTATGTTCCGATTCTTGAATCCATCTTGCAATCGTTTCATTCATCGTACTTCCTCCTTTTTCCTTATCATACCATAGAAGGGAAGAATCGTTCAGAAAGGGCTAGTACAAAAAAAGGATTTTAGCTTTAGCTAAAATCCTCCGTTAACATTTATTTAAACGACCCCATGCTCAATCATCGTGTCAGCGACTTTAGTAAAACCAGCGATATTAGCTCCGACGACTAAGTTTCCAGGATGGCCGTACTCGTTAGCTGCATTGACGACATTCCAATAAATGTCTTTCATGATAACTTTTAAATGTTCGTCTACCTGTTCAAAAGTCCAACGAAGACGGGCACTATTTTGAGCCATTTCTAGTGCAGAACAAGCGACGCCTCCAGCATTGACAGCCTGTGCCGGTCCAAACATAATATCATTTTCTTGAAAGGCTGTAATTGCTTCGTTCGTGCAAGGCATATTGGCTCCTTCAGCAACAACTTTTACGTCGTTTTCAATAAGCATTTCTGCTTCCCTTAGGCCTATTTCGTTTTGGGTTGCACAAGGTATGGCAATGTCACAGGGAACTGACCAAATATCCGAACAATTATCAAAATATTCTGCTTCGGGATGGGTGTCGACGTATTCTTTAATTCGTCCCCCTTCCGAAATTTTAATCCGCTTAATCGTTTGTAAACTTAAACCGTTTTTATCGTATATATATCCGTTAGAATCACTACAGGCGACGACTTTAGCTCCGAGCTGGATTGCCTTTTCCATCGCATAAATCGCGACGTTTCCTGAACCTGAGGTGATGACGGTCATGTTTTTAAGCGATTGTCTCTTTTCTTTTAACATTTCTTCAACGAAGTAAATCGTACCATAACCAGTGGCTTCCGTTCTTCCTAGACTTCCACCATAATTCGGTGCCTTACCTGTAAGGACACCGGCTTCGTAGTTTCCTTTCAACCGCTTATATTGGCCAAACATATAACCAATTTCCCGCCGTCCTACGCCGATGTCGCCGGCGGGAACGTCGAGATCTGGGCCGATATGGCGATAGAGCTCCGTCATAAAGCTTTGACAAAATCGCATAATTTCATTTTCAGACTTTCCCTTCGGATCGAAATCCGCACCACCCTTTCCCCCGCCGATCGGTTGCCCGGTTAAAGAGTTTTTGAAGATTTGTGTAAGGGATAAAAATTTCATAACACTTAAGTTAACCGTTGGGTGAAAACGTATCCCACCTTTATAGGGACCTAAAGCGCTATTATATTGCACTCGATAGCCCCGGTTGACTTGTGGACGTCCCTCGTCATCAGTCCAAGGAACACGGAAAGTAATAATTCGTTCCGGCTCGATAATCCTTTCTAATATATTATGTTCTATATATGTGCGATTCTTCACAAACACAGGTATAAGAGAATCGAACAACATTTTAGTTGCTTGGAGAAATTCTGTTTCATGGGGATCCCGTTGCTTGACCTTTTCATAGACGTGGTTAATATAATCGATTGCTTCTTGCTCATGTAGCTCCGTATGCTTGTTTGTCATCATTATGACGACCTCCTGTGAGTAGTTAACCATCGAGGTAAATTTAGATAAAAATGCCGCTAATTATATTGTACATAAGAGAATCAATCTATACAATAGAAAATATAGATGATATCGATACCGACCTTCGATGAATAATGAGGAGGGATGGCTAAAAAGGAATTAATGGAATCCTTCTCCCCTCGTAAAAGAACCAAATAGCCTCTAGGAAAAGATAAGGAGAGATAAAAGGATGGAGCTGCGCCAGTTGAAATATTTTATAGAAGTAGCTAAACGGGAACACGTGACAAAGGCTGCCAATGCCCTGCATGTCGCCCAATCTGCAGTAAGTAGGCAAATTTTTAATTTGGAAGAGGAATTAGGTGTCGATTTATTTATTCGTGAAGGAAGGACCGTTCGGTTAACACGGATTGGTAAAATATTTTTAGCCCATGCGGAGCGAGCGTTGAATGTTATTGATGATGCTCGACGGGTCGTAGAGGAATATCGGGATCCGGAGAAAGGAACCATTCATATTGGCTTTTCTGCTAGCCTAGCCTCCTATATATTACCAACGGCAATCAGTCACTTCCGAAAACAGTATCCCCAAGTGCAATTCGTTTTAAATGAAGGTTCCTACAGTGAATTGATCGATGCGGTCATCCGGGGGGAAATTAACATGGCTCTATTAGGTCCCCTACCTCAAAAACAGAAGAAAATTAAGGGAGAGGTGCTGTTCACGGAAGATATCGTGGCCCTCCTGCCAATCCAACATCCTCTAGCAAACCGAAAGTCTATCAAGCTGACGGAGTTGCGCGATGATCCTTTCGTTTTATATCCTAAAGGGTACATTTTACACGATGTCATTATGGAAGGCTGCTTGCAACGGGGCTTCCATCCGAAAGTGGCCTTCGAAGGAAAAGACTTAGATGCGATCAAAGGCTTAGTTTCGGCTGGCCTAGGTGTGACGATGCTTCCGGATGTGACCTTAATCGATAATTTACCAAGGGCTACGGCCCGGGTGCCGATTGTTGAACCGAGTTTGAAACGCACAGTCGGTATCATCATACCGAAAGAAAGGGAGCTCTTGCCGACGGAAAAAGAATTTTATCATTTTATACGAGCCCTGTTCCAACGTATTGAACATTTCCAACAATAGTAAGGAGCAAGCCTTTCTGTTTATCGTCTTTTGGTTGGTTCCCCTTTGGAAAAGAACGCTAGAAAAATAAAAGTGATTTATGCTTGCTTTTTTCTTCTAGAAGGTGTAAAGTTGAGTTAGCAAATAAGGATTGAAAATGTATTGCATGTTTACGATCTCTTTTACAAAGTGGTGTAAACGCAGGTTTCAATTGATTTGCACGATATTTGTATAAGGAGGTCGTTGAAACATGATGACTGGAAAAGTAAAATGGTTTAATTCTGAAAAAGGTTTCGGTTTTATCGAGCGTGAAGATGGCGACGATGTTTTCGTTCATTTCTCAGCTATCCAGGCTGAAGGCTTTAAAACGCTTGAAGAAGGTCAAGATGTGGAATTCGAAATCGTCGAAGGCGATCGCGGTCCACAGGCTGCCAATGTTGTAGCCCTATAAGATGTATAAAAGAGAGAGCCTATCGAATCGGTAGGCTCTTTTTTGATGTTATCGTTCGTTAGGGGTGATAAAGGATGGAATTGACGGAGAAGGATCGATATATTATCGAGCGCTACCAAGAGGATGAGGCGAGCATGGTCCTGCTCTTTGCCTATTGGTGTAAAGCCCAAGGTATTGATCCCCATGCTTTATATCAGAAGGCTTATCCACAGCAGGGAAAGAATCAACTCCTCGATGATGCTTGGAAAGCGATGATGGCTGAAGACGTTTCGTTAGAGCTATCGACCGAAGCTCTCATTACCCTTTTACAAACCTTCGGTAACGATGATTTAGCCTTTGAGGTGTACCAAGTTGCTCAAAAAGTAAAGGAAACGAAGACCGATTGAACGGTTCTTCGTTTCTTTTTATTCATAATATTTAATTAAGGCATGGATACCTTTTTCCGCTTCTCCTCGCTTAGCTAAATCTTTATACATAGATAAGGCGAGCTCTAAGCCCGGGGCTTCGAAGTCTAAAGTCTCTGTAGATTCTAGGGCAATCTTCATATCTTTAATGTAATGTTTTATAGCGAAGCCCGGATCGAAATCCCCTTCTAAAATTCGGGGTGTATAGTTTGTTAAAGACCAACTACTAGCCGCTCCAGTGGAAATCGACTGTAAAACTTTCTGGGGGTCAAGACCAGACTTTTTTGCATATACAAGGGCCTCTGCTAAACCGATCATTAAAGGAGCAACCGTCATTTGGTTGACGATTTTCGTATGTTGTCCAGCCCCAGCCGCTCCTTGTCGTACGATATTGTTCCCCATGACTTGAAAAATTGGTAACATTGCTTCAAAATCCTTTTCTTCTCCACCAACCATAATAGCTAAGTTTCCTTCCTTAGCGCCGATGTCGCCACCAGAAACCGGTGCATCTAAGGCATGAAGCCCCTTTTCTTTTGCTTGTTGAGCAATTTCCTCAGCTAATTGGGGGCTTGAGGTTGTCATGTCGATTAAATAACTTCCTCTTTTCGCCTGTTCAAGTAATCCATTTTTTCCGAAGTAAACTTCTTTGACATCTTCCGGTGTACCGATCATCGTAATAACCACGTCGCTCTTTTTAGCTAATTGTTGAACAGAATCTTCCCATTTAGCCCCTTCAGCAAGTAAGCTTTCCGCCTTTTCTTTCGTCCTTGTATACACGTGCAAGGGATAGCCGGCTTTAAGTAGGTTGTGCGCCATACTTTTTCCCATGACACCGGTTCCGATAAAGCCAATGGTTTCTTTTGTCATTTTCTTCCCCCTCTAACAGTTTGTCTGAATTTTCTTTCTTTTTATATCCACATATTAACATATTTCAAAGGAATAGATAAAGAATCAAATTAAGTTAGCTACATACATTAAGAGCATGCAAGTTATTTATCGTGAAAACTAAAAGCGGAGGCGGTATGTAAGGATGACTACTCATTTAGAAGATTATCAATTAGAAGCTTGCAAGCGTTATTTAACGAAACGTCAAAGCCGTTTAATCCAACATTTACACCAACGATACGATATAGAATTAGCCCATCCGGATGCTGTTGGAGAATTATCGAGCTATGATAATCATCCTGGTGACTTAGGAAGTGAATTGTTCGAAAGAGGCAAGGATCTCGCCTTAATGAGCCATTTAGAACAGGAATTAGAAGCAATCAATGATGCGTTACATGCCATTCATGAAGGAACCTATGGCCTATGTCGGGTGTGTAGCCTACCTATTCCTTATGAGCGTCTACAATCGAACCCAACAGCGGACACTTGTATCGAGCACGCTAAAGAAGCTAGCGACAAGGCGAACTTTGACTATCATTCCGAAGTGAATCCCCATTTGAATCCTATAGAAGAAAATAGCTCCGTGATGAACTTTTACGACCAAGAAGATGCTTGGCAAGATGTTGCTCGCTTTGGAACATCGGATACTCCTTCTGATGTGTACGATGAAGTAGACGATCCCGAAGAGGCCTATGCTAATAGCGACGAACATATTGGCTTTGTGGAAGATGTCGAACAATATCCCGATGAACAGAAGGAATAGTTCACCTATTCACCTCTCTATTTAGCTGTAGTAATATGCTATACTAAAACAAAATGCACTTGTAATGAGGTGAACCTACGTACCGATGAAAAGAAGAGAAGATGTTCGTAACATAGCGATTATAGCCCATGTTGATCACGGAAAGACCACTCTCGTCGATCAACTGTTAAAATATTCCGGGACTTTTAAGGCCCATGAGCAAGTCGAAGATCGAGCCATGGACTCCGATGAGTTAGAAAAGGAAAGAGGCATTACGATTTTAGCGAAAAATACAGCGGTCCGCTATAAAGATACGACGATCAATATCCTAGATACACCGGGGCATGCTGATTTCGGTGGTGAGGTAGAACGGATCATGAAGATGGTCGATGGGGTAATCCTAGTGGTCGATGCCTACGAAGGAACGATGCCCCAGACCCGTTTCGTTCTTCAAAAGGCTTTGGAAGCAAAGCTTCAACCTTTGGTAGTAGTAAATAAAATTGATCGACCAAACGCTCGATCTGACGAGGTTGTCGATCAAGTCTTAGAACTGTTTATCGACCTCGATGCGGAGGATGAGCAACTCGACTTCCCAGTTCTATATGCTTCGGCCTTACAAGGAACGTCGGGCGAGACTCCGGAGGACCAAAAGGAAACGATGGATCCTATTTTTAATGCGATTATTGAACATATACCCGCGCCGGTAGATAATCGAAGGGAACCATTGCAACTTCAAGTAACCTTGCTTGATTATAACGACTATGTAGGTAGAATAGGCATCGGCCGGATTCGTCGTGGCCGGATTCGAGTCGGCGATCGCGTCGTTGTTTTAAAGCAAGATGGAAGGGAACAGACATTTCGTGTGACAAAACTCTTTGGTTTTTTAGGGCTCGAAAGGGTAGAAATCCAGGAGGCCGAAGCTGGTGATATCGTTGCCGTCGCCGGGATGGATAAGATTCATATTGGGGATACGATTTGTCCAGTAGACCAGCCGGAACCTTTACCGAAATTGCATATTGAAGAGCCAACTTTACAAATGACCTTTCTAGTAAACGATAGCCCTTTTGCTGGACGGGAGGGAGAGCATATTACTGCGCCTAAAATCGAAGAAAGACTGATGACCCAATTAGAAACGGATGTTAGTTTACGGGTAGAAAAAACGGCTTCGAGGGATGCGTGGGTCGTTTCGGGGCGCGGGGAATTGCACTTATCGATTTTAATTGAAACGATGCGCCGGGAAGGTTTTGAATTACAAATTTCCAAGCCAGAAGTTATTTTACGTGAAATCGATGGAGTCCTTTGTGAACCGGTAGAAGATGTACAAATAGATATACCAGAGGAGTACACCGGGGCTGTGATGGAGTCGATTGGAGAACGGAAGGGTGAAATGCTCGACATGGTAAATGACGGTTCCGGTCAGGTTCGGCTTAAGTTTAAGGTTCCTTCCCGTGGCCTTTTCGGTTATATTACAGAATTTATGTCCCAAACCCGGGGCTATGGTATTTTAAATCGTACCTTTCGAGGCTACGAGCCGGTAGCTAAGGGATATGTCGGTGGACGCCGTCGTGGGGTGCTTGTTAGTAAGGAGCAGGGAAAAGCTTCTGTATATGGAGTGCAGCAGTTAGAAGATCGAGGGACAATTTTTGTAGAGCCAGGTACCGAAGTTTACGCTGGAATGATTGTAGGCGAACATAATCGAGAGAACGATTTAACTGTTAATATTACCCGAGAACGCCATGTGACGAATATTCGCTCAGCCCATAAGGAACAGACGACGACTTTACGTAAAACCCGGAGTCTATCTTTAGAAGAGGCGTTACAATATTTGGATGACGACGAATATTGTGAAGTTACTCCTACTTCGCTTCGATTAAGAAAGAAAATTTTAAATCATGCTGAGAGGGAAAAACAGGCAAGGAAAAAGAAAAAGTAAATCACATATTAAGGCGACTAGCATAAGGCATGAGCTTGTCATCTTTAGGCAAGTTCATGCTTTTTTTGCAAAGCGTGCTTCGGTGGCCGGTGTTGGTTATAGACGGTGTAACCGTTTGGTAACCCCCCGTTTTTTACGTCGACATAAGCGACCGTTAATAAAAAAACGTGTAAAATCGACAAAAAATATAAATTTTGTAGAATTGTTGTGTTTAGTAAGATATTCGGTTGAAAACGTGTTATCATATTAAGTATAATAGGCTAATTTTTTTCATTGTAGTTAACCCTTCTATCGAAGTTAGGAGGAGATATAGAAATGGAGTATGTCATTGGGGTTATCTTGGTCATCCTTGTCCTCGTTATCATCGTCCTGTTATTTCGCAAACGTATCTATGACCAGGTTGATTATTATGAGAGCTGGAAATTTGATATTATGGGGCGGAATATTGCTGGTAAACTAGCCGATATTAAACCACTAAGTTCCGAAGGAGAGGCGAAAGCCCAACTGACGAATTGGAAGGACGAATGGGATTCCATTTTATTAAACGATTTAGCAGAAATTGAAGAACTATTGTTTGAAGCTGAGCAGGCCGCCGATCGTTTTCGTATCGGTACCGCACGGAAACAATTGGCTAAATTAGAGGCTAGTTTAGTCGAAATCGAAAAGAAAATCGATACAATCGAGACAGAAATTGCCCAATTTATCGAAACGGAAGAGACGAGCCGAAAAACAATACAAGAGCTTACGCCGAATGTAAAAGCTTTACATAGACAATTATTGACCGAAAGAAGTAAATACGGCCGTGCGGCTACCCGGTTTGAACGTGAATTAGAAGAAGCGAAGGAAGATATCGAAATTTACGAAGAGCTAATCGCTTCAGGTAACTATACGGAAGCTGTTTCCGTAGTAGAAAAAGTCGAGCAGAAGGTCGAGCAAATTGACGCGGCCTTAAGGGATTTTCCTACTTTATACGAAGAATGTACCGAAACTTTACCTGGTAGACTTGACGACGTGTATAAAAAGATACAGGAAATGGAAGCGGAAGGATATTTTCTTGATCCATTGCAAGTAAAACGTACGGTCAATGATTTGCAAGCCCGCCTCTTAGATTATGTCGTAGCTTTAGAAGAATTGGAAACGGAGAAGGTTAAAGACCTTTTACCGGAGACCGAAGAGCAGATTGCAGAAATATATGAGAACTTAGAACAGGAAATTATCGCGAAAAACTTTATCGATTCCAAGTTTGGCAATTTCTCTGAAAGTCTTACAAGGTTTTCCGAACAGTTTACCGCTACGATGGAAGAGGTCGAGCAGTTAAAAAAGACCTATCACTTTGAAGATCAGGATTTAGAACTTTTTATGGATTTGGAAAAGCGGACGAAAACCTTACAAGAGGATCAGGAACAGTTGGCTCGGAAGCTAGAAGAAAAGCGGACCGCGTATTCGGAAGTACGCGAGGATTTAACAGCCCATATCGAGCAATTAGCAGGCTTAGAACAGGAACATGAACAATTTAAAGAGGAACTCGAAACCTTGCGAAAGGATGAAATTGAAGCTCGCCAGGAAGTAGAAAGGATGATCGATACTATAGGTGAAGCGAGAAGAAAGCTACGCCTAAGCAATTTACCAGGCATTCCTAACTTCGTCATCAACCTTCTAGATGAAGCTTCGAGTAAAACCGAAAGGGTATATGTCGTCCTGGAAAAACAACCCCTTGATATTGTGCAATTACAAAAGACGTTAGAAGAGGCGAAACATTCGGTAGATCAAGCCTTAAATGAGACGAAGACAATTATTGAACAGGCGAAGCTTACCGAAGCAGTAATTCAATATGCGAATCGTTATCGGAGTAGAGATCCTATCTTAGCAGCGAAGCTTTTAGAAGCGGAAGCCCTTTTCCGTAAAGCCGACTATGAGCTAGCCTTGGAGCAAGTGACCGAGGCTATTAGTGAACGGGATCCGAAGGCTTTAGAAAAAATTGAAGAAATTCATAAAAAAATAATCGCCTCTTAAAAAGGAAAGAATAAAGAACGAAGTCAACTTCGTTCTTTATTTTTGTTAAAATATGATACAATTATTTTCAGTAATTTAGCATTATTTACGCTATAGAGGAAGGAAATAAGGATGATTTATTTAGATAATGGAGCAACGACCCAACCCCATAGGGATGTCCTTACTACGTATATGAAGGTATTAGAAAAGTTTTATGCCAACCCTAGTGCTATTCATGAACTCGGTGGTACGGTCAATGATCTCCAAGAGGAAGCCCGTCGTCAAATCGCCCGCTTGCTTCGGGTAGATGCGGAGGAGATTATCTTTACTTCCGGTGGGACCGAAGGGAATAATTTAGCGATTAAAGGAATTGCCCTTGCCCATCGTGATCGAGGAAACCATATTATTACGACAAGTGTAGAGCATCCCTCAGTTTACCAGGCCTGCGAAGCTTTAAAGGATTTAGGTTTTCGAATTAGTTACTTACCCGTCGATCGCTACGGCCGGGTATCGGTAGAAGAGGTAGAATCGGCGATTACGGAAGATACGATTTTAGTTTCTATTATGCAGGTCAACAATGAAATTGGTACGATTCAACCGATTGAGGAAATTGCTGAGCGGTTACAGCAGTATCCGAAGTTATTTTTCCATGTCGATGCCGTTCAAGGTCTCGGAAAGGTTCCCCTCGATATAGCCCACGGGGGAATTGACCTTTGTACTTTTTCTGGCCATAAAATCCATGGCGTAAAGGGAAGCGGTGTGTTATATGTGAAACAAGGAACTGCCCTTTTCCCCTTGTTTCATGGTGGTTCCCAGGAATACGGCCTTCGGGCTGGTACAGAACATGTCGCCGGCAATGTAGCCTTTTCCCGGGCTTTACGTTTAATTTTGGAAAAGGAAGCGGAGGAAAGGGAAAAACTCTACGACCTGCGTCACCGCCTGATAGAAGGCCTTGAAAGTCTTGAAGGGGTAGAGATAAACTCGCCAAGAGATGGTGCTCCGCACATTGTCCACCTTTCGGTACCTGGTCTTAAACCGGAAGTGGTAATCCACGCCTTATACGAGGAAGGTATCGTCGTTTCGACACAGTCGGCTTGCTCTTCTAAACGTTTTGAAAAAAGCCGAGTCCTAATGGCCTGTGGTCATTCCGAGGCCCGGGCAAGTTCTGGTATTCGGATTACCCTTTCCTATGACACAACGGAGGAAGAAATCGACTTTTTCCTCGAACGTTTTAAGCGAATTATTAAAGAGTTACGAAACATATTGGAGTAGATAAGATGAAGTACGATCACATTTTAATTCGTTATGGTGAACTCGGTTTAAAAGGCAAAAATATTAATCAGTTTATTCAACGTTTACAAGGAAATATCCAAAAGGCTGTCGCCCCTTTTCCGAATGTTCAAGTGACCCGCTCCTCTGGTCGGATGTTCGTGTTGTTAAAGGGACACGATCCTGCACCGGTTCTTGAAGCCTGTCGAAAAGTGTTCGGTATTTATAGTATGAGTTTAGCGATGAAGGTCGATAATGACCTTGAGGCCATCAAGGCCGGGGCTTTAAAGACCTTGCAGGAAGCCGATGCTGGCAAGACCTTTAAAGTAAGTGTACGCCGAGCAAATAAGCAATTTCCTATCAACTCTCAGGAAATGAATCAGCTTTTAGGAGCCCATTTGTTAAAAAATACGGAGGGTTTTTCCGTCGATGTCCACGAGCCGGATATCGACGTTCAAGTAGAGATTAGACAAAAGGCTACTTATATATATTCCGAAGTAATTCCCGGAGCCAAAGGCCTTCCAGTTGGAACGGGAGGAAAAACCTTACTTCTTTTATCTGGAGGAATCGATAGTCCGGTAGCCGGTTACTTAATGATGAAGCGAGGGGTAGAAGTAGAGATGCTTCACTTCCACTCACCACCTTTCACAAGCGAACGGGCAAAGCAAAAAGTACTTGATTTATCGAAAGCCTTATCCGAATACGGAGGTAAAATTAAAGTTCATCTCGTACCTTTTACAAAGCTACAACAAAAAATCTTTTCAGAAATGCCCGAACGTTATGGTATGACGATTATGCGACGGATGATGTTTACTATAGCAGAACGGGTTTGCCAAAAGGAAAAAATCCTATCGATTACTACAGGGGAAAGCTTAGGTCAAGTGGCTAGCCAGACGATGGCTAGTATGCATGCAATTAATGAAGTAACGAACTTGCCGGTTATTCGTCCGTTAATCGCTCTTGATAAAGAGGAAATTATTGAGCTAGCTAAAGACATTGGTACGTACGATATTTCTATTCGTCCGTATGAAGATTGCTGTACTATTTTTGTTCCGGCATCACCGGTGACGAATCCTAAACGGGATAAAGTAGTGGCTTTAGAGCAGAAGGTAGACTTTGAAGCGGAAATACAGGAAGCCATTGAGGGAATCGAAGTGCTAGAGATAGAGCCGAATAAGCCGGTAGACGATAGGTTTTCTGATTTATTATAATGGCTATGTAGTAAATTCTATATACTCCTTGTACTAACAACAGTTACCAAATAGATTCATGTATGATAGAGCCTCCTTGGACACAAGATAAAGATACCAAGGAGGTGAATATCATGCCAAATAAAAACTCTAACCAATTAGTCGTGCCAGGTGCACAACAAGCAATCGATCAAATGAAGTATGAGATTGCGCAAGAATTTGGCGTTCAACTTGGTCCAGATAGTACTTCACGAATGAATGGATCTGTTGGAGGAGAGATTACAAAGCGTCTCGTCCAAATGGCACAACAGCAAATAGGTGGACAACAACAACAGTAAGTGAATATGAACAAAAAATGAGGCTAAGAGTATCTTGGCCTCATTTTTTTCTATCTTCCATATGGACCACGACCCCTCGGACGTAACGGAGATGTTTTTCCATGACGAGCCCCTCTCGTTCCCTTTCCTTTCGACTCCATGTAAAGACGATAGTTAAAAGGGCTAGGGCGTAGCTAGACATTTGGCTAATTTTTAAAATTCCAGCGGCTAATTGTTGGTCGTATAATGAATGAAACTCGGGTAGAAAATCCGCTTGTCTACTTGCATAGTATGGAAAGAGGGTTGTATCAGCAATGAGTAAGTACAAGCTAATTGGTAGGAGAAACAAGGATGCTAAGAAAATATATAAGGCACGGAGCAGCGGGTTCTCCCGTTGAAAGATCTGGACAGGCTGGATAATGACGAACCACATACAAGCTCCTAATATAACGAGGGCTCCTTGATAAAGCATTTGGATAGCAGGTTTTGACTGTAAAAAGGTAAAGACTGTTGGCACCAAGTAAAGGCTTAACGTACCATTAAAAAGGACTAAGGAAAGCCAAGGATGGGATACGAGATGAAAGATAGACCGCGTCCGATGGTGCCAGATACGCTCTTGCAAAAGTCTCGTTGGTAAACTCAAAACAAGAAGAGGGAGAACGATAAAAAAGATACATGCAAGCTGCATTACATGTAGGCTTAGAAAATAGTGTTTGCCTAAGAGGTCAATCGGCGTACCCTTTACAAGGACAAGGAGGCCGAGGGCAAGGCTCAGGTATAACTTTTTTCTCCAATGGACGCTACTAGGCTGTACTTGCTTCCAAAGCCAACGATAGAGAAAGAAAAGTAATATCGAGCAACCGATGCCATACACATTGAATAGCTGAAACAGGGAATAACTTTGTAATAAAGAGGCTAGCAAAGTTTTCACCCCCTATCCGGTCTAGATGTCCATCAGCCTCTTATCACGTATGCTTAGTTAGAAGGGACTATCAGATACAAGGTATAAAATAAAGATGATTATAATGAATATCCAAAGCGCGTTATTTCGAAGCTTTCTCGGTAGTCTTCGTTTTTTCCAACGGTTAGGATCAAAGCCAATTTCCCCCTCTGGTACTCGTCGTCGGTAGGTTGGCTGGTAAAAAGGTTTGGCTTTCTTTAAACATATTGGAGCTAATAAAACACCACCAAGGAAGCCGAAAAGGTGGGCTGCGATATTGATATTTGGCCGTAGGAAAGTCATGATTAAGCCAAGGATAAAAATTGTCCGTGCAATGCTAGCACTTTGAGGGTCGATCAAGTCCTGGCGTCGAAGGGACATATAAATATAAATCCCTAGTAGTCCATAAATAGCTCCTGATGCGCCTAAATGGAAGCTAAAGTCATATGGAGCAACGATATAAGTTCCGATGTTGCCGATGATTCCTGCTCCGAGATAAAAAAGGAGAAACTTTCCTTTTCCAATCATTCTTTCTAAAGCAGGTCCAAATAGTACTAAGGCGAAGGAGTTAAATAAGACGTGACCAAAATTAGCGTGCAAAAAGATTGGCGTCAATAATCGCCAATACTCCCCTTGTTCTTTAATGGCTAAGTTTTGTCCTATACCATATTGTAAGATGGTTCCTCCTAAAGAATAAGGAAAGAAATGTGTTAACACCCATAGGACGAGATTCAGGATTACTAGTATAGACACTAATGGATAAAAATAAAAAAATTCCTTAATACTTCGTTCTTGGCGAATAAACATTCGACTCCTCCTTACTAATGGAGCGACACTATACTTTGTACACAAACGTCAAGGATAATGTCTGCTTTTTTAATTGGATAAAAATTTATATAATCTTATTATACGACCTCGAGCGTAGAAGGGAAAGTAGGGATAAGATGATTAAAGGTATCGGCATTGATATTATTGAACTAGAAAGAATAGAGCGTTTAGTTAAAAAAAAGCCCCGGGTTCTTAATCGGCTATTAACGCAAAAGGAATTGACCCAATATACCGCCCTAGAAAGCAGTCGCCGTCGCCTTGAATATGTTGCCGGTCGATTTGCAGCAAAGGAGGCTTTTGCAAAGGCGAAGGGTACAGGGATTGGGAAGCACCTTTCCTTTACGGATATCGAAATTCTTTCGACATCCTCTGGAGCCCCGCAAGTAACCTTGAAAAATGAAGGGTCAGCTACCTACCATGTATCGATTTCCCATAGTCGAGAGTTTGCGGTAGCCCAAGTAGTTATTGAGGAAAGAACAAGACGCTAGCAAAGCTATTTCCTTAATTTATTCCCCGATAGCTAAAGCATAAATCGATAACTCGTCTCATATAGTGTAAGCAACAAAGAAGAAAAATAAGAGGCAAAGGGGATCGATGAAATGCAAAAGAAACGAATTGCTTATGTAAGCATAGGGATGTTGGTGCTTATGATGCTCTTAGCATTAACGGCTTGTGGGGGAAAGTCGCAAGAAAGTGTAAACAAAAAGATTGAAAAGCAATTGACGAGTCTAGAAGGTTATAAAGCTGAAGCGGAAATGACGATGAATACAGGGAAGGCGGAAAGAAAGTATACGATTGATATTTGGTTTCAAAAGAAAGAAGGAGAAGATTTTTACCGCGTAGATCTTCAGAATGAATCGGATGATCATCATCAAACTATATTAAAAAATGATGAGGGGGTTTTTGTACTTACCCCGTTATTGAATAAGAGCTTTAAGTTCCAATCAGATTGGCCGGAAAATAACGGACAACCGTACTTATACCAATCGTTAATCCAGGACATTATTGAAGATAAGGAAGTTAGCTTTACGGAAGAAGAGGAGTACTATAAATATACAACCAAAACGAACTACATGAATAGCAAGCATCTACCTTATCAACATGTGTATTTTGATAAAAAGACATATTTACCGATGTACGTACAAGTTTTAGGAGAGGATGACGAACCCTTAATTGAAGTGAAATTTACACAGTTCGATACGAATCCTTCTTTTGCTGAAGCAGATTTCGATCGAGAGGCTATTTTAGGTGAAGCGCCTGAGGAAGAGAAGGAGACAGCGGCGATGAGCGAACAAGTCGCCTCAAAGGAGCTTCTCGTTCCCGTTGTTACGTTAGGGGCAGAATTAACCGAAACGGAAAATATTGCTATTGAAGATGGTAATCGAACAATCATGACTTTTAAAGGGGATCGGGATTTTACTTTAATTCAGGAGCGAATGGAAGCTATTCCAGCCCAGGCGGATGTAGAGGAGGAATTAAAGGGAGAACTAGTCCATCTCGGTCATAGTATCGCTGCCCTATCTGATGGGATGATTTCTTGGAATTATAAAGGAACCCAGTACTATTTAGCGAGTAAAGAACTAACGGTGGATGAGTTAATTACCGTCGCTTCTTCGGTCTATGGACGAACTGCAAAATAAACGAAATCTCACATAAAATGTAGAGAATATTTATAGTTGGCCAACCTCCGCTAGTTGAAAAGGGTCGTTAAATAGAGTAAAATTCAAAGGAGTATGAACTGTTTTTTTACCAATTACAGGACGAACTCGCATGAAGGAGCAAAGGAAATGATTAGATATCGCAATACTTGGGCAGAAATAGATTTAGATGCAATCCGGTACAATGTCGAAACGTTAAATCGTTTGCTCCCAGAAGAGAAGCGGATCATGGGTGTCGTAAAGGCAGATGCTTATGGCCATGGCAGTGTGGAAGTAGCGAAAGCCTTGGTCGATTGTGGCATTGACTATTTGATGGTTGCCTATTTAGAAGAGGCAGTGATGTTGCGGGAACACGGCATCGATGTGCCCGTTTTAGTTATCGGCCGAGTACCACCGAAATATGTGAACATAGCGGTAAAAAATCGAGTTACTTTAGCAATTTTTCAACCTGAATGGTTGGAAGAAGCCTTACAATATCCCATTGATGGGAGCTTAGAAATCCATGTAGAATTTGAAACAGGCTTTAATCGAACGGGAATACGTACTGTAGAACAGTTACGTAAATTAGTTCAGTTAGTAGAACAGTCGGAAAATAAAATAAAAATAACAGGCGCCTATACTCATTTTGCTACAGCAGATGAAATTGCTTCTTCTCATTATGAAAAGCAGAAAAAACAATACGAATATATGCTTCATGAATTGCAACGACTATATGATGGACGAATCATTACTCATACTGGAAACAGTGCAGCCGGAATCCAATATCCGGAGGAAATGCATCAATATACACGCTTTGGAATATCTCTATATGGCTTATACCCATCTTCGGAGATTAAAAGCTTACAAAAGGTTGAATTGCAAGAAGCCTACTCACTTTATAGTGAGTTAATCGAGGTTAAGCGAATCGAACCGGGCGAGTATATCGGTTATGGCATGAGCTACAAGGCCGAAAAAGAAGAATGGATCGGTACGGTACCGATTGGATATGCGGATGGTTGGCCACGAGCCCTCCAAGGATTCCATGTGTTAATTGGTGGCAAACGTCATGAAATCGTCGGTCGAGTTTGTATGGATATGCTTATGGTAAAGTTGGATCAAGCGTATCCGATTGGAGAAAAAGTGACCTTAATTGGCGAAGACGAGGGGCAAAGGATTGCTGTCGACGATGTTGCAAAATATTTAAATACCATTAATTATGAAATTCCATGCATGATTACAAGTCGTGTTCCCCGCGTATATATAAACGAAAAGGTTAAAAAAAGATAAGAAAGCCCCCAAGAAATGGCTTTTGTAAAAGCATACAATCCTTTGCAAAACCTGTCGTTTGCTGGTATGATAATTGCATAATTTATCAGTCGTTTTCATTAACATCGGAGGTGCGTGAAGTTGCCAGACAGTTTAGAAGAAGTGTTAATCCGCTTACCTCGTAGCTTATATTCTGAGGTAAATGGTATGGCAAAACATGAGAATAAAGAAATCGATGAACTTATATACCAAGCGACAAAAAATTACGTCCAGTATAAGAAAGAAATTCGTCTATTTCACGAGTCGATGCAAAAAGGATACGAAGAGATGGCAAAAATTAACTTATCCCTTTGTTCAGAAGCTTTTCTTGCTGAAGAGGAGGCTAAGAACACGATAGAGCGCCTTGTGATCGGGGTGTAGCGATTGAATGTAAAACGAGGCGAAATATATTTCGCTGATTTATATCCTGTTGTAGGATCAGAACAAGGCGGTGTACGACCTGTACTTATTATTCAAAATGACATAGGTAATCGATTTAGCCCCACGGTTATCGTCGCCGCCATTACAGCACAAATCCAAAAGGCGAAATTACCTACCCATGTTGAAATTAAAGCGTCTAAGCACGGTTTAGGAAGGGATTCTGTTATTTTGCTGGAACAGATCCGGACGATTGATAAACAACGACTTACGGATAAAATTACGAAACTAGATGATGAAAAAATGCGCCAGATAGATCGGGCGCTTAAGATTAGTTTAGGTATTGACTTTAATGATTTTTACCAAGAAGATTAAAGAGTCCCTAATGCTTTGACGCAGGGATTTTTATTTATCT
>CALJVC010000137.1 GCA_937974845.1 uncultured Pseudogracilibacillus sp. | reverse complement strand
TTTATCTATACGTAAAGAGGATCGGCAACTTTTACAAATGTACCCTTACTTAATGGGTAACTCGCTTCATCTAATTTTACACGTACAATCGAGCCGATTAAATCCTTTGAACCCGCGAATTCAACTTTAATATAGTTGTCCGAATAACCGACTAAATATCCTTCCTTCGTCTCGCTTACTTCTTCCGGAATAATCTCTAATACATCTCCAACATAACTCTCGGCATATTCCTGGGCTAAACGATTAGAAAGTTCAATCATTATATCTACCCGACGATGTTTTTCTTCTTTGTCCACTTGATTAGCCATCCGCGCTGCCGGTGTACCAGTCCGTGGAGAATAGGGAAACACGTGTAACTCAGCATAACCGATATCTTTTACAAATTCATACGTTTCTTGAAACTCCTCTTCCGTTTCTCCAGGGAAACCAACAATAATATCAGAAGTAACCGCAATACCAGGAAGGGCTTGTTTAATCTTTTCGACCCTTTCCTTATAAAATTCTGGGGTATATTTACGTCGCATACGTTGTAAAACAGTTTTTGACCCGGACTGCAAAGGAATATGTAAATGACGGACAATCTTTTCGGACTGATCGAGCACCTCTATGACTTCGTCGGTGATTTGACTTGCCTCGATGGAAGAAATACGAATTCTCTTTAAACCTTCTACCTTTGCTTCTAAATCACGTAATAAATCAGCAAAGCTGTAGTCTGTCATATCTTCCCCGTATCCTGCTGTGTGTATTCCTGTTAAGACGATTTCTTTATAACCTGCATCTACTAACTTTTGCGCTTGTTCCAGAACATTTTCTGGATCGCGGGAACGTAAAAGCCCTCGAGACCATGGAATGATACAAAAAGTACAGAAATTGTTACATCCTTCTTGAATTTTTAAAGAAGCTCGAGTACGGTCGGAAAAAGTAGGTACGTCCATTTCTTCAAATACTTTTGTTTTCATAATGTTTTCGACACCGTTGATCGGTAGACGAGTTTTTAAATGTTCTTCAATTAAAGGGATCATTCGCTTTCGGTTTTGTGTACCAACGACGACATCGACCCCCTCTATTTCCATCACTTCACCTGGCGATGTTTGGGCATAGCAGCCCGTAACACAGATTACCGCTTCAGGGTTTTTCCTAACTGCTCGACGAATCACTTGGCGACTTTTTCGATCCCCTGTATTCGTTACGGTACAGGTATTAATAACATATACATCAGCGTGCCGATCGAAATCGACTCGCTCGTAACCCTCTTCCTTAAACATATTCCAAATGCCTTCTGTTTCATAATGGTTGACCTTACAACCTAAGGTATGGAATGCTACGGTTCGCATCCAACTCACTCCATTTCTTCAAAATAATAGGATATACTCGCTAAAGCATATAGGCTCGCCGTTTCTGTCCGCAAAATTCGCTTTCCTAAACGTACAGGAACAAACTGATAGGTTTTAAAGGTAGCGACTTCTTCTTCAGAAAAGCCCCCCTCTGGACCTATAGCAATGATGATTTCCTCATACTTACCTTCCTTGACTTCTTCTAACTTTGATGCAAATCGAGCCCGCTGTATAGATTTTGCCTCTTCTTCATAGGCTAGAAGCTTCATCGCGCGTTTTGCTTTTAACTCTTCTAAATATGTCTCAATTTGTTCCACATATTGAATCTTCGGTATCATTAATCGTCCAGATTGTTCACTTGCTTCTTTAGCAATTTTTTCGTATCGACGGAGACGTTGCTTCACTTTCTTACTAGGCCAACGTACGACAGAATGACTAGATTCAAAAAGCACAAATTGGTGAGCCCCTAACTCTGTCGCCTTTTGAATGACTAAATCAAGTTTGGCACCCTTTGGTAAGCTTTGCACAATCGTCACTGATAAAGGTAACTCGACGTCCTCATCGTACCAAGTCTCAACCTCTGCCAAGACATAGGCACCTTCTTTATGGACTTCTGTAATACGACATGCAGCACTCCGGCCTTCAGGGTGAATACAGACGATCGTGTCTCCGACATTGTAGCGCATCACACGTAGAATATGGTGCGCATCATCTTCGATACGCACTTTTTCTCCCTGCCAAAAAGGGGCGTCTATAAAGTAACGTTGCAATCGGGTCACCTACTTGTTTTCAACTTTTTCGGCAATAAAGCTGTGCCAATGATCCTCTTCTAACCGTTCTAATACTTTGAAACCTGTAGATTCTAAAGCCTGAACAATCTTCTCAGCTTCCTTATCAATAATACCAGAAACGATAAATTTTCCGCCAATCTTTAATTGTTTATTCGCATCATCAATCAGTTCCAAAATAATATGGGCTAAAATATTGGCAACAATGACATCGGCCTTCGGATCATGGTCAACCTCTTTCAGCAAGTCATTTGCCTGAACTGAAATCTTCGTAGTTAATCGGTTGAGGTCTCGGTTTTGTTTTGTACTCTGAACAGCAACCTCATCTAAATCATAACTGTAAACCTTCTCAGCCCCTAAAAGCGCCGCAGCAATACTTAAAATCCCTGAACCAGAACCAACATCGATGACTAAATCCCCTGCTTGAACGACTTGTTCTAGGGCAAGTAGGCTAAGCTTTGTCGTTGGATGCGTCCCTGTACCAAAGGCCATTCCTGGATCCATTAAAATCTTTGTTGCCTCTACCTCTTCTACCTTCTCCCTTTCCCAGGTTGGGACAATCATAAAGTGTTCTGTCACCTGAAAAGGCTTGAAATACTTTTTCCATTCGTTTTCCCAATCAGTCGCTTCTACTGTATTTACGGTAAACTGTAAGCCGCCAAGATCTATTCCAAAGGAGGAAAGCTGGGATACCCTTTCAATTATCCTTTCTTTCAAACTCGGCCATTGGTCATCGTTTAAAAAATAAGCCTTTATGGTAGCCCCTTCTCGCTCGAATTTTTCACCTTTAAGATCATAAATTTCGCCAAATTGGAAACCATAGCGGGAGATCGGCTCGATTTTTTCTTCGATTACGACCCCCTTTGAACCTGCCTCATTTAAAATATTTGCTACGGCTTCTTTTGCCTCTTGGCTAGTATGAATAACGAGTTCCTTCCATTCCAACTTTTCCACCGAACTTTCTTTTTCTTATTTTCTTATTCTCCTCGAAAAGCCTTTTTAAAACGTGAGAAAAATGATTCATCCGATTCAGCTATTGGGTCATTATTTAAAGTTTCATTTAACTTTCGTAACAATTCTTTTTGTTCTTCATTTAAATTCGTTGGTGTCACAACGCGAACAGTAACATGCTGGTCTCCTCTTCCATATCCTCGGACATTTGGTACTCCTTTATCTCGCAAGCGGAAGGTTTTACCCGTTTGCGTTCCAGGAGGAATTTTAAACATTACCTTACCGTGAACAGTAGGTACTTCAATTTCATCACCTAGGGCCGCTTGGGCAAAGGTAATCGGTAACTCTAAGAAAATGTTATCCCCTTCGCGAACAAAGTATTCGTGCTCACGAACCCGAATGACGACGAATAAATCTCCAGGAGGACCACCATTAATACCAGGTTCCCCTTTGCCTGATAGACGAATTTGCTGGCCGTCATCAATTCCAGCAGGGATGGACACTTTGATGCGTGAATGTTTCTTCACGGTTCCCCGGCCACCACACGTTGTACATTTGTCAGCAATAAACTGTCCTGTTCCTTGACAATAATTACAGGTTTGTTGATTAACAATCTTTCCAAAAGGAGTACTTCTCTCCATATGAATTTGACCAGTACCGTGACAATGTTGACATCTTTGCGGACTAGTACCCGGTTTTGCTCCAGAACCTTTACACGTATGGCACGGTTCGTCCTTCGGAACAGTAATTTCCGTTTCCTTTCCAAAAATAGCTTCCTCAAAATCTAATGTTAAAGTATATTGTAAATCGGCACCTTGACGCGGAGCATTCGGATTATGTTGACGCCCTCCACCGCCGAAAAACATATCAAAAATATCACCAAAACCAGAAAAATCTTGGGCACCGCCACCGAAGCCACCGGACTGGGTACCAGCATGTCCAAAGCGATCATATTGAGCACGTTTCTGATCGTCTTTAAGTACTTCATAAGCTTCCTTCACTTCTTTAAAGCGTTCTTCTGCATCCTCGGCTTTATTTACGTCGGGATGATATTTTCTCGCTAACTTGCGGTATGCTCGGCGAATATCTTGTTTTGATGCGTCTCGATCTACACCGAGTACTTCATAATAATCTCGCTTACTCAATTCGTTTCACACTCCCGAAACCATTCATTCAATTTATTTATCTTATCTCATTGTAAAGAAGATAGCAAATAGATGTCTATTCATACAACCGAAGCTAAACCGTCATTCCATCTTAAAAAAAGTCAAAGTCAAGTTATACCTGACTTTGACTTCCTAACTGTTTATTTATCCTTCTTATCGTCTTCGTCAACCTCTTCGTATTCAGCATCGACAACATCGTCATCAGCTGAATCCTTCCCATCAGAACCAGCTTGAGCTTGCTGAGCTGCTTGTTCTTGAGCTACTTGCTCATAAAGTTTCACTGAAAGTTGTTGCACTTCTTGCTCAAGGGCGTCTTTCTTCGCCTTTATTTCATCAGTATCATCTGATTCAAGGGCTTTCTTCAACGCTTCTTTTGCTTCTTCAGCCTTTTTCTTCTCTTCTTCGCTAACCTTATCTCCTAAATCTTTAATCGTCTTTTCCGTTGTGAAGATTAATTGGTCAGCTTCGTTACGTAACTCCGCTTCTTCACGACGTTTCTTATCAGCTTCAGCATTTT
This sequence comes from uncultured Pseudogracilibacillus sp., assembly GCA_937974845.1. GTDB lineage: Bacteria > Bacillota > Bacilli > Bacillales > Amphibacillaceae > Pseudogracilibacillus. The sequence continues at coordinate 8,033 of CALJVC010000137.1, read as the reverse complement.
CTTCTGCTTCTTTAATCATACGTTCAATCTCTTCATCGGATAGTCCGGAAGAGGACTGGATGGTAATCGACTGTTCTTTATTCGTTCCTAAGTCCTTCGCCCGCACGTTAACAATACCGTTCGCATCGATATCAAAAGTTACTTCGATTTGTGGCATACCTCTTGGTGCTGGTGGAATATCGGTAAGTTGGAAGCGACCGAGGGTCTTGTTATCCGCAGCCATTTCCCGCTCACCTTGTAGCACATGGATATCTACCGCTGTTTGGTTATCGGCAGCAGTAGAGAAGATTTGAGATTCACTCGTTGGAATCGTCGTGTTTCTTTCAATTAGCTTCGTCATTACACCACCCATCGTTTCAATTCCAAGGGATAATGGTGTAACGTCTAATAAGACGACGTCCTTTACATCTCCTTGTAAAACTCCACCTTGAATAGCCGCACCTAGTGCAACCACTTCATCTGGGTTGACACCCCGGGAAGGTTCTTTTCCAGTTTCTCGTTTAATCGCTTCTTGAACAGCTGGGATTCGTGTAGAACCACCAACGAGGATAATTTTATCTAAATCTTGAGCCGTTAAATCAGCGTCCTCTAACGCTTGACGAACTGGAATCATCGTTCTTTCTACAAGTTCGTTCGTTAATTCATCGAACTTTGCCCGAGTTAAAGTCATTTCTAAATGTAGTGGGCCAGCTTCACCCGCTGTGATGAAAGGTAAGGAAATTTGTGCTTGAGTAACTCCAGATAAGTCAATTTTGGCTTTTTCCGCTGCGTCCTTTAAACGTTGCATAGCCATTTTATCTTGGGAAAGATCGATACCATTTTCTTTACGGAATTCTTCAACCATATAATCGATAATTTTTTGGTCAAAGTCATCTCCGCCTAATCGGTTATCCCCTGCAGTAGAAATTACTTCAAAGGTACCCTCACCAATATCTAAAATCGAAACGTCGAAGGTTCCACCACCTAAGTCGTATACGAGAATTGTTTGATCCTGATCTTCCTTATCGATTCCGTAGGCTAAGGCAGCGGCTGTCGGCTCGTTAATGATTCGTTCAACTTCTAAGCCTGCGATAATACCTGCGTCTCTTGTCGCTTGACGCTCAGCGTCGTTGAAATAGGCTGGGACAGTAATTACTGCCTTACTTACTTCTTCGCCAATATATTCTTCAGCATAGCTTTTTAAATGCTGTAAAATAATTGCTGAAATTTCTTGTGGAGTATATTCTTTATCTTCAATAGTCACTTTATAATCAGTACCCATGTGACGTTTAATAGATTGAATGGTGTTCGGGTTCGTAATTGCTTGACGCTTGGCAACTTCCCCGATTTGTCTTTCACCATCTTTAAAACTAACAACCGATGGTGTCGTACGGTTTCCTTCAGGGTTTGGAATAACGACTGGCTCTCCACCCTCCATTACCGTCACACATGAGTTAGTTGTTCCTAAGTCAATACCAATAATTTTACTCATTCGTTGAACTCTCCTTTTTCTCCAAAACTTATTTATTCACTTTAACCATTGCTGGTCGTATTACTTTATCTTTTAACATATAACCTTTTTGCAATTCTTCTGTAATAATATTCGATTCTTTGGATTCATCTTCCTCTTGCATTACTGCATGGTGTAAATTCGGATCGAAAGGTTGGTCGACTACTTCCATCGCCTCGACACCTTGAGAACGTAAAGCCTCAAGGAATTGCTCATAAACCATTTTCACACCATCGTAAAAGCCTTTTTGGGCTTCATCTACTTCCGTCGCTAAGGCGCGTTCAAAATTATCAATTACGCCTAGTAGCTCCGTTGCTAAAGCTTCAGCTTCGTATTTACGCATGGCAATACGCTCTTTTTCTGTACGTTTACGATAGTTATCGTATTCGGCTTGGATCCGTAATAAACGATCCTTAATTTTTTCTATTTCTTCTTCTAAATTTTCCTTTTCCTGCTTTAAAGCCTCATAGGCTTCTAACGATACTTCTTCCTCTTCAGTTACTTCTTCCTCTGCTTCTTTCTGTTCTTCAAGGTCTTCTTTCGTTTCTTCTTCCTCTATTACTTGATCGGAATCGTCCTTTAACTCTTCATCCTCTTGATACGTGTTATTCTTTTCTTTTTCAACCATCTTACGTACCTCCAACAATAATTTACCACGATACACAATAACATGAATCGTGCCTTTTAGAAACTAAAATCCTTATTCTTCATCGTTTTCCGGAAATAAAATGTTGGTCAATTCGTTTGATAAGGACTGTAGTAAGGAAATCACTTTACGATATTCCATGCGCATCGGTCCAATTAAAGCAATCGTACCGAACTGTTCTTTATTCAAACGAAAGGTAGATGTAATTAAACTTAAATTTTTTACCGCATCGACCTTATTTTCTTTACCGATTCTCACGTGAAGCCCTGTACCATGATCCATAAGGAGGTTAACAATCTCCTCCTCTTCCTCTAAAAAGGAATAAAAATCATAGACTTTTTCGACATCTTTAAACTCTGGCTGCGTTAATAAATTAGCTATACCATCGACATAGAGCTTCACCGATTCATCATAGCAAATCACTGATTTAATATATTCAAACATACGCTCATAATTCTTTATATGCTTTTTCATTAATTCGTATACTTCGGTCTCTAGGGCATAAGCTAGGTTCACTATTGGTACACCGACGAGACGATCATTTAAAATATTAACGATCTTCTCTAAGTCAGAGCCGATGACCCCTTTAGGAATCGCAAACGACTTATGCTCGACATGGCCCGTACTGGTAACCATGATAGCGACTGCAGTATCCTCTGTAACAGGTAAAATTTGCACCTGCTTCAATGTAGCATCCGTCACATCAGGACCTAGAATAATAGCAGTATAATTTGTTAATTGCGATAACATTTCTGTTGACAATTGAACGATTTGCTCTAGTTCAAAAATATTATCTTCAATAATATGAGAAATAATTGACAAATTCTTTTCCGTTATCGTCGGTGCAATAAAGTGATCGACATAATAACGATACCCTTTTTGCGAAGGAATTCTTCCCGATGACGTATGCGTTTTTTCTAGTAACTCTTTTTCTTCTAAATCAGCCATAACATTACGAATGGTTGCAGCACTTAAATTAATTTGCTTATTTTTCGATAATTTTCTGGAACCGATCGGGTGGGCAGTTCGCACAAAATCATCGATAATCGTCTGTAAAATTAAGCGCTCCCTATCCGTTAGTAGCATTTTGCTCACCCCTGTTAGCACTCGACGACTTAGAGTGCTAATACTACTATTAAAGTAACAAATCGCAGTTTTTTTGTCAATCAAGAAGGACTTCTTTTATAATGTATAAGAGCCTTCAATCCCTTAAAGAACGTACGGCTATAAAAATGATAAAAAAACCTATTCCAAAAGGTATGGAATAGGTTTTTTTCTTTATTCGTCGTCCAATTGTAAAACTGACATGAAGGCCTCTTGAGGAATCTCTACCGAACCGACCATTTTCATTCGCTTTTTACCTTCTTTTTGCTTTTCTAACAGTTTACGTTTACGGGTGACGTCTCCACCGTACAGTTTAGCCGTCACATCCTTACGTACCGCTTTAATGTTCGTTCGGGCAATAATTTGATTACCTATCGCCGCCTGAATAGGGACCTCAAACTGTTGCCTTGGAATGAGCTCGCGTAACTTTTCTGCGATTTGTCGACCCCGACGCTGGGCAAAGTCGCGATGGATAATAACTGAAAGGGCATCGATAGGTTCGCCGTGCAATAAAATATCCATCTTAACGAGGTCGGAAGGACGGTTGCCGATATATTCATAATCTAAAGAAGCATACCCCTTCGTTTGGGATTTTAATTGATCAAAAAAATCATAGACAATTTCCGATAATGGGAGTTCGTAAATAATGTTCACTCGAATATCATCTAAATATTGCATGTCTACATATTGGCCACGCTTTCTCTGGCACAATTCCATGACAGGACCGACAAAATCGTGAGGCACCATAATAGATGCCTTGACAAAAGGTTCTAATATTTCTTCGATTAGTTCCCTTTCCGGCATGAAAGCTGGGTTATCGATGTGAAGTACTTCGCCATCGGTTTTTCTCACTTCATAGACCACGCTAGGGGCTGTAGTAATTAAATCGATGCCGAATTCCCGTTCGATTCGTTCTTGAATAATTTCCATATGTAATAGGCCTAGAAAGCCAGTACGAAAACCAAAGCCTAAAGCTTGGGAAGTCTCCGGTTCAAATTGCAACGACGAGTCGTTAAGCTCTAACTTCTCTAAAGCATCACTTAATCCGTTATAATCGTCGGAATTAACTGGATACAATCCACAGAATACCATCGGATTTAACTTACGATAACCCGGCAAGGCTTCTTCAGCGCCATTTTCAACATGGGTAATCGTGTCACCGACGTTCGTATCTTTTACTTCTTTAATCGCTGCTGTTAAGTAACCAACATCACCGACCGTTAAATAGTCTCGCTCTTCTTCTTTCGGGGTATTTACACCTAACTCTATCACTTCGTATTCCTTGTCGTTAGACATCATTTTAATCCGGTCGCCTACACGTAAAGTTCCTTCTTTTATCGAAATATAAGCAATGACTCCACGATAGGCATCGTATAAAGAGTCAAAAATCAAGGCCTTTAATGGAGCTTCCGGATCTCCTTTTGGTGCGGGAACTTTTTCAACAATGCTCTCTAAAATTTCCTCTATACCTATATTGTCCTTAGCTGAAGCTAAAATGACATCATCCGGATCAATCCCAAGAACGTCTACCAACTCCTCTGTAACCCTCTCTGGGTCAGCGTTAGGTAAGTCAATTTTATTAATAACAGGAATTAATTCTAAATCGTTATCTAAAGCCAAATAAACATTGGCTAGGGTCTGAGCTTCGATTCCTTGGGCAGCATCGACAACTAAAATCGCTCCCTCACACGCAGCTAAGCTTCGGGATACCTCATAAGTAAAGTCGACATGTCCAGGCGTATCGATTAAGTGGAAGATATAATCTTCTCCGTCCTTTGCTTTATAATTTAAGCGGACAGCATTTAACTTAATTGTAATCCCACGTTCTCTTTCTAATTCCATCGCATCTAAAAACTGTTCCTTCATCTCTCGTTCCGTTAAAGCACCGGTATTCTCTAAAATACGGTCTGCTAAGGTCGATTTTCCATGATCGATATGGGCGATGATGGAAAAGTTTCGTACGTTTCTATTTTTCTTCGACATAAGTAGTGTCAACTCCTACACTGCTCATAATAATAACATTGTTAGCTTACATGATTATATCAATTGACTAGATTTGTTGCAATGTTGACGGAAAAGAAGGAGTCGGGTTCCTAATTTTATAGGGCGAGGGAAAACAAAAGATTAGTAAGGACATAAAATAAGTGTAAGACACTTTCAAAAAAAGTCTTCGTAAGTTTTTCAAACCTTAAAGCTATTTTGGAAACAACATGAGGTTCTTCATCCAGACGGGTAGCTTCTTCTGTAAAAAGTAGCTCCTCGTCCGGATAAAACTCCTCAACGGCGTTTTCTATAGTATCTTCTTTCAATCCATAGGAGTGCTCTTCCATGGCTCTTGGCTCATACATTAATCCCGTCATCAAACCTCCAGTAAAAAGCAAAATAAGCAAGGCGATGATTCCTAAATTTCGCATCGACTTTCCTCCTTTCTGCTTCTTTTTTATTAATTATTCACTTTCTCGGCATCCATCACCAAATCCGCTACCACTTCCGCAAAAAGATCAATCGAGCGATACATTTCTTTTAAGTCATTATCGTAACCGCCCACTTCAATAAGTACGGCATTTTCAAGCAAGTCTTGATTATATATTCCATTTGAATTCGGACCTTCTTTTGTAATTACCCCTCGGCTTATGCCAGGTAAGCGTTCTTCGAGCTTATGATGAAGTTCCGTTGCTAACTTTAAATTTTTTTCATAATGTTTATGCTCTGCCCCAACGACAAAAAGAAAACTCGCATACGTTTTTCCATCTGATTTAAAGCTTGTCTTATCATAAGGCAAGCTATCACGATGTATATCAAACACGTAACGTAGGCTATCGTGCTTAGCTAGAGCCTCTTGCACAATTGGTCGGGAGGCATCGTAGGATTTAGCATAGGTCCAACCCTTTTCATGCAAAATAGACGTAATATCTGTCTTATCGTAAAGGGCACCAATACCTCTTTCTTCAAGTTGGCTCGCTAATCGTTCAGTAACTTTCGTTATATTCACTTCTTTATGATATGCGCGATCGGGATTCGTTTCCTTCGGTAAGTGAGGTAAAAAGGATTCCCGATTATGACTACTGTATAAAAAAACTGTTTTCGTCTTAATATCTTTCGTCGACTTTCTTTCCTTTTCTCCTTCGGGATCGATTGCTTCTCTATCTTCTAAAATGTCTTCTATCGGTGGTCCTGACTCATGAAAAAGACCGGTCATCGTTTCAAATTGTTCATTTGCGATAATTACTGTCTGTTTATACGTACTAAAACCAGGTAGTTCTTTTCCAAGTACATGGCGGAAATCGTTCATCGTTACGTCGACAAAGCTACGTAAGGAAAAGGGGGATACTTCTAAATCCTCTTCCAAATATAAGGAGTATGGATGATTTTCCACACTATATAACAAGGTAAAAATACTTTGATCTAAAGTACTTGTCCAATTAGTAAAAAAGCTTGATGTTATCCTAGCTGATGGTTTCGCTGTTGTCATTAAGCCAACGATAAAAAAAATGAGTACTAAACTAATAAACAGGCTTACCACTTTGACTAGAAGATATAGACTAGAACGCTTCAAAAAACAATCACCAACTTCGTTTCTTTGTTTACTACAGCATATGCTTTGAAGTAAAAATTAGAACAAAGTTAGTGATTGTTTATAGCTTATCGAGTATAGGCTTCTGCTTCATCACTTCGAACAGCTTCATGAAGGGCAGCATTGATTCCCGAAGCGATAACATAGGATAAATCTTCCATAAGATGATCTACTTCCTTTGGGGTAACGATCATATTTTTCCCTAGGGGAGTAAGTACTTCATTTAAAAGTCGGCGTTTCTCCTCATCGTTTAGTCGACCAACGAGGCCGAAAAACTTTTCCCTCTCATCCTCATTAGGTAAGTCCTCCTCAGATAGATTTTCATGCCTTACCCCTCTTCCTTTAGGGAGAAGCGAATGGTAAGCTGCATCCCTATCAGCCCACTCTCTTCCAATATATTTCGCAACATAATCAAAGGCATCCGACGCAATCGTAACGGCGTCGACAACCGTAGGGACACCAATTGCGATAACTGGTACCCCTAAGGTTTCTTCACTTAATTCCTTTCGTCGGTTCCCTACACCCGAACCCGGATGAATACCTGTATCGGTGAGTTGAATCGTTTCATTTAAGCGTTCAACAGACCGGGAGGCGAGAGCATCGACTACTAAAACGAAGTCTGGTTTAAAACGATTGATCACACTCACAACGATATCGCTCGTCTCTAAACCAGTGACTCCCATTACGCCTGGAGATAAGGCAGCGACGGGACGGTAACCTTCTGCCACCCTTTCATACTCTAATTCAAATAGATGATTCGTAACTAAAATATGTTCTACCGTCATTGGTCCAAGCGCATCAGGAGTTACATTCCAGTTTCCTAAACCTACAACTAAAACCTTACTATTTTCTTTGATTCCGTGTTGTTGTAATAAATCCTTTAAACTTAAGGCGAGGACTTTACTAGCCTTGTGTTGAGCTTCTGTATCTTGATTTTTAATTCCCTCAGTAAACAGAGTGATGTATGTTCCTTGTTTTTTTTGTAACTTTTTCTCTCCCTCTTTTAATATTTGTATTCGATCAACTTGGACTCCTTCCCTTTCATAAGACTCGGAAATAATTCCGGAAACGTCCTTTTCCGCCTGCTCTTCAACGAGCATTTCCTTTGCTTCATAAGCAAGATCTGTCCGAACGGTATACGCTTGTTCCTTCTTCATATTACATCCTTCTTTCTATATCATCATACCTTTATTATTCATCCCTTTTTCTTATTCATGCGT
>CALJVC010000136.1 GCA_937974845.1 uncultured Pseudogracilibacillus sp. | reverse complement strand
CAAGTTCGGTTTATTCGTCCTCTTCATCCAAGCCTCGTAATAATCGTAGGCCGTTTAATAGGACGAGGAGGGTACTTCCTTCATGAATAAGGACAGCGAAACTCATATTTACCATACCAAAGATATTCATCGCAATTAAAAGTAGGATGACAAAAAGGGCGATGAAAATATTTTGCCAAACAATTTTTCTTAACTTTTTAGCGAGACGGTGGGTGTAGGCAAATTTGTTTAAATCGTTTTTCATTAAGACGGCATCTGCAACATCGATGGCGATATCTGTTCCTGCACCCATCGCAACACCCACATCAGCTGTAACGAGAGCAGGGGCATCGTTGACCCCATCTCCGACCATAGCCATGACTGGATATGTTTCTTTAAGGTCGGTAATAATTTTAGCTTTTTCTTCTGGTAAAACATTTCCTCGTACTTGATCGATCTCAAGTTGCCGGCCGATTGCTTCTCCGGTTCGTTCGGCATCGCCAGTAATCATCACTGTATGGATTCCTTGCTCCTTAAAGTATCGAATGGCATCCTTAGAAGTTTCCTTCGGTACGTCTTGGATTGCAATGAGTCCGACAACTTCTTCGTTATCTGAGAAGTAGACGACGGTTTTTCCTTCGTATTCAAACTTTTCTGTCTGGCTTTGAATATCCTCTGGCACTTGGGTTGCCGAAGAAGGCTTTCCGATTTTATAGTTTTGTCCCTCGTGTTTAGCGACGAGGCCTGTTCCGATATGGTGTTCTACTTCAATGGTTTGGGTTTTTACATTGTCAAAGTGCTCGATGATTGCATTCGCAAGAGGGTGATTCGATTTGCTTTCCATCGATACGATAATTGATTCATATCGTTTCTGTTCTTCCTGTGTAATGTCTTGATGGAAGTATACATCAGTGACGATTGGTTTTCCTCTAGTTAAGGTTCCGGTCTTATCGAAGGCTATCGCTTCGATATCGGCTAAGTGGGAAAGGTAGGAACCACCTTTAAATAGGACTCCACGTTTGGCTAGGTTACTGATGGCGGATAAAGACGCAGGGATATCTGTTACTGCTAGGGCACAGGGTGATGCTGCGATCAGAAAGACCATCGTACGGTAAAAGCTATCATAGGCTTCCCAGCCGAAGAGATAGACCCCTACGAAATAGAAAACCGGTGTTAAAACTAAGACAGTGGTCACGTAGATAGGTTCGATTCGCAAAATAAATTGTGCTGTCTTAGAGACGTTCATTTGCGATTGACTGACTAGCTCGACGATTTTAGCAAATACCGTCTCGGAACTATCCTTCGTTACTTCCATAGTTAAGTTGCCATCGCCATTCATTGTACTACCGAAAAGCGTATCACCTTCCTGTTTTTCGACGGGAATACTTTCTCCCGTGATGGCGGATTCGTCTACGGTAGATTGCCCCGAAAGAACAACGCCGTCGGTTGGGATTTGGTCTCCATTTAGAATGGCTACACGATCGCCAACTTGTAATGCATCAACGTCGACGATTTCGATTTCTCCATCTTCTTTAATTCTTCTTGCTTGGGTCGGATTTAGATGAAGTAAGTTCGTGATTTCTTTTTTACTTTTATCTTCAGCATAGTCTTCTAAATAATGGGCACCGGCAAAGATTAAGATCAATAGGGCGGCTTCGCGGAAATCCCCAATAATCATGGCGCCGATAGCAGCTAAAGTCATTAAAACATGGACGTTCGGTAAAAATTTCTTGTGTCGAATCGTTTGGGTAATTGTATCTGCAAAACCTTCAATAATAATATGGTAGCCTGCTAAAAAGAACGTTACCGTATATAAGAGATTTTGTATAAATCCTTTATCTAAAAAAAGCGCAAGGATAAAACTGGCTAAACCAACAAAGAATAAGACGACTTCGACTACTCCCCCATGATCATGGTCGTGATGCGCATGAACATGGGGTTGGATATGGCTTGGTTGTTTACTCATATTTATATATCTCCTTTACGTGTTCTATGGCGATATCAAAAATATCGTGAACGTGATGGTCATCGAGTTCATAGACAATTTCCCTTCCTCTTTTTTGATAGGTTACGAGTCGAGCGAGTTTAAGCTCTTTTAGTTGGTGGGATATTGCACTATGGGACATCGATAAAAGTTCGCTAATTTCTGATACCGTTAATTTTTGTGATTTAAGGGCAAATAAGATGCGAATTCGAGTTTGGTTCGAAAAGGCTTTGAAAAGTTGAATGACGTCCCTTTCAATTTCTTCATCTAACATTTCGATTTTTTTATTTTCTTCATTACTTTCCTGTGTCATGAAAAATCCTCCTACTTGGTTGACGAAATTTATCATAAAAACTGTACAACAATTCTTTGTTAAATGTCTAAATAGGTTCAAATGAACATATGAACATTCTTTCGTATATTATCCTATGCCGGATTTAAATAAATGTCAATAGGTACTGTCGATTGT
>CALJVC010000135.1 GCA_937974845.1 uncultured Pseudogracilibacillus sp. | reverse complement strand
ACCACGCGCGACTTTTCGAGAAATTCTGCCTAATTTGAGACGCGGTGCACCCACCGCGCGCGACTCTCAGGGAAAATTCGATCTAAGTGAGACGCGGCACATCCACCACGCGCGACTCTCAAGCAAAATCCGATCCAAGTGAGACGCGGCACAACGACCGCGCGCAACTTTTCGAGAAATTCCGATTAATTTGAGACGCAGAGCACCCACCACGTGCGTCTTTACAAGAAATTCCGCCTAATTTGAGACGCAACACAGCCGCCGCGTATCAAATTACAAGAAAACCCGTCCTAAATGATACGCAGAGCCGTGTCGTCGCACCCAACTTCAAAATGAAAACACTCTTAGCGAAGCGCGCTGGATACTACAACGCAACAATTTCATTCCTGAACTCGGGGTAGGTCGGTAATACGAGATAATTTTAATTTCGGATGAACATTCGAAACCAGGGCAGCACCATATCACTACAAAACCGAACACAGAAGCAAAATAGACTGTTCCGCTAAAACCAAAACACGATTTCAGAATAAAACTATTGCACTAAAAATAGAGCAACTAGATAAAACTGTCGTGCCTAAGAATTGAGATAAGTTATTGCGAATGGCCATCCGGTCTATTCATTAAACAAAACATACATGTCATCTAAGCCGAGGCTCGGGCAGGATAACCGACAGTTGCTTAAGGAAGGGGGAGGCTGGCTTTACCGTTCAGTTCCCAGTTAGCAAACTCTCCTCGTTCGTATAAAATTCCAGCTGCTGCCGCAATCATTGCTGCGTTATCTGTACATAATTCGATCGGCGGAAAATATACTGGTATTTCCGACTGTTGAAAGCGTAACTGTATCGCTTTACGTAAACCTTGATTCGCCGCAACCCCGCCAGCAACGATCACTTGTTGGACACCGTGGTCAATTGCTGCTTTATAAGTCTTTTCGGTCAGGACATCAACGACGCTCGTTTGAAAGCCTGCAGCGACTTTAGCGACATCTAAGGAATGTCCTCTTTGCTTTTCATTATGGACATAGTTAATTACGGCTGATTTCAAACCACTGAAACTAAAGTCGTAACTTCCCTCTAGCCAAGCCCTTGGAAAAACAACTTCGTCCTCCGCTTCTTTAGCTAGTCGATCAATATGTGGACCACCAGGATATGGTAGACCTAAAGTTCGGGCAACCTTGTCGAAGGCTTCACCGGCGGCGTCATCTAAAGTCTGACCGATTAGCTGATACGAACCGTGTTCTTCCATTAAAATAAGCTCCGTATGACCACCGGATACGATTAAAGCTAATAAAGGAAAGTCAAATTCTTGTATGAGCCGGTTCGCATAAATATGACCAGCAAGGTGATGAACAGCGATAAGAGGCTTCTTCTTAATAAAGGCAAGGGCTTTCGCTGCATTGATGCCAACTAGGAGGGCTCCGATTAACCCTGGACCTTCCGTAACAGCAATTGCGTCAATGTCCTCCCAATCTAAGCCACTTTTTTGAAAGGCTTCTTCAATTACATAGGTAATTTGCTCCGTATGTTGGCGTGATGCTATCTCTGGAACAACGCCCCCGAACTGAACATGGCTAGCAATCTGTGAGGAAACGACGTTCGTAATTAATTCCTTACCATTCCGTACAATAGCTACTGCGGTTTCATCACAACTCGTTTCAATGGCTAAAATAATATAATCTTGCTTCATATTCTTAGTGGTAAGTACTGAAAAATACCTACCACCTTCCCTCCTCCGTTCAAAATATACTCCCTTTATAATTAGCGCATCCACAGGTGCACAATCAAATGCAAACATAGCAACAAAGCCCCACCGGGCGACTTTATAATTAGCGCCATAGTTAGCATTAAAACGGTCCTCCTAACAGCAACCGTCATCCTATCCCTTCCCGTAGATAAAATAACGTCCTTCGCTTTTTTCGACCTTAAAGCAAAAGACGATAAAGCGCATTACCCATTTTTCAGTATGCATTCTACTTGCACTAATGTTAAATTAAAAGAGTTTAAAAAAGCTTACCGCGTCGTTTCATTGATAAAATTCTCGAACTTAATATCCGTTAGATTCACCCACATGACGATGGCATCTTCACCGTTATCTGGATAATAGTTTTTTCGGATGCCACCTTCTTTCAAGCCGAATTTACGATACATATTTTTCGCGACGGTATTCGAAGGGCGGACTTCTAAAGAAAGGGTTTGAGCCCCTTGATAAAAAGCAAAGGCTAAAGCATAACCGAAAAGTCGTTCGCCGATTCTTTTTCCACGAAAATCTTTATGTACGGCGATATTAGTTATTTGGGCATCTTCGAACACAATCCATAATCCGACGTAGCCGACGATTTTACCGTCATCAGTTTGCAAAACGAAGTAATGGGCAAAATCATTCTTCAACAATTCCTGCTCGTAGACTTCCCGGGTCCACGGAGAGGGGAAGGCATCGAGATCGATGGCCATGACATCGGGTAAATCTTCCATTTTCATCTTTCGAAAGGATAATGTTACCATCTTCTGTCACTCGCCTTTTTGTCGTTTCTGTACCTTCGCTTCCGCTTCGGTTATCCGTAAATAATGAGGCTTCACTAAATGAACGTCTTCGGCTTCTACTTCTGACCGGTAGGCTAATAAATTGCTAGGCCGTAAATTATGGGCTTCCTTAGTCGGTAGAAGGACTGATTCGCCAAACTCTTCTTCCAAGGCTTCTTGAAAAACGTCCAAGTGTGGGCTGAGACAAATCAAGCCTTCCTTGCGATAAGGTTCGACTTCCTTCACCCAATCTTGAAAGGGCGTATACCGTTCTTCCAATACCTCGATCAGTTTTCCATCGGTGAACTTGTATAAGCCGGTAAACATCGCTCCTCGGCGGGCATTGTAAAAGGGCATCACATAGCCGTCGAAAAACCGTGCATTGTAGGCAAGGGCTCCGAGACTCGATACAGGAATAATCGGGATATCCAATCCCCAGGCCATCGTCTTAGCAGTCGTGACACCGACGCGGATTCCGGTATAAGAACCGGGACCTCGACCGACGATAATTTCCTCTAAGTCGTCCGGCTCCATTCCGACAAGGGTCATCGCATCGACAATCGCCGGCATTAGACGGGCTGTTTGTCCCTGCTTGACTCGTGTCATTTTTTCCACGACGACTTCTCCTTCTTTTTCTAGCGCGACGGCTAAAATTTCATTCGATGTATCGATTGCTAATCTATTCATATAAAAAACTCCTCGCTGGTGATCTGCGTACTTGTTCGAGCAAGTCTTCATAACGACTTCCGATTGCCTCTATCGTCAAGAGGCGGTCCGTCTCTCCCAACCTTTCGATTTGAATCGCTAAATAAGTATCTGGTAAAAACTCCTCGATAAACTTAGCCCACTCGACGATGGTCACACCGTCGCCATAAAAGTATTCATCGAAGCCGAGATCCTCCTCGGAAAACTCTAGACGGTAGACGTCCATATGATATAAAGTTAGCTCACCTTCATATTCCTTAATAATCGTAAAGGTCGGACTCGTAATAGGTTCTATAATATTTAAACCTTTAGCGAAGCCCTTCGTAAAGGCGGTTTTCCCTACACCAAGATCCCCCGATAGGGTAATGACGTCGCCAGGTTGGGATAAGCCAGCCAAGACCTCAGCAATCTTTTGAGTATCTTCTTCACTTTTACTCAGCATTTGTAACTTCATCATTCACTATCCTCACTTCGATGTATGTAACCTCTTTTTTCTAAGGGACGTTCCCTTCCATCTTTTCGTAAAAAAACTCGACCCTTCCCCTGTCGGTCAGACGATACCCGGCCGATTGCAGTCACTTCAAGACCCTGCATGCGACCGATTTCCTTTACCTTAGGAAACTCTTCTTCTGCTACGGTTCCGACAAGCTCGAAATCCTCACCACCGAATAGCTTCCATTCCTCCTGTAGCAAAGGAGGAAAATGCTGAAGCTCAGGGCTAACGGGTAGGAGGTCCGCTTCGATTACTATCGTAACTTGGGAACTCGTCGCTATTTCTTCAAGTTCATTGGCAATACCGTCGCTAATATCGTTTAACGCTAGACGTTGAATCGGGCGTAGAGCCTGGGCAAAATCGACCCGAGGTTCCGGCTCCTGATGGCGGCGAATTAAAGTCCTTTCCCAAGAGGTAAGTTTTCTTTTCTTAGTTTTTTCATCGAGAAGTAAATTTAAGCCAGCCTGGGCATCCCCTAGGCTTCCGGTAACGAAAACAATATCTCCTGGCTTCGCCTGAGACCGGTAACGGGCCTGATCACGCGGGACAGAACCAAGGACGGTAACCGATAGGACTAGTTCTTCCCCGACGACGGTATCGCCTCCGATAAGATCGATGCGATAGCGAGAGGCAAGGGCCTCCATCCCCGCATACATCCGGTAATAAAACTCCTCTTCCCGACCTTTTTTTGCAACGAGGGAAACGAGATAGGCTAAGGGGCGGGCTCCCATAGCTGCCATATCGCTTAAATTAACAGCTAACACCCGATAGCCTAGCTGTTCCGGGCTAAGGGTTTGATCAGTAAAATGAACCCCTTCAACAAAGGTATCGACTGCTACGACCAAGTCCTCTCCAGGAAGTCGAAGGACAGCTGCATCATCGCCGATTCCTTTTATAATCGGGGCTTGGCGATAGGTTTTTGGAGTAATTTTTGAAATAAACGTAAACTCTTCCATTGGCGGACAACCTTTGAATAATTTTTTTCTTGCATCGCTTTACTCATACTTTGCTCTAAAGGAAGAAAAGGATGCTCCCTTTTTATCTAAAATTTATCTTCTCATTAAATGCCAGGAAGTGCAAACCGAATGATAGCCTTTTGTTTAAAATTATTAAACATAAAAAAACCGCTAGTAATCATTACTAGCGACCAAACAATGTGAAGGTCTGAACGTATAGTTACTAGCGCCTTATGGATGGCTAGTTTCTTTCTAATAAGCCATCAAAAATTTTTCTAATCCGCCTACAATTAGGCTTTATCTATGGTGAATCCTGCTTACGGATTTTTCTTTATGTAAGCTTCTTTCTCTACGATTCACAAAGGCAGTAACTACGGTTCTTCCCTAACGATAAGACTTCTCGCACTAAAGCTTCCCCTACTAGCAAGACTTTCTCTTTTTTCCCCCGTTAAAGAATGGAGTCACTTGGTGTACTTTTCATACCCGATTTCTAAGATAAAGTATACGTTCCAAGATTGCAAGGAAATCTTTTCGTAATTTTCTGACATTTTGCACGAGTAGTGAAAGCTTGCGTTATTTCCTGTCGAAGACCGTCGCTTTTTTATTACTTATTCTAAGAAAGCCACTATGTAACGCTCTATATCTCGTCTTTAATTCAAAACTTCTTCGAAGGCATATTGCCTAATTAGAATAGACATCAACTAATAGCATTAACAGAAAAAATCTTCACCCTTCGTCGCGAAATGAAAGACCTAACAAAAAGCAGACGAACCTCTACGAAAAAAACCGTCCCCTTGTCACCACAGTGATTTTCTACCGATGCTGGTGAAATATAAAGAAGCTATTCAGCATTCGTATCTTGCCACCACAGCACTCCTCTAGCGATAGCACTAATAGTAAAAAAAGTAGCTGACCCCGAGTTCATTCGAGAAGTCAGCTACCTAACCACTGCGTTAATAGGCCCGCGCCCAAACGACCATTTCCTTCGCTTCTTTTCCGCAATGGAAGCAAGTATCGCCGAGATTTTCTTGTTCAAAAGGAATACAGCGGGAGGTCACGGAATAATCTTCTTGAATCTTCTCCTCACAAGCTGCATCGCCACACCACATGCCCTTCATAAAGCCAGGGTTTTCCTTCAGCGCCTTTTCCATTTCTTCAATATTTTTCACAACGGTCGTTCTTTCCTCACGATGCTTCAGGGCCTTTTGATAAAGGTTTTCCTGGATTTCTTCCATTAAGGCCGGAATTCTCATCTCTAATTCCTCCATAGGAACAAACTCTTTTTCTAAGGTATCCCGACGGACGACGACGACCTGATTTTTCTCAATATCCTTTGGTCCGATTTCAATTCGGATTGGGTAACCCTTCATCTCCGCTTCGTTGAACTTCCAACCCGGCATCTTATCGCTAGCATCGATATCGACCCGGACGATTTTAGCGAGGCGATCTCGTAAGTCATAGGCTGTATCGAGTACACCTTCCTTATGCTGGGCGATCGGAATAATCATCGCCTGGGTAGGAGCAATTTTCGGTGGAACGACGAGGCCCCGGTTGTCCCCATGAACCATGATTAAAGCCCCCATAATCCGGGTCGATACACCCCAGGAAGTTTGGTGAACGTACTTTTGTTTTCCTTCCTTATCTAAATACTGAATATCAAAGGCCTCAGCGAAGCCAGTACCTAAGTAATGGGAAGTCCCAGACTGTAGGGCTCGACCATCGTGCATCAGGGCTTCGATCGTTAAAGTGTATTCTGCCCCGGCAAATTTTTCACTCTCCGTCTTCTGCCCCTTTAGGACAGGAATAGCTAGGTAATTTTCTACGACATCGGCATAGATATCGAGCATTTGACGGGTTTCCTGCTCCGCCTCCTCCTGGGTCGCATGGGCCGTATGCCCTTCCTGCCAGAGGAACTCTGAAGAGCGGAGGAAAGGACGGGTCGTTTTTTCCCAACGAACGACGTTAGCCCACTGGTTGTAGAGTTTTGGTAGATCCCGATAGGAGTGAATATTTTTCGAATAGTAGTCCCCGAAAAGCACTTCCGAAGTCGGACGGACACAAATACGCTCTTCTAATTCCGTATCGCCTCCATGGGTCACCCAGGCTACCTCAGGAGCAAAACCTTCGATATGGTCCTTTTCCTTCTGTAGCATGCTCTCTGGAATAAAGAGCGGGAAGTAGACGTTCGTATGGCCGGTTTCCTTGAACTTTTTATCGAATTCCTGCTGGATATTTTCCCAAATTGCATAGCCATAAGGCAGGATAATCATCGTTCCCCGAACCATTCCGTATTCAACAAGCTCCGCCTGCTTAACAACGTCTGTATACCACTGGGAAAAGTCGTCTTCCATGTTAGTAATTTTTTCTACAAAGTTTTTTTCTTTACTCACGTGAATCACCTCTCTATTTTTTTCTTGCAATTAAAGCTTCGAACTTATGACGGTCTACCGAGGCGAGGACAGAGTCCCTTCAGCCTAAGACCCTTGAAGTCTGGGATCCGCCCTCCTTCGGCAACTTAACCACGGCTAAAAGATGACCGACCGAAAGCATTTAGCGGTATCTATAGGCTCCTTCAGCAACTTGGCCATGGCAAAAGGGGAAGCACTATCACCAAAGTTATTTCTATTTTACTACAAAAAAGCATAAAAAAACCTCAAATCCGATA
>CALJVC010000134.1 GCA_937974845.1 uncultured Pseudogracilibacillus sp. | reverse complement strand
TCTTTGTTTTTTACCTATGTGATATTTTTCATCGAATAGTCAATTAGTATGGGAAGAAGGATTATATTAACCAGTTATTTACGTTATAATAGGAGTATGAAAAATGAAGGGAAGAAGATAAATGAAAGGTCTTCGGATGATGAAAGAAATTGAAAATTGGCTAAATCGAGGAATAATCATTGAAGCCCAGTTTGAAGAAACAAGTAAGGATTATGAAAGTAACGCCTCTTCATCTTGGCTTATTTGGTTAGCTACCTTCTTAATTGGTTTAAGTATCTTACTCCTCGCCTTATCGGATTGGGCGCAGATTCCTAACGTTATGAAAGTGTTTATTTTATTTTTCTTTATGCTGACGGTATACGTTCTAGGTTTTTGGTTAATAACGAGTAAAAGATTATCGCGAATCAAGCGTAATCATATTTTAGGACTGAGTATGATTTCGCTAGGTTATGTTTTATTCGGGGCTACGTTAATTTTACTTGCAGTCATGTACGATGTTACTCTATGGTCTGCCTGGCCCTTTGTTTGGTGGAGTGCGATTGGGTTACTACTTTATATAATCGTACCCCATCCTTTCTTGTTTTCCATTGCCTTAGTCGTTACGGTTACTGGACAAATTTTTAGCGCTTTTCAACTCGGCTTATTCAACTATTTACTCTTTTTCATTTTTTTCTTTGGATATTTCCATTTTGTTTTTCACCGAGGAACGCGGGCTATTCATTATCTCTTTTCTATCGGTTTAGTGATACAACTGTTACTTTTTAACTTAGTAGTTCTTCAACAGTTCTATACTTTCTCATTACTTTTACTAATGATGTTTGCATTAAGTATCGTTTTACCAAGGCGTGTGCTATATGAACGTATGGCGCTTGTAACTACATTGGCTTTAATGTTTTATAAAGTTTACGAAGCCCTAGCTATTCAAAATACAATAATGATGGACGAGCTTCAATTACGAGTAAGCTTTTTCGTTCTATATATTCCTTTATTTTTACTTCTTTTTGTCCTTTTATTTTTTATACGAAGGGAACAACGAAGTACGTTATTGCTATTTCTTCCTGTTTTCTTCCTACCTCAAGGGGGACTATTTATCATCATTATTTTCTTTATCTATGCGTTAGCGATGTTTATGAAACGAGGAAGAAAGTATGATGGAACCTTTGTCTTATTAGGCTTTACTAGCTTTGTCTTAGGGGTAATCACGATTTTATTACAAGACCAATGGTCCTTGCTCGTTCAGTCGATGTTGCTCTTGCTAATTGGAATTGTTTTCTTTCTCTTTTATGTTGCCTTTGAAAAAAGAGGAAGGGGGTTTTTATGATGAAACGAGTTTTATTTTATTCTTTATTATTCCTTCAAATGATCATCCTCCTCATCGTCTTCTTTCAATTTGAGAACTTTGATGGGACAAAGGGTGAAGAGATTGCTTTAAAAGGGAAGGTAGAGTTCGTCTATGACGTCGAAAATGGGAATCAAGCATATGAAGTAAGCTATGATTTAAACCGTATCGAAGAGGAAGTGTGGAATATTACTAAAGATATACCCTATAACCGCCGGGTTTATGTCACAGTAGAGCGGGATACCCCTTTAGAAAAGGTAACAGGCGTTAGCTTACGAAAACCAAAAATCGATGAAGAAAAGGAGATAGTATTACAAGGAAAATATCAACACCAGTATACCGACGGTAGTTATCATGTAACCTATGGCTTCGAGACGCTTCCTTTAGAATCGGAAGGCAGCTTCTACAAGGAAGGAGAAGGGCTAACGGTTCACTTGCTCTTAGGAAAATGGGGACAATTTAACGTAAAAAACATAGAAGAAGTAACAAAAAGACCTTAATGTAAAGGAGTATAAGGCCTAGATTTTCGAATCCCATCCTGCGTTTTTTCTCGGATGGGATTCATCGTTGAGAGAAGTCGCAAGGTATGCGAATAGTTGCTAAAGATGGCGTATTTTTGATATTATCAATATGTTATATACTTTATCTTCATCGTTTGTTTTGATGGAAAAGAAGGCCGTAAATTTTTATAAAATAATACTTCATGTATAAAGAGGACGTTTATTTTACGGAGGTGAAGCTTTTATGGAATTTACAAAAGAAAAGTTAGAAAAGGTGGCGGAAAATGCGCGTCTCCTACTAACGGAAGAAGAGCTTGAAAAATATACAAAAGAAGTAAACCGTATGGTTCAATATGTGAAAAAAATCCAAGAGATTAATACGGATGATGTAGAACCGACAACTCATGGAAATAAAGTGCATGATGTGCTGCGGCATGATGAACCAAAAACTTGGGAATTACGGGATCAAGCATTAGAAAATGCTCCAGAAGTTGAAGACGATCACTTTAAGGTACCGTCGGTTATTGAATAGGAGGAAAGAAGATGTCTTTAAGTAATTATTCGATTAAAGAAATCGAAACGATGTTACATAAAGGGGAAATAAGTGCTGAAGAACTCGTCAATCTTTCCTTATCACAAATTGAAGCGGTTGACGAAGAGGTGAAGGCCTTTTTACGAGTAGAAGCAGAAAAGGCGAAGGAAAAAGCACAAAAATTAGACGAAGAAGGAAGTTATAAAGGTAAGTTAGCCGGAATTCCTGGTTCGATTAAAGATAATATTTTAACAAAGGGTGTACCGACTACTGGTGCAAGTAAGATGCTAGAAAATTTAGCTGACCCTTTATATGACGCTAACTTAGTCGAGCGCTTAGTTGATGAAGATGCGATTCTCGTCGGTAAGGTAAACCTAGATGAATTCGCCATGGGAATCTCTACAGAAACTTCAGCCTTCCAAGCGACGAAAAACCCTTGGAATCTAGACCATGTACCAGGTGGTTCTAGCGGTGGTTCTGCCGCTTCGGTAGCAGCGGGGGAAGTCATGTTTTCTATTGGAACGGATACGGGAGGATCGATTCGCCAACCAGCCTCCTTTTGTGGTGTCGTTGGGATGAAACCGACCTATGGGCTCGTTTCCCGTTACGGTATGGTAGCAATGGCTCCATCTTTAGACCAAGCTGGACCGATTACTAGGACAGTAGAAGATAATGCCCGTGTTTTAGAAGTTATCGCCGGCCATGACCGTCGCGATGCAACTAGTGTAAAACAAGATATTCCTCATTATGCGGACAACCTTTCTAAGGATATTAAGGGTTTAAAAATTGCTGTACCGAAGGAGTTTTTATCCGATGGGGTTGACGCAGAAGTGAAAGAGTCTGTCGAAAATGCCCTACAAATGCTCGAGTTATTAGGAGCGACTTGGGAAGAGGTTTCCCTTCCACACCTGAACTATGCTGATGCTACGTATTACGCTCTAGCCTTCAGTGAGGCTGCGTCAAGCTTAGCTCGCTACGACGGTGTTCGTTATGGTCATCGTGCTGAACAATTCGATGATGTAATTGATTTATTTAAACGTTCTCGGTCAGAGGGTTTCGGTGAAGAGGTTAAACGCCGTATTCTTTTAGGTACTGCCTTTTTAAGTGGGGAGTTTAATGAGTCGATTTTTAGAAAGGCACAGAAGGTTCGAACATTAATTGCCCGGGACTTCCAAGTTGCCTTTAGTAAATTCGATCTCGTTTTAGGACCAACGACAGCAACACCAGCCTTTAAGTTTGGTGAAGCCAAGGATGGAAATACCATGGGTGACATTTTAGCAGCACCAGCGAACTTAGCTGGATTACCAGCGATCACGGTGCCTTGTGGCTTCTCTGAAGAAGGTTTACCTTTAGGTTTACAACTTATCGGTAACCATTTTGAGGAACAGAAGCTTTATAATGTTGCCTATGCATACGAACAGGCGACGAATCATCATAAAAAGCGTCCAACGATCGGGGGTGCTAATTAATGGAATTTGAAACGATTATCGGTTTAGAAGTACACGTAGAACTAAAGACGAAATCAAAAATATTTTCCGAAAGCCCAAATGCTTTTGGTGATACACCGAACGCGAATGTGAATCCGAAAGATTTAGGTTATCCAGGAACCTTACCTATACTAAACGAAGAAGCCGTAAACTATGGAATGAAAGCAGCCTTAGCTTTAAATTGTGACATTGCGAAGGAAATGATTTTTGACCGTAAACATTATTTCTATCCAGATAACCCAGCGGCCTATCAAATTTCGCAAGATGAATTTCCTTTAGCTGAAAATGGCTGGATAGAAATTGAAATCGACGGAGAAAAGAAAAAAATTGGTATCGAAAGAATTCATTTAGAAGAGGACGCAGGAAAGTTAACGCACGAGGCAAATGCTAGTCTTGTTGACTACAACCGTCAAGGAACGCCTTTGATTGAAATTGTCTCAAAACCAGACATCCGTTCTCCAGAAGAAGCGTATTTGTATCTTGAAAAATTAAAGTCAATTATCCAATATACGGGAGTCTCAGACGTTCGAATGGAGGAAGGATCCTTACGTTGTGACGCAAACATTTCTTTACGTCCAGTTGGTCAGGAAGCTTTCGGTACAAAGGTAGAATTAAAGAACTTGAACTCCTTTGCCTATGTACGAGATGGATTAGAATATGAGGAAAAACGTCAGGCGAAAATCTTATCCGAAGGCGGTTCTTTAGAACAAGAAACACGCCGTTACGATGAGCGGGCGAAAAAGACGATCCTCATGCGGGTAAAAGACGATGCAGAGGATTATCGCTTTATGCCAGATCCGGATATCCCACCAATTTCTATTAGTGATGAATGGGTTGAACGAATCCGGGCAGAAATTCCTGAATTACCTGATGAACGTAAAGCCCGTTATGTAGAGGAACTCGGCTTATCGGAATATGATGCCGGCGTTATTACCGCAACGATAGAAATGGCTGACTTCTTTGAAGAAACAATCGCCCTTAATGCTGATCCTAAACAGGTAGCTAACTGGCTTATGGGTGATTTATCGGCTTATATGAACAAGCATTTAAAAGAATTACCGGAATTAGCGATTACACCAGCAGGTCTAGCTAAGATGCTACAATTAATGGAAGACGGTACAATTTCGTCTAAAATCGCTAAGCGAGTCTTTGCCCATTTAATTGAAGAAGGTGGCGATCCAGAAGAGTTTGTAAAGAAAGAAGGCCTTGTACAGATTTCTGACGAAGGAGAACTCCTTAAGATCGTTCATCAAGTACTAGAAGACAATGAACAGTCTGTCAAAGACTATAAGGATGGAAAAGGGAAAGCCCTCGGTTTCTTAGTTGGACAAATTATGAAAGCTACCAAGGGTCAAGCTAACCCACAACTAGCGAATAAATTGTTAAAAGAAGAAATCGATAAGTTACCATAATTTCTCATCGACCGCCTTGCTCACGAATGTTCTTTACTAGGAGCTTTCGGTGGGCAAGGCTACTTCTTTTTACCGCTTAGTTTAACGGTTGCTTAGGCTTGAGGCAATCAAATCTAGTTGAACGTAAGAATAGGAGTGGTAGCCTTGAAAAAAGCACGTGTGATATATAATCCTTCTGCTGGAAGAGAACAGTTTCGTCGAGATTTACCCTTTGTATTAGAACAACTAGAACAAGCTGGTTATGAAGCTTCTGCCCATGCGACAACCGGAGAAGGCGATGCGACGAGGGAAGCTAGGCAAGTCGCCGAAAGGGATTATGATCTGTTGATTATTGCCGGAGGCGACGGAACGATTAACGAGGTAATCGCTGGAATTGCGGAAGCACCAAAACGTCCTAGAATCGGTATTATCCCAGCAGGGACAACGAATGATTTTGCCCGAGCCCTCTTTATGCCTAAGGATACAAAAGAAGCTATCAAAGTTATTTTAGAAGAAAATGAGCGTGCCCTGGATATTGGTAAAGTAAATGGTAAATATTTCATCAATATAGCAGGGGGAGGAGATTTAACGGAGCTGACCTTCGACGTATCGACTAAAATGAAGGCAACCCTCGGTCGCTTGGCCTATTATGTGAAGGGGATAGAAATGCTACCTTCCATTCGCTCTTCAAGTGTAACGATTGAATATGATGATCAAGTTTTCGAAGGAAAAATTATGTTATTTCTCGTAGCGAACACGAATTCTGTTAGTGGCTTCGAACAATTAGCTCCGGATGCCCTTTTAGATGACGGGTATTTCGATATGATTATTTTAAAGAAAACGAACTTAACTGATTTTGTTCGTTTAGTGACCGCTGCTTTGAGAGGAAACCATTTAGAAGATGAACGGGTCATCTATACCCAAGCAAAAAGGATTAAAGTGACCCCTCATAAAAAAATGCTCTTAAATTTAGACGGTGAATATGGTGGCGAACTACCAGGAGAAATTATTAACTTGCAACAACATCTCACGTTTCTAGTTAGTCAAGACTTTATTGCGCGGGAAGAGAAAATAAAAA
The DNA here is from genome assembly GCA_937974845.1 of uncultured Pseudogracilibacillus sp. Lineage (GTDB taxonomy): Bacteria > Bacillota > Bacilli > Bacillales > Amphibacillaceae > Pseudogracilibacillus. The sequence continues at coordinate 1,530 of CALJVC010000134.1, read as the reverse complement.
AAGAGCGCGCATAATTACATGTCGTTAAAGCCTCATCAAGCACCTTTTTAGGTAGTTATTGGTGAGGATTTTTATTGCATTGAATAAATAGGTTCGTTTGTATAAGGCCAAAAAAGCTATGGTACAATATCGTCTAGATAGACAAGGTAAAGGATGGAATAAAGGAATGACAAAAAAGAAAAAGACAGCACCAGTAAAAAAGAATAAATCCTATATCGTCACATGTACCGATTTAACCCATGAAGGAAACGGTGTAGCAAAGGTAGACGGGTATCCTCTTTTTGTTCCTTATCTACTTCCTGGAGAGAAGGCCAAGGTGAAAGTAGTTAAAGTAAATAAGCATTTTGGCTACGGCAAATTAATAAAACTCCTTAATCAAAGCCAAGATAGGGTAGAAGCTCCGTGTACTGTGTTTTATCGATGTGGTGGCTGTCAATTACAACATATGAGCTATGAAGCTCAATTAGAGATGAAGCAGGAAAAGGTTCAAAATCAGTTAAAACGGATCGGCCATATTACAGAGGCGGAAGTTCATCCAACTCTAGGTATGGTCGAACCTCCTTGGCATTACCGTAATAAAATTCAAATGCCTGTTGGAGAAAAGGATGGTAGTTTAATTACAGGCTTTTATCGGGAACGGAGTCACGATATTATTCCTGATATGGAGACCTGCTTAATTCAAAATAAAACCGGTGACACTATTATTCAAAACCTTCGACAGATTGCTGATGAATTAGGAATCCCGGCGTACGATGAAATTAACCATCGAGGGGTGTTGCGGCATTTTGTTGTTCGGACCGCTTATCACTCGAAGGATACGATGCTAATTATTGTGACCCGTACGAATACCTTGCCCCATGAAAAGGAATTAGTCGAAAGGATTACAAGCTTGCATCCTGAAATTCAATCGGTGATTCATAATATCAACAATCGTCGTACAAATGTTATTTTCGGCGACCGTATGCGAACGATTTATGGTGAAAATTATATTGTCGACCGTATCGGTTCTATTCGATATCGCTTATCTCCACGGTCATTTTTTCAAGTAAATCCTATCCAGACGAAACGACTGTATGAAACGGCCCTTGAATACGCTCAAGTAGATGAAGACGATATCGTTATCGATGCGTATTGTGGTATCGGTTCTATTTCGCTTTTTTTAGCACAAAAGGCGAAAAAAGTATATGGAGTGGAAGTTGTAGCAGAAGCGGTTGAAGATGCCAAAAGAAATGCAAAATTAAATGAGCTAGATAATGTAGAGTTTGTTGTAGGAAAGGCAGAGGATGTGATGCCGAGATGGAAGACTCAGGGAATCAAGCCTGATGTCATCGTCGTCGATCCACCCCGAAAAGGTTGTGATAAGACCTTGCTTCAAACGATGTTAGATATGGAGCCAAAACGAATAGTTTACGTATCTTGTAATCCCGCCACCCTTGCTCGAGATTTACGAATCTTAGAAGATGGTGGCTATCGAACGATGGAAGTCCAACCAGTAGATATGTTTAGCCAGACCCATCATGTAGAGGCGGT
>CALJVC010000133.1 GCA_937974845.1 uncultured Pseudogracilibacillus sp. | reverse complement strand
TTACTTTTGTTAAGTAAAAATCATTTTAAGTTAGTGTTTTAATGGCGATTTTAACTGCTTCATATGAAATAAACGTTTCAACCAAGGAAGCTAAAAAGGCTAAAGCAAAAAAGAGAACAAAGGCTGCCACGTATTGGATCAAAGGCAGGCGGAGAGATAAACGGCTATCCTTACTAGTAATTTTGCGAAAGAGTAAAAGGGAAAAGAGCATCGATAAGGAACCAGCTAATAAATAAACAGGAATAATTAACATGTTTTGCGGCGCAATCGATACTGTTGCCATAAAAAGCCCTTTAAAGCCGAGCTGGTTAACCATAAAACCTACAGAAAAACCGATGGCTAAACCCTTTAAAAAAATAAAGAGCCAGATAAAAGGAATACCGATAATCGTCAATCCTAATAAAAATAGGACGATCAAATATTGCCAATGGGTGAAAAAACTTTTTATTAAAATATCTTTGTGCACAATTGGCTCACCGGTAATCATACGGGAAAAAAACTGTTCAATATGAAAAAATAAATCTTGCTTTTGAACAAAGCTCATTGAATTAACGATAATAGCTCCAAAAACAATTCCTGTCACTAACAAGGTAGCCATAAACAAGTAAACCGACATATTTGTGCGAAAATGCTCTATGACCATCGCTTGATATTTCATTTTTTACGTCCCCCATTACAACGTCCTACTTATACATATGAAAGGGGGATAAAATTCATGCTTAAAACTTGTCCTAAGCGTCGTCCTTTATGACTCTTCCGTATTTACCGCCACCTCCAGCGCGTATGGAAACACGTCCCTTTCGTAGCCTGAGAATCCAAGCGGCTATTTTCGGAGAAACGACCTCTTCTAAGGCCTTTTTAGGTACCTGATGAACAACATTCATTTCCGTACCAAAATGGGAAAGAAGCTTTTCTAAAGTCTTCGGTCCAAGACCAGGAATTAATTCTAAGGGTACCTGGTACATATAGGGTGGTCGTTGAGGGGGCGAAGTAAAATCCGATAATTGCTCAATCCGATCTTTTACACCGAGAACTACCTTTTTGGAGTGGCAATGGGGACAGAGCTGATTAGATGGTGCTAGCTTTTTTTCACAGGCTATACAGACCGTATCATAATATTTGCCTAAATAAGGATTTAATCCGTAATTCTGTACGATTCCACGACCATCAACTTGTTGTAAGGCTAAGGCTAATTCTGTAAAGCTCGCCTCCTTAACGCGAAGGACTTGATATTCCCGACCTATTTTTTCTAAAGAATGGCTATCGGAATTGGTAAGATAAGGGTAGGTGTGAAGTTCAGAAATCCGATCAGCCATAGAACTATCAGCACTTAGGCCTAATTCCATAGCATCGACTTGTGCTAAGTCAAGGACCTCAGCCATCGATTTTTTAACCCCTCGTCCATACAGGCTTTTAAAAGGGGTAAACACATGGGCCGGAACAAATAAACCATCGAGTTGCTTGACTTGAGCCTGTAATTCTTTAGCCTCCCCATAAAAGCGCTGCGAACTTAATTGAAGGTTCTTCATTCTCGGCCGTAACCAATCGGAAAACCTACGCATCGCTTCTAGTGTCGGTAAAAATGCTAGCACATGAAAGGGACCGGAACTGTGTGTATCCTTGACCTCTATTTCCGATCCTAAGATTAACGTGAGTTCTCCAAAGCGTAAACCTCCTCCAGATAAGGCTTCTGCCTCTCCTTCCCTTTTAAGGAACTCGAGCTCCTCAAGGACCGATGGCACGTGGCAATCGACAATACCGATGATATCCATTCCCTTCCTTCGTTTAGAATCCTCTATCACCCTCGTCAAGGTTAATCGAGGAGAAGCGCTGATTTTTATCGGGTTTTTTCTCCAGTCTTGTCCTAGATGAATATGTAAGTCAGCATAGACTTCTTTTAGCATCGTCCCTTCTCCCTCAAACTTAAATATAAAATAGCAAAGGCAGTTTTGGCATCGTGAATCTTCTGTTCGTCCAAGTAAGCTTGGGCCTCATCAAGGGGAAGTTCAACGACTTCCAAAAATTCATCCTCGTCCCCTTTAACTTTTTCTTCTAACGGATACACCCCTTCTGCCCTATATAAATAAATAATTTCATTCGCAAAGCCTGGCGATGTATAAAAGCTCGTTACCGGATGGAGGGCTTTAGCAGAATATCCCGTCTCTTCTTCTAACTCCCTTAAAGCTGTCACTTCCGGCGCTTCCTTCGCTTCTATTTTCCCAGCGGGTATTTCTAAAATAGCCCGTTCCAATGGTTTTCGAAACTGCTTCACTAGCAAAAGCTTACCTTCTGGAGTTATAGCGATAATTGCCACAGCACCCGGATGGGTCACGACTTCCCGCTTCGAAAAGTTACCGTCAGGCAGCTCAACATCGTCCACATGTAAAGAAATAATCTTTCCTTGGAAAATTTCTTTTCGTTTTATTGTTTTTTCATAGAAGGGTTCCATTTGTATCTACTCCTTTATATAAAAGTAATCCCCCTTGATTCATCCTATACAGGAAGGGGGATTATACTTCCTTATGATTCCTTCTGATGTACTTTTAAGGACCTCGTTCCTTCCTTTTGCGACGAAGATTCCGTCGACACTTGATAGGTCGGCGCCGATTCTACTCGAACAAGTACATTCGTTTCACAAATTAATTTTACTACAAATTCCCTCTCTACTTCCACCTCGACTTCTTCGCCATTTTCATGAATAGTACATTGGATACAAGTCGGCTGTTGCACGACTTTTGCCAAACAGTCATAAGTGTCTTCAGCTATATTTTCTTCCAATTCTTCTAAAGTAATTCGATCGCAGTAACTAACTTCCTGCAAGACTACTTCCGTTTGTCGGTGTTCATCAAAGGCATACCAAAGGTTAACATCAAAATTGCCACGAATCTCAATTTGCCCTTCATCCGTTTTATAGGCTTCATAACGATGGTTAATGATCCAACACCCTAAAACCGTCGAAGGGCGATGTTTTGGATGGATTCGATGAACTTCCGTCGTTCTTTTCTCACCTTTTCCACACACGGCCTTAGTAATTATTTCACGATAAGCATTCCCTTGATATCTCATTTCTTACGCTACCTCCTTAATCACTGTCAGCTTATGCAAGACGATGGCCTAAAGTGAATCGTCTTAAACACGGATCTAGAAACTTATTTTATTAAGAAGCAGGTAGCAAAAAGGAGTAGGTTATCTTTCACCTACTCCTTCACAGTATATTATTCCGATTTCTTTAACTTTCTACCCGATTTACCCTTCAGTAAATCGCCTCCCGTATCCTTAATGACGTGGTTAGTCACTTCTCTTGCAATCGTCTGGGAGACGAGTTGTAGCACATCGTTTACTACTACTTGAATTTCTTTAAACTCTACTACGATTGGTATTTCATCTAATTCATCTTGAATAGCATCTATTTTCTCTTCTACTTTAGCTAGAGCTTCTTTTTTATCATAGGCTTGTAAATTGACAGCCTGCTTTTGTAACGATTTGATACGTGCAATCGAGCGTTGGACCTTTTCGTTATTGTTGATTTGCACTTCTAATTCTTTAAAACGTTCGATTTCTTCTGTTTGAGCGAGCATTGCCGCTAATTTTTTCGCTTCATCTAACACTTCTTTACGAGTGTAGGTTGCCATTTTCTTTCACCTCTGCTGTATTTGTTACAATTTCACCATCTAAAGACCAGGTTTTTGCCTCTGTGATTTTCACGTCTACAATCTGTCCAATAACTGATTTCGGTCCTTTAAAGTTAACTACTTTATTTTTCTCCGTATAGCCCGATAGGACGTCTGGATCCCGTTTACTTTCACCTTCTACAAGAACCTTCACAGTCTTTCCTTCATACTTCTTCATCGATTCAGCTGCCTGTCTATTTACCAAATCATTAAGGCGCTGTAATCGTTCTTTTTTCACTTCCATCGGAACGTTATCCTTCATTGCTGCGGCAGGAGTTCCTTCACGCGGAGAATAAATGAAGGTATACGCCGATTCATAGCCGACTTCTTCAACTAACGACATTGTCTCTTCGAACTGCTCTTCGGTTTCGTTAGGGAAACCGACGATAATGTCTGTAGTTAAGGTGACGTTAGGAATAGCCTCGCGAATTTTTCGGACTAGTTCTAAATAAGATTCACGAGTATATTTCCGATTCATTCGCCGTAAAATTTCATTGCTACCGGACTGAACCGGTAAATGAATATGGTCGAGTAAATTACCGCCTTTGGCTAGGGCTTCGATTGCCCGGTCATCAAAGTCTCGAGGGTGTGGCGTCATAAAACGAATTCGAGGAATATCAATTTTCCGTATATCATTCAACAAGTCTCCAAATAAATAGTCCATATCCTCAAAATCTTTTCCATAGGAATTCACATTTTGGCCAAGCAATGTAATCTCTTTATATCCCTGTGCCGCCAAATGGCGTACCTCCTGAAGAATATCTTCGGGTCGACGGCTTCGTTCCTTTCCTCGAGTCATCGGAACAATACAGTAGGTACAAAACTTATCGCAACCGTACATAATATTTACCCAAGCTTTGATTCGTCCTTGGCGGGCTTTAGGCAAGTTTTCGTAAATATCTCCCTCTTTAGACCAGACCTCTACGACTTGGGCTTTACTAAAGACAGCCTCCTGAATAAGTTGAGGTAGGCGGTGAATGTTATGGGTACCGAAAATTAAATCTACTTGTTGATGCTTTTCTAAAATTCTATTCACGACCGTCTCTTGTTGGGACATACATCCAGCCACTGCGATAATTAAGTCCGGCTTTTCCACCTTTAAAGCCTTTAAATGGCCAATTTCACCAAAGACACGGTTTTCTGCATTTTCACGGATTGCACACGTATTTAAAATAATAAGATCTGCCTCTTGATCCACCGTTGTCGCTTCATAGCCCATTTCCATTAAAATACCGGCCATAGTCTCCGAGTCGTGTTCATTCATTTGACAGCCGTAGGTACGAATGAGAAACTTTTTCCCTTCTCCGAAGGTTTTCATTTGTTCCGGGATGGAAAAGTCATAATGTACCTCGATATCTTCGCGGTATCGTTTTCGAGCCTTACGAATATCCGGTGGTTGATACGTCGTTTGAAAATAATGGGCAAAATCTTCTGTCGTTTTCTCTGATAAGGGCTTGTCCTGACTGGATTTTTTGTCCAAGGACCTAGCCGTCTTTACTTTCGACATATCTAAACCTTGCTCTTCGCTCAATGCTTCTACTCCTTTCTATAAATCCTACCTAACTAAGTATATAATGTTTAGCTATAATAAACAATAATTGTATAGGGACACCTTCCCTTGAATTCGGTATCCTTTCCCCCCCAAACACTTCTATAAGGACCGTATCTATTATAACCTAAGAAAAAAAAGCTTCTCTAGTCTCACAAGCAAACTAACAATAAAAGCACTTTCAAAAAAATAAAAACTACCTAAAAATAGGCAGTTTTTAAAGAATAAAGCTGTTTTAACTATATTTCTATCTAAGCTTTCCCAGTTAACGAGGCTCTACGATTAATTTAATCGCCGTACGCTCTTCATTATCGATTAAAATGTCCGTGAATGCAGGAATACAAATTAAGTCAACACCACTAGGTGCTACGAATCCTCTTGCAATTGCTACCGCTTTGATTGCTTGGTTCAATGCTCCTGCCCCTATGGCCTGCAACTCGGCTGAACCATTTTCTCTTAATACATTTGCTAATGCACCAGCTACTGAATTAGGGTTTGACTTTGCTGAAACTTTTAACACATCCATTACTTAGTACCTCCTTCATAATCTCATATAGTTGTATTGCTACTATATTCCGATAAATGTTACCTTATTACTTAATTATGCATAAACTAGCAAAGATTACAATTATTTTCTATTGTGAAAACGGTTTCAAACCGTTTTTTTCGGTAATTTGTTATAAAATTGCCCCATCTTCCGTAATAAAAATACGTTCGATTTTCTCTACTTTCCCACTTTCAGGATTCACTTGTAAAAAACAACCGTTCAATTGATTAGGCCCGCGACGGTCTACTTCGAAACGTGTTGGTAAATTTGTTAAGAAACGATTGATCACCGCTTCCTTCTCGACACCGATAATTCCGTTATAAGGTCCAGTCATTCCAACATCGGTAATATAGCCTGTTCCTTTCGGTAAAATCCGCTCATCAGCTGTCTGTACATGCGTATGGGTCCCAAGGACAGCCGTCACTTCCCCATCTACATACCAGGCGAAGGCCTGTTTTTCACTCGTAGCTTCGCCATGGAAGTCAACGATAATCGTTTTAGTTCGTTTTTGGGCCTCCTGTATAAGTTTCTTTCCTATAGTAAAGGGGTTATCTAAGCTATCGAGAAAAACCCGTCCTTGTAAATTAATCACCGCTACTTCGGTACCGTTCACATTTACATAAACGATTCCTTTTCCTGGTGTGTTCTCAGGAAAGTTCGCTGGTCGAACTAAGTAAGGGGCATCTTCAATAAAATCAAAGACTTCTTTTTTGTTCCACGTATGGTTTCCCATTGTAATAACCTGGGCACCAGCGTGAAGCAACTGTTTATAAATCTTTTCTGTAATACCTTTACCCCCGGCGGCGTTTTCACCGTTCACTATCGTAAGCTGGGGACGGTATTTTTCTTTGAGGCGTGGTAAATGGACTTCTAGCATTTTTCTACCCGGTGAGCCGACGATGTCACCGATAAAAATAATTTTCATTTTGTTGTTTATTCTCCCTTTAGAAGCTAATACAATATATGAATTTGGATAAAAAAAGCGGTAATTATATACCGCTTTTTTTATTTTGCATATTCGATTGCCCTTGTTTCTCGAATTACCGTCACTTTAATATGACCAGGATATTCTAGCTCTTCTTCGATGCGTTTTCGAATGTCGCGGGCAATATGTACTGCCGCTGTATCATCGATGGCATCTGGCTTCACCATAATTCGTACTTCTCGACCAGCTTGAATTGCATAGGATTTCTCGACCCCATCAAAGGAATTAGAAATCTCTTCTAACTTTTCGAGACGACGAATATAGTTTTCTAACGATTCGCTACGAGCTCCCGGCCTTGCAGCAGATAAAGCATCCGCTGCGGCTACGAGAACGGCAATCACAGACGTTGGTTCCTCATCACCGTGGTGCGAGGCAATTGCATTAATCACGACAGGGTGTTCTTTGTATTTGATCGCTAGTTCTTTACCGATCTCTACGTGACTACCCTCCACTTCGTGGTCGATTGCTTTACCAATATCGTGTAATAAACCTGCTCTTCTAGCTAAGGTCTCATCCTCACCTAATTCAGCAGCCAATAGTCCGGACAAGTAGGCTACTTCTATGGAGTGATTGAGAACATTTTGTCCATAGCTTGTACGATACTTTAACCGGCCTAAAATCTTTACTAAATCAGGGTGCAAGTTGTGGATGCCGACTTCAAAAGTAGTTTCTTCCCCGACTTCACGGATATACTCATCGACTTCGCGACGAGCCTTATCCACCATTTCCTCGATTCGGGCCGGATGGATACGACCATCTTGAACTAACTTTTCAAGGGCTATTCTTGCAATTTCACGTCTCACAGGATCGAATCCAGACAAGATGACAGCTTCTGGCGTATCGTCAATGATTAGATCGATACCTGTTAAGGTTTCGAGCGTACGAATATTTCGACCTTCACGCCCGATAATTCTACCCTTCATTTCATCATTCGGTAAATCGATTACCGAAACCGTTGTTTCAGCAACATGATCTGCCGCACAACGCTGTAATGCTAGCGATAGAATATGTTTAGCTTTCTTATCGGCCTCTTCTTTCGTACGTGTTTCTGCCTCCTTAATCATTAAAGCTGTTTCCTGTCTTAATTCTCCTTCCACACGCTTAAGGATTACGTCTCTAGCTTGCTCTGTAGTGTAACCTGAAATACGTTCAAGCTCCTGATGTTGTTCAGCGATGAGAGCTTCCACTTTGCTTTCCATTTCTTCAATTTGTTGTTGTTGTTGTGCCAAAGCTTGTTCTCTTTTTTCTAAAGAAAGTTCGCGTTGATCCAACGTAACGCTTTTCTTATCTAAAAGCTCATCTTTTTGCATTAAACGTTCTTCTTGCTTTTGAATTTCCAAACGTCGTTCACGTAATTCGTCCTCGACTTGTTTACGAAATTCATGACTTTCTTCTTTCGCTTCTAGCAGTGCTTCTTTCTTAGCCGCATCCGCATTACGATATGCTTCATCAACAATTTGCTTGGCTAAGTTTTCCGCACTGGAAATTTTGGCTTCTGCGATTGTTTTACGGCCTAAATATCCAACAACAATACCGACGATCAAGGCTAAGGCGAGCAAAATGGAGATGAGTAAAGTTTGATTCACGTTCTTCACCTCCTATTGCTATAAATTTGTACAATGTTTTATTGTCGGCATATAGCTTTTTAAATTGTTATCCATGTATAATCTAAAAGTAAAATTATACATCTTAATTTTAATTGTAACAATAATACGTGTCAATGGAAAGTAATATATGTTTATACAAAGATTTTATCGTCTGAAGATACCTTGACGATTAAACATTCTTGTTTATTCTATCCTTTAAACTTTGACATAGAGGAGGATAGCTACTTATATTTTTTTAAGAAAAATTCAAATTATACAAGTAGAAAATCAAACAATAAAACCTGAACCTATTGCCTTAGGGCTAGGTTCAGGTTTCTTCCCTAGATACTTATATCTATACTTCCTCAGTATCTTCAAAAAGGTCACCGGCTTCTATTTGAACGTCACCAGTTGTTTCTAATTCGCCTTCTTCTACTTCTTCAGTAGGACCATCTAGTTGATAATGTTCACGAATAGCAGAATATATTTCTTCAAAGGTTTCGGGATGCTCGATTAAAAATTGTTTGGCATTTTCCCGACCTTGGCCAAGACGTTCTCCCTTATAGGAATACCAGGCGCCGCTCTTTTCAATAATATCCAACTCAGAACCGATATCAAGAACCTCCGCTTCCTTAGAGATTCCTTCTCCATACATAATATCGACCATAGCCTGTTTAAAGGGTGGGGCAACCTTATTTTTAACAACTTTAATCCGGGTTTTATTCCCAATCATTTCAGTTCCTTGCTTTAACGTTTCGGCACGACGTACTTCTAAACGAACCGACGAATAGAACTTTAATGCCCGACCTCCAGGGGTTGTTTCTGGATTTCCAAACATGACGCCAACTTTTTCACGGATTTGGTTAATGAAAATAGCTATCGTCTTAGATTTGTTAATAGCCCCGGATAACTTCCTTAAGGCCTGAGACATGAGACGAGCTTGCAGACCGACGTGCGATTCGCCCATCTCCCCTTCTATTTCCGCACTCGGAACTAAGGCAGCTACAGAGTCGACGACAATAATATCAATCGCTCCACTACGAACGAGGGCTTCAGCAATTTCAAGTGCCTGTTCCCCAGTATCCGGTTGCGATAACAATAGTTCGTCAATATTGACCCCTAAGGCCTTGGCATAATTCGGATCTAAGGCGTGTTCCGCATCGATAAAAGCCGCCTGACCTCCAAGCTTTTGGGCTTCAGCAATCGCATGGAGCGCTACCGTTGTCTTCCCTGAAGACTCCGGACCATAAATCTCGATTACACGCCCCCGCGGATAACCACCGATTCCCAAGGCTTGGTCCAAAGCTAAAGAACCACTAGAAATCGTTTCGATTCGTTGCGTCGCCTCTTCTCCTAACTTCATGATCGACCCTTTACCGAATTGTTTCTCTATTTTACGTAATGCTTCATCTAAAGCTTTCTGTTTGCTACTCATTGAATTACTCCTTCCCTCTTACGTTATCTTTATCATACACCGAATGGGAGGATTTCTCAAACAATAAACGAATGCATGTTCTCATGTTTTAGAGGGTAAAAAGGGGTCGAAAATGGCATTTTAAACGGAATTTCTTCGAAAAAATAAGGTTTTTCTTAAAATTTTAAGGCTAAAATTCAATTTTTAGTAAATTGTAAAATTTTTTCGAAACCTTT
>CALJVC010000132.1 GCA_937974845.1 uncultured Pseudogracilibacillus sp. | reverse complement strand
CTTCTTTTGCTTTATACTAAATGTACATACTATCTTTTATTAGGTGGAATGCACGATGCCCTTACAAAAGCGTACAATCTTTCTTGGACTCTTCCTCCTCGTCTTACTACTTTTCGTACTACCGGAAAGGTTTTTCTCCTTTTTAACCGCACCGACAACGACTGAAGAACAAACCGAAGAACAGAGGTACTGCTTTGGAAACTTCGGTGAAAAAGGAAACGAAGCTTCCCCAGTACAAATCGTCGGTCTTGGCGATTCTTTAACAGCCGGAATCGGTGATGAAAAGGAAGCCGGTGGATATCTCGGTAGTTTAAAAAGGCAACTGGCCGAGGAGGATTGTTTTGTTACAATAAAAAATTATAGTAAAAGTGGTTATAAATCTACAGATTTACTGAATACCTTAAAAGAAGACGACGTTGTTTCGGCAATTCGCGAAGCAGACATGGTCGTATTTACCATCGGTGCAAACGATCTTGTCAGTCTTATCAAAAAACATAAAATACAAATTAATCAAGAAGTTGTCGAAACTGCACAAAAACAGTATGCTAAACATATTGAAAGCATATTACAGGAAATACGCCAAATAAATCCTAAGGTTAAAATATATGCAATCGGCTTCTATAATCCTTTTGCACAAATTTTTGCCTCCCAGGAGGAAGTGCATGCCTTAATTTCAAGATGGAACGAACAGACGAAGGAAGAAGTAACTAAAGCGGAGGATGCCTTTTTTATCCCCATCGACCAAGTCTTCGCCCAACGTTTGGAGGAGTTGTTAGCCGACGACCTGTTTCATCCAAATTATCAAGGGTACGAAACGATTGCCAATCAAATCATTCGTCATCTTAAAAAGTAAGGGTGGTAAAATTGAAGGGAGTTACGACTGGCCATAATAAATGGAAAATTAGCTTTTTCATACTATTAAGCTTCAACCTTCTACTCCTTGCCGTTGTAGGGTTTTTCGTATATCCACTTTTTCAATCGTCCCCTGTCGAACTCCCTGCTGATTCCGACTCTTTCGCCCCAACGGAAGGAGAATTACAATTACATACGAATAAAGAAGACTTAGCAAACTTCATCAATGCTTTTTTTCAAGAGGAAGAAGCAAAGTTTACTATTTTTCTAGAAGAAGATGTTCGTCTGAAAGGTGATATCCAAATCCTTCATCGAGATTTACCCTTAATTGCCCGCTTTGAACCCTTTGTCACTTCGACAGGTAATCTCGTGCTTTCCTTAGAAAGAATTAGCCTAGGGAGTATCACCCTCCCCCAACGGTACATTCTACATCATGTATCTAACCTCCTCGACCTACCGGACTGGGTGCTCGTTTCCCCAGAAGAGGAGCTAATCTACCTTAACTTTCAAGGAATTAATAGACAGGAGACAAGGCTTCGGGTAGAACGTTTCGATTTAAAAAATGATGAAATTATTTTCGCCCTAAGTCACCGTTCACAATAATAAACAAAAAACCACCTCTAGAAAGTTTTTTATCTTGCTAGAGGTGGTTTTCTTTATTCTGGCCTTGCATGCTCTTTAAATAGAGAGCTATATTCTTCATCGTACATATGACAGGCAACAAATTGGGAATCTTCCCTTTCCTGTAAAGTCGGCTTGACTTCCTTACATACCTCCGTGGCAAAAGGACAACGTGTACGGAAAATACAGCCACTTGGTGGATTGATTGGGCTCGGTAATTCCCCTTTCACCTTAATCCGTTCACGCTTTCTCTCTAAAGCAGGATCAGGTAAAGGAACGGCACTTAATAACACGCGTGTATAAGGATGTAAAGGGTTAGTATATAGCTTTTCACTCGATGCTATTTCTACCATGTTACCTAAATACATGACACCGACCCGATCACTAATATGGCGTACCATCGACAGGTCATGGGCAATAAAGAGATAGGTTAGCCCTTTTTCCTCCTGAAGACGTTTCAAGAGGTTTACGATTTGCGCCTGGATCGATACGTCTAAAGCTGAGATTGGTTCGTCAGCCACAATAAACTCCGGATTAACCGCTAAAGCCCGAGCAATACCGATTCGTTGTCGTTGTCCTCCACTAAACTCATGGGGATAACGATTCCCATGCTCCTTATTTAATCCGACCGTTTCTAATAGTTCAATTACCTTCTCGTTCCGCTCTTCCTTTGAATCAACGAGACCATGGATATCTAAACCTTCTGCAATAATATCAGTAATCGTCATCCGAGGGTTCAAGGATGCATAAGGATCTTGGAAAATCATCTGCATGCTACGGTTTAATTGTCGTAATTCCTTCTTCGACTTCGGAGCATGAACATCCTCCCCTTTAAACAGCACCTGTCCTTCGGTACGATCGTAAAGTCTCATAATCGTTCGACCGGTTGTTGATTTTCCACAGCCTGATTCACCGACTAGACCGAACGTTTCACCTTTATAAATGTCGAAATTTAAGCCATCGACCGCCTTAAGGACGTTCTTTCGATCGATAGGAAAATACTTTTTTAAATTGCGAATTTCGACAAGCTTTTCTCTACTCTGTGTCATTTTCTTTCAAGCCTCCTGCCTGGATATGCGCTGGTGGTTCCACACGAGGTGCACGTTCATCTAATAACCAACAAGCGGTGCGTTGCTTATCCGAAACTTGCTCATAGTTCGGCATATGCTGATCGCACACTTTCATCGCATAGGGACAACGGGTAACAAAGGGACAACCCTTCGGTGGATCCTTAAGATCCGGCGGTGAACCAGGAATAGACTCTAACTCTTCCTTAATATCGTGAAGCTTTGGCATCGATGAAAGCAGTCCCCATGTATAGGGGTGTTTCGGATTATAGAAAATTTCATCGACGGTGCCGGTTTCGACAATCTTCCCACCGTACATCACCGCTACGCGATCCGCTGTATTCGCTACTACACCTAAGTCGTGCGTAATTAATATAATCGCCGTATTCATTTTCTTTTGAATATCTTTTAATAAATCTAGGATTTGTGCTTGAATCGTCACGTCTAGGGCCGTCGTCGGTTCGTCGGCAATTAAAATCTTCGGATTACAGGATAGGGCAATGGCAATCATAACCCGTTGGCGCATCCCACCAGAAAACTCATGGGGATACTGGTTAATCCGCCGTTCAGGGTTAGGAATACCGACGAGCTTTAATAACTCAATTCCCCGTTCATGGGCTTCTTGGCGGGACATGTTTTGGTGTTTAATAAGCCCTTCTGTAATTTGCCGACCTACTTTCATCGTTGGGTTTAACGATGTCATCGGGTCTTGGAAAACCATACCGATTTCTTGCCCACGAATACGTTGCATTTCTTTTTCAGATTTTTGTAAAATATCGACACCTTCTAAAAGAATCGAACCCTTTTTATATTCACCTGGTGGTTCAGCAATTAGCTTCATAATCGATTGGGCGGTAACACTTTTTCCTGAACCGGACTCTCCGACAATCGCCAATGTTTCTCCTTGAAACAGCTCAAAGGAAACACCACGTACAGCTTGAACTTCCCCACCATAAGTATTGAAGGAAACGTGCAAATCGTTTACTTCTAAAATTTTCTTCATCGTGTACTCCCCTCCTTAGCGACGATCTTTCGGATCTAGTGCATCTCGTAATCCGTCACCTACAACGTTAAAGGCTAGCATAGTTAAGGAAATGAAAAACGCCGGGAAGAACAGCTGATACGGATAGTAGCGTAAAGACTGAATTCCATCGGATGTCATCGTTCCCCAACTAGCTAACGGAGCCGGAACCCCTAAACCTAAGAAACTTAAAAAGGCTTCAGTAAAAATAGCTGTCGGAACCGTTAAAGTTAACGTAACGAGAATAGGTCCTAACATATTCGGAATTAAATGTTTCGCTATAATCCGGAAAGTATTGGCACCAAGGGACTTGGCAGCAAGTACGTATTCTTCCGTCTTGAGACGCATTACTTCTCCTCGGACAATCCGGGCCATGTTAATCCATCCAGTAATCGTCATAGCGATAATTAAGGTCCATAATCCTTGTGGTAAAACAACCATTAACAAAATAACGACAAGCAGATAAGGTAAGGCCGATAATATATCCGCAATCCGCATCAGTATCTCATCAACCCTACCGCCGATGTAGCCTGAAATAGACCCCCAAATAACACCAATCACAAGGTCGATAAAGGCTGCTGTCAAACCGATAAATAAGGAAATTTTCGCCCCTTCCCAAGTCCGGGCAAACATATCCCTTCCTAAGTTATCCGTACCAAACCAATGTTCCGCTGAAGGTGGTTGGTTGGCATTCATCAAGTCATTATCACGGTAGTTGTGATCCGTTAAGTGCGGACCGACTAAGGCCATGACGCCTAATAAAATAATGATAATAATACCAGCAATTGCTAATTTATTCTTACGAAAACGACGCCAGGCATCCTTCCAATACGAGGTACTCTCACCGACAATTTTTTCTGCCTGATCCTGCTCATACGTAATCGGTGTAAAATCTTCCTTAGTTAACGACTGATTTATTTCTTGTGATGTATCTTGTTTTGCCATGTTAACGATCCCCCTCTTTCTGACCTAACTTGATACGAGGGTCGATCAAGCTATAAATAATATCGACAATTAAGATAGAGAACAGTAAAAGTACCGCATAGAACACGGTCGTTCCCATAATAACTGTATAATCTCGGTTCGTTACACTTGTAACAAACTCCCGTCCTAAACCTGGAATCGCAAAGATTGTCTCAATAACAAAACTACCCGTTAAAATTCCCACAACGAGCGGTCCTAAATAGGATACAACGGGCAAAATAGCGTTACGAATACCGTGACGGTAAATCGTTACTCGAGCCCCTAACCCTTTTGCCTTTGCCGTCTTAATATAATCAGAATTTAACACTTCTAACATACTCGAGCGCATAAGCCGGGCGATAAAGGCCAATGGCGTCGCCGCTAGAGCGATCGATGGTAAAATCGTATGGGCAAAGGAGTCAAACTTAGCGATCGGTAAGACTTGTAATTTATAAGCAAAAACATACTGCAATACGGCTGCAAGTACGAAACTTGGAACAGAAATTCCAAGAACGGCAATAACCATCGCCGTATAATCCGGGAACTTATTATGATAGAGCGCAGCGATTACTCCTAGTAAGATCCCAATCGAAAGAGCTAGGAGAATCGATTCTAGACCTAATATTAATGAATAAGGAAAACTTCTACTAATAATGTCATTTACACTTTGGCCTACATACTTAAAGGAAGGGCCAAAATCCCACTTAGCAACACTTATTAAATAATCGACATACTGGACATGAATCGGCTCGTTTAGACCATAGGCTTCATTCATTTGTTCCTCTAATTTTGGTGGCAGTTTTCTCTCTGAAGCAAATGGGCCTCCAGGAGCTGCCTTCATGAGAAAGAAGGTTAGAGTAATAATAAAGAAGAGAGAGATAAATATGTAAACGAGTCGCTTAAGTAAATATCTAAACATTTTTCCACCTCCAAAGATGAATATTATTGAGGATTGAATAAGATGAAGGGATGATCGTACGTATAACGTTTTTAAAACAACCAAACAAATTCATAAAAAAGTGGGGTGAAATGAATCACCCCTACTTCATTTTCACTTGCTTTTAAGTTTCAACTTATTCTTCTGTGATATAACCCCATTTTAAGTTAAAGCCACCTACAGGGAAAGCTTCGATGCCTTTAACATTATCCTTCACTGCATAAGTGTTTGTGTAGAAGTAAATAGGGATAATCGGTAGTTCTTCCATAAATAATTCTTCAGCTTCCCGTAAAATTTCTTGACGTTTATCGGAATCTAATTCCGCACGGGATTGTTTTAACAACTCTTTATATTCTTCATTTTCCCAATTTGTGTAGTTGTTTCCTCCAGCTGTTTCATAAAGCTCTAAGAAGTTGATTGCGTCGTTGAAGTCAGCAATCCAGCCAATTCGGCCGATTTGGTAGTCTCCAGAGCTTAAGGAATCGAGGTAAACGTTCCACTCTTCGTTATTTAATTCGATATTGATACCAAGTTCTCTATTCCACATATCTTGAACAGCCTGAGCAATTGCCGCATGTCCTTCGTCTGTGTTATAGGATAACTTGATTTTTGGTAGCTCATCTAAACCGAGCTCTTCAAGACCTTTTTCTAAATATTTTTTCGCCTCTTCGATATCGTTATCCGCAAAGTAGCCTTCCTCATTTTCTGGGAACATGGAAGGTGGTACTAGAGCCATCGCTGGCTTTTCTTCGCTCTTTGTAACGTTATCGATTAAAGACTGTCGATCGATTGCTAGGGCTAGAGCTTTACGGATGTTCACATTGCTTAAGACTTCATCATCGTGGTTTACAGTGTAGTAGTATAAACCAGCACGGTCAGAGATGTGAAGCTCTCCAGCATCCTTCATCGTATCGATCGCCGCTAATGGAATGGCGTCTACTGGGTCACCAATCCAATCAAGCTCATCGTTTTCATACATTTGTAAAGCTGTCGACTCATCGTCGATCATATGCATCGTAATCGTTTCTAAATGAACGCTTTCGGCATCCCAATACTCTTCGAACTTCTCTAAGATAATACGATCGTTATGAGACCACTCTACTAAAGTAAAGGGACCATTTGTTACGTAATCTTCGCCTGCTTCTAAAGCCCACTTGTCATTACTTTCTACTACGTTTTTATTTAAAGGATAGTAGGTGTGGAAAGCAGTTAACTCTAAGAAGTAGTCCGTTGGTTGTTCTAACTCAACAACTAAAGTCTTCTCATCCTCGACAGTGATCCCGACATCGTCTAAAGATCCACCGTTTTCCTTTGCATCCTCTGCCCCTTTAATAGGGTAAAGTTGATAAGCGTAATCGGTGTCTGCATTTTCAGGGTCTAGCACCCACTTCCATGCAAATTCAAAATCTTCAGCCGTTACAGGATCTCCATTACTCCAAGTAGCATCTTCTCTAATCTTGAAGGTATAAGTTAAACCATCGTCAGACACTTCGATAGACTCAGCCATCGCTTCCTCTGGTTCACCTTCAAGGTTGATACGCGTTAAGCCTTCAAATACTTGGTCTAATACTGCACTTGACGTTGTATCTGAAGAGGTTCCTGGATGTAAGGATGGTGGCTCACTTTTGATGTTGATGTTTAAGGACTGGTCAGCTGCTAATTCGCCGTCCGATGCCTCGCCATCATTTTTATCGCTTACATCTGCATCGTCACCGCCACCACAGGCAACTAACACAAGGCTCAATGTAAGCACGAGCGTTAGGGAAAGTAAAAACTTTCTCCAGTTCATTGATAAAAACCCCCTTCTTTTTAAAAAAATTTAAATAATTCATATTTCAATTATACATACTTTTTTGTATAATTCCATCCTTTAGGAATTATTCAGAATTTTCTCTTTAGCCTGTTAAAACCTTGTCGCATCAATGTTTTAGAGTGTTGAAGTGTTTTTTAAATTTTGCGAATACTTAACTAATTTATATACAATATTTTGCATAAAAATAAGGCAGGTGACGGACGAACGCCGGCTTACCTGCCTTTTCTTTATTCACTTTTGAAAAAAGCTGCAATCTGATCAATTAAATTATTAACAAAATTTTTCACTTTTTCCCAAAAGCTTTCATCGAGTTCAATATCTAAATCATCAAGGCGCCCCTTAATTGTCGAAGCTAAATCTTCCAATTGTTCCTTTACTTTACCAAAGTCAATATCAAGTTCACGCATCTTTTCAAACAAATCGATAAGTAACTGACGATCTTCTTCACTTAAAGTAATTTCTAACTTATCGAGTTGTTCTTGAATTATTTGCTCTACTTCTTCCCGAGTTACTGGATCCTGTTCAGCGAGAGCTTTTTTAATCTCGGTCATTAACTCTGTGACGCTATCCTGGGATAGTCCTTCTTTTTCAGAGAGTTTTGTTGTTAAATCTAATTCTTCATTTGCTACTTCCATTCGACCTTGATCTAATTCCGCACCGACTGCATCGTAAGCCTTATAAATCCCAGATAAGGCCGAACCACCAGTTACCGGCTTAGGAGCCGCTACTTCTACAAAAGCATCTTCAACTCCTGCGGTTAGGAGAGCATTTTTATACATTTCATTCGTTACTTCAGTAATCCTGTCCGGTGTAACAATACTAACAACGATTCCATGTCCTTCCTTCTTCGGTGTAATTTTTACCGAAGAAAACATACGCGAATTAATATCCCCACCGATATAACGGTGTATATCTTCTCCAGTTACAATATATTCATTTTCCATTCCTTCTTCTGCTTGAAGTAAACGACGGACTTCTTCTTTCTGTTCAGGCGTTAAATTAGCGCCATATACTACAATTGGTTCATCTACTAAATCATCGGAAATCTCTACAGCATATGTCGTTGCCTCTAAAGGTAGCATGAGGCCTAGCAGTAACAATAACGTCACTAGGATTCTTTTGATTCCTTTCATTTCACTAATCTCCTTTTCGCTTAATAATGTTATTTTATAGTAAAGAAGGACTCTAAGCAATTTTAACTTCCAAAAACTTATGCTTCACAAGGCTAGTTATCCTTTAGTATACTACAAATATAAACGATTAAATAAATTAAAGTAAGGAGTTCTTAGTATGGGAATTGTCGTTGTCGATGTTTGCCAAGCAAATAAAATAACGAGTATTGACATTGAAGCGATATTAGAAGAAGAGTTTCCTGAAGTTGCGGTAATTATGAATGATTGTCTATCCTATTGTGGCCTATGTGCCAATAGCTACTACGCCCAAGTGAATGGAAAATTAGTCTACGGCAAAACCATCGACGAATGCGTTACAAATATA
The DNA here is from genome assembly GCA_937974845.1 of uncultured Pseudogracilibacillus sp. Taxonomy (GTDB): domain Bacteria; phylum Bacillota; class Bacilli; order Bacillales; family Amphibacillaceae; genus Pseudogracilibacillus. Next base: position 3,768 of record CALJVC010000132.1, on the reverse strand, counting down.
AAAGAAGCGATAAGAAAAGAATTAGCCTTTTACCACTCGTAAAGTTTGCTAATTCTTTTCTCGTTTTTTATTCTTTTATGTAGGCAATTGCATCAATTTCTACTAGGACATCCTTCGGTAAACGGCTCACTTCTATCGTAGAACGGGCAGGATAAGGCTCTTCCAAATAGCTACCATAAATTTCATTTACCGTAGCAAAGTCCTCCATCGAATCAAGGTAAATAGTAAATTTCACGACCTTAGAAAAATCCGTACCCGCTTCTTCTAAAATTGCCTGTAAATTTTTCATTACTTGATGGGTCTGGGCTTCAATTCCTTCGACTACTTCACCTGTAGCCGGGTCGATCCCAATCGCCCCTGAAGTATAGATAAAGTCCCCAGCAATCATCGCCTGAGAATAGGGACCGATAGCCTCCGGTGCCCGCTTCGTAAATACATCCTTCATTTTGTACCCTCCTTCACACTCCGTCTATATTTTATCTTAACACGAAAAACGATGAAGGGAAATACGCAAAATAGCTTTCAATACAAGCTTATTACATATTAGATTTCACTAGCTTCCTTTCCTCTTTAGCCATAAATAAATCGCGGTAACCTAAAACGTCCCGCACATATAAAATATCCCCGTAACAAGCATTATATTCCTTCGCCTCTTTACGTAGACAAGTATAAAGGGATTTATCCTGCGCCTTTTCGTACATCTCTTGGGAAAATTGTACAGCGATATCGAAGGTATACTTCCCCGCCCTCTCCATCGCATAGGGGACAAAACCAACGCCAAAATTATAGGATTGGATCGCTAGCTTTAAATCACCTTCCGCCTGGTCTAAAGCCTTTTTAAAGTACGCCACGCCTTGGGCAATCGATTCCTCCGGCTGATCGATACAGCCCCTTTCACCGCATAAGCTTTCTGAAGCCTGCATCGGATCTTGACCTTTTCCACCCGATTCCTGCATCATAATTGCTAATAAGGTATCCACATGGTCTTCTAAACCATGTTCTTTGGCATACTTTTCAACTAAAGGCCGATACTGTTCGACCTGATCAGCCCGTAAATGATATCCAATTTCTCGACGAAAGTCGTTTTTTCTTTCCGATAGGGAAAGGCTGGTAAAAATAATCGAAAAAGCTAGAATCACAGCTATCGCCATCATTAAAGCACGTAAATGAGCATTCTTCATCTATTTTACCTCTACTTTTACCTATTCCCTTCCCATTATATCAGGTTCATTTATAAAAGGAATACAGAATATATTTTTAAATTTGACATTATTTTCTCTATCAATAACGATTATTGTTTAAGTAAACGTTAAAATTCCCGAAAATTCTTCAGTTTTACAATTGTTATTTGTCCATAGAAAATGACAAGGGAAAGTAGACAACGCTTTCAGATAAAACTCTCTAGCTACTAGCACCTAAGAATGACACCGGTTACAATCAATTTAATTCTTTTAATTTGATTTTTGTAATCAAGCCATAAAGTACTAAGACTAGCCAATAGACAAACATATAATATAGTGAAAATAGAACCATACCCTCATTCTGTTTAAAAACGATCCATAAAAACAGAAGGGAAGCCGGGAAATATAAAGTTATAATAAGCTTAAGACTAACTTTTAAGACACCAAGTTCCAGCAATTGAAATTGTTTACTAGAAAGCAACTTTATAAGCCCACAAACAGTTAAAAAACCACCTAAAATAATCCAGGCAAGCTCGAGCTCCGTTTCCAAGATAGGTAAAGATAAGAAGGCAAGACCTGACACACCCATACTGAGAATAAAAAAGGATAAAGTAGGTTTTCTTTCCAAAGCAGTTTCGTCATATTCTGCTAACAATTCTTTTGAAAGAGAGTGGGGTGTTTTAAAATCGCTAAGCACCTTTTTAATTGCTTCTTCATCGGAATATCCCCTTGTTTTCAGAGCTTCTACCTTATCCTTTAAGTGCACTTCTATTTCCTCTATTACAGCCTCCCTCTCAGCTTTCGGTAATTCCTTCAAGTGCTTTGATAATTCCTCTAAATATTCATTTACCCTTTGATCCAAGACCATCACTCCTTTCCATGAAATATATTTAATGGAATAAAGGGTAATAAATTAATTGATTATTCTGTTAATTGTCCCTGTCTTATATTACACTCTCCTTACGGTTCAAGGGAAAAAGGAGAGGGAAGAAGAGGTTTGAACTTGTGGAAACATCTACAAACAGTAGCGATGTCCTCCCTCTTTTCTTAACCAAACCTCTCCTTAACTTAGCCGATGTGGTCTAGAGCGATGACCACGTACAATTAACATTATATAGTAAATAAAGGCGACGAGAACCGAACCAGCTGAAATAAGATAAATAGACGTATAATTTCCAAGATAAGCTACTTGACCGAATAAAAACGCCCCAATACCGATTCCGAAATCAAAAAAGGAGAAGAAGGTCGCATTGGCCATCCCTTTTCGATTAGCCGGAGCCGACTGAACTGCCCAAGCCTGTAAAGCTGGCTGTACTGTCCCAAAACCTAAGCCATATAAGGCCCCTCCTAATATAAGGACAAACTGATTGGGCATCCAAGCGAGAAGCAACATGGCTACCATAATTAGAAATAATCCCGGAGGTAAAACATATAGATCACCGTGCCGGTCATAAAGCCTACCCGCAAACACACGAGAAAGCATTAAAAATAAGGCATAGGTAATGAAATATAACTGAATCCCGCCTACACCACGTTCTATTGCGTAAAGAGGAAGGAAAGTAGCAATCCCACCAAAGGTCAAGGTGATAAACATTAAAATAATCGAAGGATGTAAGGCACTTTTTTCTATGATATTAAACGACGGGGCTTGTTGACGATGGGAGGTAACCTCTACTGGTTTATACCGAATCCCCAAAGCGAGAAGAAAAGCTAGCCCACCTAACAAGGCCGTAAATAAGAACAATTGCGCAAAAGAAATCTGATTAGCCAAGGTCAAACCGAGGGCCGGACCGATTGCTAATGCAAGGTTACCCGAAAGCCCGTAATAACCCATTCCCTCACCTCGTCGATGGGCGGGGATAAAGTCCGTCGCAATCGTACCTGAGGCCGTAGAAGAAAAGCCCCAACCTATCCCTTGAATGATTCGCATGAGGATAAGCAAGGCAATACTCGTAAGGAAGCCGAAACTCCCTACCGATAAAATAAATAAGGCCAAACCGAATAAATATATACTTCTTCTTCCCTTTGTTTCCAACATATATCCCACAAAAGGACGAATGAAAAGGGCAGAGAAGGTAAAAATCCCCACAATAACCCCAATACTTTGATCACTTCCACCCAGTTCACTTACAAAGATTGGAATAGTAGGGAGGGTCATTTGAAAACCTAAAAAAATAAAAAAATTCGCAAACCAAATAAGTGCGAAATCCTTTGTAAAAAGCTTCTCCCTATCCTGCTGTCTTTCTCTCCGTGCACTCATTTTTATAAACTCCCTTTCTTCTAATAAGTATAGCGAAGCCCTTCTTAAAAAGAAAGGGTATGATACAAGTGTTACCTTTAGCCAATCAAAGGATCTTTAAAATCATTTGTATCCCCTCCAATAAAACCTCTATAATACAAGAAAAAAGCCCGTCAAAAGACGGACTTGGGTACGGCAAAGTAACACTACACCTTAATCTTAATTCTTTTGATCTGATTCGAGCTTTGGAGGAAAAATAACCCCACACATAATCCTATCTCCCGCATCCCCAGCCGGTTGAGATCTATAGTCATCAGCCTCAGCATGTAAAATTAAAGAAGTACCGGT
>CALJVC010000131.1 GCA_937974845.1 uncultured Pseudogracilibacillus sp. | reverse complement strand
ACGTTTAACTTGCTCGCACATATTGGTCCATGTTCAATTTTCAAAGAGCAATTTCGTTCCGCTGTTTAACAGCGACTTTTATAATATAACACGGTTAAAATTCTTTGTCAACACTTTTGTGTAATATTTTTTAAAATTATTTTAACCGGTCGGCCTGTCTCTCAAGACCGATAATAACTATAACACAGAATGATTTAAAATTGCAACTGTAATCTACTTTCTTTTTTTAAAAAGATAAGAAGGCCTATAAAACAGCTTTGTTAGCAAGCTTTTTTAGCTTCTTTTTTCTTTCCTTTAAGCCTTACTTCGCAAAAAGCCTCTTTATTATGCCAGAAAAAAAGATCCTCTTCAATAGAAAAGGATCTTTTTTGTAAAATTATTTTGTCCGCATTTGTGGGAACAATAGAACGTCTCGAATAGATGGAGCATTTGTCAGTAACATAACTAGGCGGTCCACACCGATACCTAAACCGCCGGTCGGTGGCATTCCGTATTCTAAAGCCTCGATAAAGTCTTCATCCATTAAATGCGCCTCGTCGTTTCCAGCAGCCCGTTCTTTTACTTGAGCTTCAAAGCGGGCGCGCTGATCGATAGGGTCATTTAACTCTGTGAACGCATTGGCATGTTCCCTACCAACAATAAAAAGTTCGAAACGATCAGTAAAACGTTCGTCCTCTTTATTCTTTTTAGCTAATGGAGAAATTTCCACAGGATGTCCGTAAACGAAAGTTGGTTGAATAAGCTTCTCTTCTACTACTTGTTCAAAGAATTCATTTACGATATGGCCATAAGTCATCATATCGGTAATTTCTATATTATGTTCTTTCGCTAACTGACGAGCTTCTTCATCCGACATTTCTTCCCAGAAGTCCACTCCAGTATGTTCTTTGATTGCATCGACCATATGAATTCTTTTCCATTTAGGTGCGAGGTCGATTTCTTCATCTCCGTACGGAATAGTAGTCGTTCCATGGACTTGTTCTGCAATATAGGCAATTAAATTCTCTGTTAATTCCATAATATCCTTATAATCAGCATAGGCTTCATATAATTCAATCATTGTAAATTCAGGGTTGTGGCGTGTAGAGATCCCTTCGTTACGAAATACCCGGCCAATTTCATAGACCTTTTCAAAACCTCCGACAATAAGACGCTTTAAATGAAGCTCTATAGCAATTCGCATATATAACTCCATATCTAGAGCATTATGGTGAGTCTGGAAAGGACGTGCGTTAGCTCCTCCAGGAATCGTGTGCAACATCGGAGTTTCAACTTCTAAGAAACCCTTATTATTTAAATATTCGCGCATCGCTTGAATGATTTTACTCCGTAAGATAAAGGTATTTCGACTTTCCTCATTGGTAATTAAGTCTAAATATCGTTTACGATAACGTAGTTCAACATCTTGTAGGCCATGATATTTATCTGGTAATGGTCGTAAGGATTTTGTTAACAGAGTAAATTCCTGTACATGGATTGATAATTCGCCAACATTTGTTTTAAAAACAACTCCTGTTACGCCAACGATATCGCCGATGTCGATTGTTTTATAAATTTCGTAAGCTTCTTCTCCGACATCATCTTTCCGTACGTATAGTTGGATTTGATCGCTAACATCTTGAATGTGGGAAAAACCTACTTTCCCCTTTCCGCGCTTCGTCATTACGCGTCCAGCAATCGTTACGACCTTTTCGATTTCGGCTAATTCTTCCTTCGATTTCTCTCCATAAGCTTCGTGTAGTTCCTTTGCGAGATGGGTGCGTTCAAATTTACTACCGAAGGGATCTAATCCTTTTTCATAGTAGTCAGCTAACTTCTCACGGCGTACTTGTTCTTGATCTGTTAAATGTTCTCCCACTTAAATCACTCCAATAATAATAATTTCCTATGTAGCCTCGACCTAGCTTAATGATATATATCAAAAAGTCTTCCCTAATGAGTTATGTACATATACAAGCTAGCTATCCTTGTTTCTTTACGACTTTAACGTCTTCCAAAGTTTCACGCCTTCCAACTCTTTTTTCGGTAATTCATCTACTAAATCATCGATTCTTTTACCCGAGGTTGGAATTACTTCTTCCGGTGCAATTTCCTTTAACGGCACAAGAACAAAGGCCCTTTCATGCATGCGTGGATGCGGAATTCTTAGTACATCCAAATCTCTATTCTCATTGTTAAATAATAAAATGTCAAGGTCGATTGTCCGCGGACCATTTTTTACTTGGGTTTCACGGTCCCTGCCTAAGGTTTTTTCGATTTGTTGTAAGAACTCTAGCAGTTCTAAATTTTTAAAACTCGTTTCTACTTTGACAACCATATTTAAAAACTGTGCTTGCTCCGTATAACCGACAGGAACTGTTTCATAAATCGATGACTTAGCGACAATCGTTACCTTGTTGTCCTCTTCCATTAATTCTAGGGCACGAAGTAAATGGTCCTCTCGTGGTTCAATATTTGAACCTAATCCAATAAATGCGATATTCATTTATTCCCTCTCCCTTTTTATTCGTACAGACACCGATTCATAATGGCCTTCAATTGGTGGGTTGGGCTTTACTACTTCTACGATGCAGGATTGAACCGAGGGGAATTGGTCTAAAATTTGAGTAGCGATTGTTTCAGCCACTGTTTCAATTAAATTTTTAGGTTCTCCTGTGACGATTTCTTCAATTAAGTCATGTACCATTCCGTAATCAATCGAGTACTTCATTTCATCGGTCTCCCCTGCCTTTCGTAAGGATAGGTGGAGCTCTACATTTACTTTAAAATGTTGACCCAGTCGATTTTCTTCTGGGAAAAGTCCATGATAACCATAGAAAGTTAAACCTTGTAAATTAATTTGATCCATCCGTTTTCAATCCCTTTGTCATGGCGTCCATCATTTTAGTTAATTCTACCGTTCTTTTGACATCATGTACACGAACGATTTGGACACCTTTTGTTATACCTAAACAAGTGGTAGCTCCTGTCGCATTATCCCTTTCATGCGGTTGACTAGGGAGCACTTCATTAATGAAAGATTTCCGTGACGTAGCCAATAAAAAAGGATAAGCAAAATGTTCTGTCAGGCGGTCGAGATGTTTGAGGACGACAAAATTATCCCTCGGATATTTCGCAAAACCGATACCTGGATCCAATATAATTTGCTCATCCTCAACACCGGCGGCCTTGACAATTTCTATACTCTTTTCTAAATCAAGAATCATATCGTCGATAATCGAGTCGTATTCTTTTGTTTTACGATTATGCATTAAAATTATTGGTACGTTATACGTCGCAGCTACCTCAGCCATCTCCGCATCGTAGGTTGCAGCCCAAATATCGTTAATTATATCTGCTCCAGCTTCGATTGCTGCCTTAGCTGTTTCTGCCTTGTATGTATCAATCGAAATAGGTAGGCTGACCTTTTCGCGCACCGCCTCAATAACAGGAAGGACGCGACGCATTTCCTCATCTGCATCTATCGGCTCATGATCAGGTCGTGTCGATTCACCACCGATATCGATGATGTCCGCCCCTTCCTTTTCCATTTGTATCGCCCGTTCTACTGCTTCATCGAGTCTGTCATATTTACCACCATCAGAAAATGAATCAGGTGTCACATTTAAAATACCCATCACGTGGGTTTTCGATGATAAATCTAATACGGTACTTTTTGTCTTTAGCTTCATTATTACCTACCTCATTTTCATCCGTCTTTGCTTCACTTTGTTACAAAAAGCTCGTCCATCATTAGGATGAAATTTGTATATTTTATACTATTCAGTTTACCATAAACCGACGGATTCGTATGGTTTTTTCCCTTAAAAAAATAAAAGCGACACATTCCTGCATCGCTTTTTTCTAGACTTCTTATTCATTATATTGATAAAGGCTCGTCGATAAATAACGCTCACCATTATCTGGTAAAATAGCAAGCACCTTTTTACCGGCGCCTAATTCACGGGCTACCTTTCTCGCTGCGGCAATCGCTGCTCCGGAAGAAATACCAACAAGTATACCTTCCTGCCTTGCTACCTGTCGGGAAGCCTCGAAGGCATCCTCGTTCGCAATTGGTAATACTTGATCGTAAATTTCCGTATCCAGAACCTTAGGTACAAAACCAGCACCGATTCCTTGGATTTTATGTGGTCCTGGGGAACCTCCAGATAATACCGGGGAATCCTTCGGCTCTACAGCATAAATTTTTATATCAGGAAAATGCTTTCTTAAAACTCTACCGGCTCCGGTAATCGTTCCTCCGGTTCCAATTCCTGAAATAAAGGCATCGAGACCATCCGGCATTTGTTCTACAATTTCTGGGCCTGTAGTTAACTCATGAATTTGTGGATTCGCTTCATTATCAAACTGTTGGGGTAAAAAGTACCCATGGGCCTCTACTAATTCTTTAGCCTTCTCAATCGCACCCTTCATACCTGCTGAACCAGGCGTAAGGTGTAATTCTGCCCCGTAGGCCCGCAATAAATTTCGACGTTCTAAGCTCATCGTATCAGGCATGACAACAATTAAGCGGTAACCCTTCGCTGCAGCAACCATAGCTAGACCAATTCCGGTATTCCCACTAGTCGGTTCGATGATTGTATCCCCTGGTTTAATTTTCCCTTCTTTTTCTGCCCGCTCGATCATCGCTAAAGAAATTCGATCCTTAACCGAGCTACCGGGGTTAAAATACTCTAACTTCACATAAATATCCGCACTACCTTCTTCTACGTAACGGTTCAACTTGACGATTGGCGTTCTACCTATTAATTCGGAAACATCCTTCGCTACTTTCAACCTTCTTCCTCCTAATTCATAGTAATCTTATATGATTAATACTAATATATCGGTTTTTTCACAAAATGTCAATACGTTTACCCTTTTTAATAAAAAATTCGGAACAAAAGTATCGAAACTTCTGTTCCGGAGTATAACCCTTTTATTCAATTAATTGCCTTAATTCCTCTTCTGTTATTTGGTAAACCGCATTACAGAAATGGCAAGTCGTTTCCGCTCCATGGTCATGACGGATCATCGATTCTATTTCTGCCTTACCTAAACCTTTGATTGCCCGTAACATCCGCTCTTTAGAGCAACGACATTTAAAGGTAACGGGTAATTTTTCTAATATATGAACAGAGTCTTCCGGTACGAGTCGCTTAAGGATTGCTTCGGGCGAATTACCTTCTTCTATAAAGTGGGATAATTGAGGTAGATCTGCAATACGTTTTTCTAATTCTTCAATAACACTTTCATCCGCCCCGGGCATCACCTGTAAAATAAAACCACCGGAAGCCATGATACGGTAATCTTTACCTACGAGCACTCCAGCACCTACAGCGGAAGGAATTTGTTCCGAAGTAGCAAAGTAATACGTAAAGTCTTCACTAATTTCTCCGGAAACAATCGGAACTTGTCCAGTGAAATAATCTTTTAAGCCAAGATCCTTGACGACACTTAGGACTCCATTTCCTACCGCCCGACGTACGTCTAACTTCCCTTGCTCATTTAAAGGAAAATCAACATGTGGGTGCTGAACATAACCCCGGACCTCTCCTTTAGCATTGGCATCGGCTACAATTTGCCCGAGGGGACCATCCCCCGAAACCGTCGTCGTTAAAGTGTTCTCTCCCTTAAGCATTGCACCCATCAAGGTAGTGATAGTGAGTGAACGGCCAAGGGCTGCCGAGGCAGTCGGCCATGTATCTTGTCGCTTACGAGCTTCTTCTACTGTATTAGTCGTTACCCCTACATAGCAACGAATCTTACCATCATAAGCAGTCGCTTTAATTAAATAATCTTCCATTTATTTACCTTCCTTTAACGCTTGATTATATTGATAAATTCGATATAGACCGATTAAAGTCAAATGTTCTTCTACGATGTCGATCGTTTCAGACCCTTCGGAAATCAATTGCGCTAAGCCCCCTGTAGCAATAACTTTTGCGGGTTGGCGACTTTCCTTTTGAATCTTTCTAACAATCCCATCGACTTGACCTACGTATCCATAATATACCCCTGATTGCATCGCTTCTACCGTCGATTGACCGATAATATGGTCTGGCTTTTCAATTTCAATTTTTGGCAATTTCGATGCGTGAGTATACAAAGCATCCATGGAAATTTTAATCCCTGGGGCGATAATTCCGCCGATATATTGCTGTTTTTCATTCACATAGCAAAAGGTTGTTGCCGTACCGAAATCAATTATTATAAAGGGACTTTCGTACAATTCTAAGGCACCGATTGCATTGACGATACGATCAGCCCCAAGTTCCTTCGGTTGAGGATATGCAATTTCCAAGGGTAAGTGTACATCGTCACTCCCAACTACCATCGGCGTAATACCGAAATAAATTTTACACATTTTTTCTAAGGCATTCATAATTGGCGGTACGACAGAAGAAATAATAATTGAATCAATTTGTGTAAAGGATAGACCCCGATCATGAAAAAGTTGCTTAAATAACATCGCAAATTCGTCTTCCGTTTTATGCCGATCCGTTTGAATACGCCATTCGTAATAAAGTTGGTCATTCGCAAATACTCCAAGTACTGTATTCGTATTCCCGATATCAATGACAAAAATCATGCTGTTACCGCCCTTCGTTTCCTAATACATGTATTAAATATACCATAGTCAAAGCTACTTCTGCATCGAGAAAAGCACTAAGTACTCATAGAAAAGGCCTCTAAGACTTCCTTCAGTGGAAACGTCCCTAGAGGCCTCTAGCTATCCTAGCTAATTATTCCTTTTTCTCCGGTTGATCTTCTTTTTCTTCTGGTTGATCCTCCGGTGCTTTCGACTGTGACTGTATATTTACTTTCACTTCCGACGCATCCTGCGACGCTTCGTCTTTCTCCTCAGCAAGGGAAGGAGTTTCTTGCTTTTCTTCTTCTTGCTTAGGCTCTGAAGCTTCGCTCTCCGAACGTTCAGGCATTACTCCGTGTTCGAAGAGGGATTTGATTTGTTCAGCGTCTAAAGTTTCTACTTCTAGTAACTTCTCTGCAATTAACTCTAATTGCTCCCGATGCTCTAGAAGAATATTTTTAGCTCGTTCGTAGCACTTATTGATAAAGTTTTGCGTTTCTTCATCAATGGCACGTGCAATCGATTCACTATAGTTCTTTTCACTGTGTAAGTCTCGGCCTAAAAAGACCTCTGAAGAATTGCTTCCGTTGAATTGTGTCGGTCCAATTCGATCGCTCATTCCATATTCAGTAATCATACTTTTCGCAATCGCCGTCGCTCTTTGGAAGTCGTTGGAAGCACCTGTACTTACATTGTCCTTACCAAAGATAATCTCTTCTGCTACACGTCCACCTAAAAGACCTGTGATACGGTCGAATAACTCAGGACGAGTAGCGATGTAGCGGTCTTCCTTCGGTAACATCACCGCATACCCACCGGCCTGACCCCGGGGGACAATCGTTACCTTATGTACAGTATCTGCATCGTCTAAGACCATACCGATTACTGTATGACCACTTTCGTGATAGGCAACAATTTTACGTTCTTTTTCCGATATGACACGGCTTTTCTTCGCAGGACCAGCAATGACTCGGTCGATTGCTTCGTCAATCTCTGCCATCGTAATTACATTTTTATTCCTACGCGCCGTTACTAAGGCTGCTTCGTTTAACAAGTTTTCTAAATCCGCCCCTGAAAAGCCCGGCGTACGCATGGCAATAGTTTTCAAGTCTACATCTTCACCAAGCGGTTTATTTCTCGCATGGACTTTCAAGACGGCTTCCCGTCCCTTAACATCCGGTCGGTTCACCGTAATTTGACGGTCAAAACGTCCAGGACGTAAGAGAGCTGGGTCTAAAATATCCGGACGGTTCGTTGCAGCAATCATAATAATTCCTTCATTCGAATCGAAACCATCCATTTCTACGAGCAACTGGTTTAAGGTTTGTTCACGCTCATCGTGACCGCCACCGAGGCCAGCGCCCCGCTGTCTTCCTACCGCATCGATCTCGTCGATAAAGACGATACATGGAGCGTTCTTCTTCGCATTTTCAAAAAGATCGCGTACCCGAGAAGCTCCAACCCCAACGAACATCTCTACGAAGTCCGAACCACTAATAGAGAAGAAAGGTGTACCAGCTTCTCCTGCTACTGCCCGGGCAAGTAAAGTCTTACCCGTCCCTGGTGGTCCTACAAGGAGTACCCCTTTCGGAATCCGTGCTCCAACCTTCGTAAATTTACGTGGGTCTTTTAAAAACTCTACCACTTCTACTAATTCTTGTTTCTCTTCATCGGCTCCAGCGACGTCTGAGAAACGAACTTTTACCTTTTCTTCATCGTAAAGCTTCGCCTTACTTTTACCGAAGTTCATCACTCGACCGCCACCGCCACCACCTTGGGCCCGGGTAAAGATAAAGAAGAAAATGAGCCCGATGAGAAGAAACGGCAACATCATCGCAAGAAAATTGAGAAAGGCACTGGGTTGTTCTTCCTCTGCCACTTTTAAAATACTTTGTTCTCTTGCTTTTTCTGTAATATCTGCGATTATTTCTGTATTATCAGGCACTTGAACAACGAACGTCTTATTATCTTGTTCAAGCACTCCGGTTATACGAATGATTTTATTTTTCGGTTGCATCGTCATTTCAGCAATTTGGCCACTGTCCAAGGCCTGCATAAATTCCTCGACGTTGTACTGTTCTGATTGGTCATTTTGACCTTTGAACATGCTGATGACGCCGATTAAGACAATAAAAATTAGTGCATAAAATAGCACATTTCGGAAAACCCGATCCATCTAAAAACCTCCTCCCACAAGCGGGAAAGCTACAATACATAGTACCATATTAAAAACTCTGTTTCCAATTAAATACTCTTCTTTATTATATCTATTTTTCCTCATCATAGACTTCTTTTTTCAAAATACCGATATAAGGTAAATTACGATATTTTTCCGCATAATCTAAGCCGTAACCGACGACAAATTCATTCGGTACTTCAAAACCAACGATATCCGCCGCAATCTTTGTATTTCTACCCCCTGGCTTATCTAAAAGCGTAACGATTTTGACAGAATTCGCCTGCCGATATTTAAATAAATCGACGAGATAACTTAAAGTAAGGCCACTGTCAATAATATCTTCTACAATAATGACATCTCGACCTTCAACCTTCGCATCTAGATCCTTTAAAATTCGTACTTCCCCAGAGGAGGTCGTACGTTTACCATAACTAGAGACCGCCATAAAATCCATTTCTACATGGGCATCGATACAACGCGATAAGTCAGCCATAAAGGGAGTAGCGCCCTTTAGTACCCCGATTAATAAAGGAAATTTATCCTTGTATTCTTTTGTAAGTTCGCGACCGATTTCTACACATTTTGCTTGAATTTCTTCCTCTGTAATTAAGACTTTTTCAATATCGTTATGCATGAAGCTCCTCCTTATTTCTTATATATGAACGATATGTATCCTGTATCTTTTTCAGCTACGGAGGTTGCTCCTTTCCTTACACCAATCAACCATAAAATGCGCCCCGTATGATCGACGAGAAGCAGTTGTTCATCCCGTTTTTGACGGGGGACTTTTTCATCGATCAAAATATCTTTGATCTTTTTACTCCCATTTAAACCTCGATACCTCATGCGGTCACCAGGTTTTCGGGTGCGAATGTGTATGGGAAAGGTCACTTCCGATGCAGCACATACAAATTCAAAGGGTCCTTTTTCTTTAGTTTTCTCATCCGTTACGGTAATATCTAACTCGGCTCCACCGGGTAAAGAGATGGTAGCCGGTATATCATACACATAGGTATGGAAGGCTTCTTGGGCCTCCTTTTTGAAATACAATTCAAGATTGTCATACACAACCTCTATAATTAAGTCTTTTGGGAAATGGAGTTGCTGGTTTTGGGTTGCTTCATCGAGTAAAGATAAAAATAACTGTTCGTGATTATAGCTAAGCTGAGGTAGTGTCTTTTCGTATAGATAGCCTAATGTTAATCGATATATTCTTCTTTGTAAAGAGGGAGCTAAATGACGCAAATCCTGTCGCTTTATAATAAGCTTTTTTTCCTTCGGTTCTTTGCGAACGATACGTTCAAACTCTTCCTGGGCTAACTTATGTAAGTAAGCTTCGTCCTCCTGTATGGTCGCTGTCAAACGTTGTACCGTGCGATCTAAATGGAGGTTTTTTTCTTTCAATAGGGGAACGACCTGCTTGCGTAAATAGTTACGAACATAGGTCATGTCATCGTTACTCGCATCGTGCTTAGGCTCTAAAGAATGACGAATACAATAACGCTCGATATCTTCCCGAGTGACGCCAAGGAGCGGACGGATAATTTCTCCACGATGGAAGGGACGTTTGACAGGGATCCCCCGAAGGCCCCGCAAGTTAGTCGAACGTAAAAGGGCGATCAACAAGGTCTCAATCTGATCATCGCCATGGTGTCCGAAGGCTACATAGTCCGCCTTCTCCTCCTCCATTACCTCGGCCAATGCTTCATAACGTAAATGGCGGGCCGCCATTTGAACCGAGAGACTCTCCTTTTCTTTATAGGCGACAACATCGATCTTCCTTGATACAAAAGGAAGTCCCCAGGCTTTAGCTAGGCTAGCTACATACTCGACTTCCTCTCCCGCTTCTTCTCGTAATTGGTGGTTAATCGTTACCGGAATCAGTCGCATTTGCCAGGTCTCTTGATAGGTCTTTAAAAAGTGAAGTAGAGCGACCGAATCAGGTCCTCCTGATACGGCGACAAGGATTGTTTTTTGACGTAAGTCGATTTGCTCTTTTTTCAAAAATTGAAGCGTCTTATATTCCATCCTTCTCCTCTTTCCTCATCCCTTCTTGACATCAGCCTTCATTTCACCTATCTATTATACCTATTTTCCTATGAAATAGCACCTTAATATCTGCTTGTAAAAAGACAGTCGGCCAACGACCGACTGTCTAAAAAAATTTCATCAAAACATATATCATCCCTTGCATAAGGCTAGCACCACTAAGTAAGAGAAAAAATTCCTTTCCAGAAGGGCTTGCCTTACTTGCCCTTTGCTCTAAAAAAGTTAAACGTCGTATTAACTCCTTACGCATCGCCGACACGGTCTTATAGTTCCCCGACAAGGCTTGCAATAATACTGGCATAAAAACATGTAACGGTTTTACCTGTATGATTCGTCGACGAAGATAGGGTAGGCTAGGTTCTTTGCGAGGAAATTTCTTCGGATAAAAGATGGCCAAGATCACCATACTTAAAGCAAATAAATCATAGCTAGGTTCCGCAATCCGCTGGCCAAGACGCCAGTAGGCCCGATCATAAAAGGCAGTATACTCCTTCACAGAACGACCGATTTGCACCACGCCCCCTACATCGATTAAACGAACACGGTTTGGGTTAGTCGTCACGATAATATTTTCGCTTTTCAAATCCCCGAAAACATACCCGAGACGGTGGAGCTCTTCTAGTTGATCTAGAAGTTGAAAAAAAACGGTACGAAGACCTTGAAAGCCCTCACGACGAACAAACTGTTCTAAACTCATTCCCTGAATGTATTCCATGACATAAAAAGAAAGGCTCCGACCAGAGGATAACTGCCAATCATCTACATCAAGTAAATAAGGTCCAAGACCCCGGTCTTGGACCTTACCTCGCTCGAGTAACCTCAACATTTCGACTTCTTTCATCATATTAAAAGCCTGTTCACTCAATTTAAGGGCTACCTGTTTTCCTTGATGTTGACAGAGATATACTACGCCGACGGTACCTGACCCTAGCTTTTTAATTACCCGATAGGTGTGCTTATGCCAACGACCTTGAATTTTTGTTCCTTTTTTTAAAAGGGAACTAGATCTCTTCGCTGTCGTATACATCCGTTACCCTGCCTTCTAGTTGTCGATGGGAAAACTGTTTTAAAGCCTCTGTTAACGCCGGACCAGTCGGCGTCATCCCCCCTAATTGCAATTTAGGAAAGATCACCGACATCGACTGCAACTCCTTCGTCCAAGGAGCTACTGGACTTATAATTTGTTGCTGGTGGGGATATTGAAAAATAGCAAATTGATTTTCCCCCTTTCGAGCTTGTAGATTATAGGAAAGATCAAGAAGGGCTTCTTTTACTGTCGGAAGTTTATGATGCATGCTTGCACTCGTATCCACTAAAATTAACACCTCTAAATTGACCGTCTCCCCCATTTCTTCTACAAGCTCGACCACTTCAGCCCGTTCCTCTGGAGCGATGTCTTCTAACTGAGTTTCCGTACCGAAAATTTGCGTTAACTCTTTATTCACAATACCTTGAATCGTTTGCGACATCGCTTGTACGGTCACAGTTTGAACCGTTTCGGATAAATCTTCCTCATAAACGATTTGACTCACGCCACCACCCTCCCGAGCAATTGCTTCAATTTCATTAAAATGAGCCTGCTCCTGATGGTGACGGTCTACAATTCCAATCACATTTACGGTAATACCGGCCTTCCATAAGCGACGGGCACTCACCACAGGGTCTTCCCCACTATTGGAGCCTCCATCGGTAATCAACAACACTTGTCGAATCGTTCCTGCTTCCATTGACGATACCTCCTAGACTATAGCTTCTCTATCTATAGTCGTAACCAAAAATAGGTAGCTCTATACCTGGGATATAGGAGCAGGAATCGTCGCCCACTTCGGTTTCATTTTCCTTATTTCTGCGACAATAATCGTCATGTCGTCGCGAATATGCTGATTATTACTTCGAATTACTTCTTCTAATAATAGATCGGCAATTTCTTGAGGCTCCCGCGTATCGATTTGTTGGATCTTCCTCTTCAACCACAGGGCCTCATTTTTAATAAATGTCGGGCCTTCATAGACACCATCACTCATCATAATCAATATATCTCCATGCTGTAATGTTTCCTCAACGTAATCTAAAGAAACAAAGTCAATTATGCCGATAGGGATATTACTAGCTTCAAGTTGAAGCACTTCGTTACCTCGTTTAATAAAGCTGGGGGCAGAACCTATTTTTAAAAAACGAACGTGGGCATTGTGTAAATTAATTAAGGCCAAATCGAGCGTCGCAAAAATCTCCTCCCGCGTCCGCAAAGAAAGAACCGAATTAATCGAACGAATAGCTACTTGTTCCGAAATACCTGAACGTAGCATCTTCTTTAATAAGCGCAGGGTTTCCATACTTTCCTCCCTTGCCCGCTTCCCATTTCCCATTCCGTCGCTAATTGCTAAAGCGAGCTTCCCACTACTTACATCAGTAATCGCATAGGAATCCCCTGATATGAGACCGCCTCCCTTTGCTACCGTAGCGATACCGGTCTCAACCTCAAACATTTTCGCCGATTGAAACACAAGGGTCGAGGGAGTATGAGGAATCTCGGAAATATACTCCTCTTTAACCACGATTGTTTCTTTTAAAATGTCCGATAAAACCGGTGCCATCAATTTTGGTCCTTCCCCATGATAGGTAGAAAAAAGGACTTGAACCTCAATATCAATATTTCCCTTCTCTAAACTATAAATATCTATTTTTTCAATTGGAATATGCATCCGTTTAAGGGCGCGAATAATTTGTATTTCTTGATTTTCATGTCGTTTCCGCTCTTTGACAATCTCCTTAGCGAAATGATCCATTACATCAGAGACCCCTTGTAACTGCTCGGCAACAAGTTTTTTACTTTCATCCATTTGGTCTTTAAGTTGCTTATTCATTTTTAGGATGACAATTTCATCCGACATCACATCTAGGAGTTGATCATGCTTGACGCAACGTTTTTTTAATTGTTGCATAAGCGATGGTTCTAGTTGGTCTTGATCAATGAGGCGTTCCTTAGTTTCCTCTAATAGATTGTACGTCGTATCAAACTCCTTTTGCCAACAGCGCTTTTTCATAAAACATTGCTGGCAAATTTTTTCTGTAACATTACTTAAATAGTAGTCCGTTTCAATCGATTGATCGGCCTGAAATTCCTGTTCCTGCTTCATAAAACTTTTCGAAAGGGCGGCGAACATATCTGAAAACTGTTCGACCCGCTCGGCTGTAACCTTTCGCATTTTTTGCAAGTACTTCTTCTCCTCCTCAGAATACTCGGATGTTCCCGGAACGTAACTCGCTAATCGTTCCACCAAACGCATCGGTGTAAGATAAAGAAGGGCGATTGCGATAACAGACTCGAGGATTGTAAACATAAAAGAGGACGCATCTCCGTATAAGCTTACGAGGACAGAACCAACAAGTAAGCCGAAGGATACTCCAAGCTTTTTACCCTCTTTTAACAAGCCACCTAACAAGCCGGAAAAAGCAAGCAAACTCATTTGGTAGAGGTTACTAATATTTGCCAGTGATAAAATAAGCCCTCCGACAACACCCACAGTCGAGCCAATTGCTGCCCCGCCAGCTAAGGCTAGTACTAACACGATGTAGCGGGACAATATATGTTCGATTGATAAACCGTACAGCTCCCAACCGATTAAGCCTGTAAGAATGGAAGAAAATAAGATAATCAAACAGATTAATTCTTCGTTTTTTAGCTTTGGTTGATAATAAGATTGGAATAGTAAAGGAACACTTTGCATAAAAATTAATAATAAAATCACCGCTAAGACTCCCTCAACGAACATATGCGACCATTCGTAAAGGGATAATTTTCCAAAAAAAGAGTAAAGAAAAAGCCGGGAACTTACTGAGGCAATAAAGACGATCGTCATCAAGACGGTCACCTTCATCCTTTCTTGTAAAAGGTAGTAAAGAATATAGAAAGTCACCGACGCTAAAGTAACATACACACCGTGCTCCACCGTATAGGTCCATGCGCCGATGAAAACGAAAACCGTCATCGTAAACAATCTTTGCTGCTTAAACAAGGTAGCCGTCGCTAAAAAAACTAAGGCAAAGGGCGAAATCTCATATAAAATAACCGCCCGCCCCAATAAAAGACCAATTAACATGAACAAGAACTGCTTTTCTATAAACAAATAGCGTAAGCCTTCTACTACTTTTACTACAAGGCTCGTCTGCTTTTCCTGTAGACGATTACGGACATTGACAACTGCTCCCACGTTGACATCCTCCTTCTATTTTTACGACTACTAATGAAAGGTTGCATGTCTCATTAAAGCATAGACGAGCTTTGTATTTTGTCATATTTCCGTTATAGAAGAAAAAAGATTTCGACGTAAATCTTAAGAAACGTTATATTTGCTTCTTTCTTGGGAAAAGACTTCTCTTCTGTCGAAGAAGGATCATTTTATGTAATTTTTCTATCAAGGAAGGAAAGTTCTTCGGGAAAAATAAGAAAACTATTTTAATTTTCTAGGTCAGGATACTTATAGTTGACAAGCAGATATTTTTCATGTAATATATTTTTTGTCGTCATCTGGCGGTGTAGCTCAACTGGCGAGAGCGTTCGGTTCATACCCGAAAGGTTGGGGGTTCGATTCCCTCCGCCGCTATTTTTTGCCCAAAATAATCTGAATTTTCTGTTAATATAGCTTTTAAGCAAACAAAAAACTCCCTCAACTTAAGGGAGTTTATTTTTATCTTATATGCGTATGTTCATCGTATTCACTTCGTATAGACAGCAAATGTTAGCCTCGTTTAGCACCTCGGCCACCTCGACGGGATTCCGTATGTCTCTTCAATGAGGCAAGTCGATCTTCGGAATCTCTTAAGAAGCGGTTCATCAATGTGTCGAAACTCTCCTGTCTTTCTTTCGCACTCTTTCTTCTTTCCTCCGGATCTTTTGCCCTCTTAATTGATAAGCCGATTTTTCCGTCTTCTTGAACATTAATAACCTTTACTTGAATTTCATCACCTACAGCAAGATGATCGTTAATATCCTTCACATAATTGTCAGCTACTTCACTAATGTGGACAAGTCCAGTCGTGCCTTTTTTCAACTCGACGAACGCTCCAAAATTAGTGATTCCAGTGACTTTTCCTTTCAACTTGCTGCCTACTTCAATTGACATAAAAAAAATGGTCCTCCTTGAGATTTATAAATAATTTACTTAATCTATAGTATACAAATTTTATAAAAATTGTCAATATGAGCTGTCGACATCTTCCACTTGGAAAATAAGCTCTCCTTTTTTAGATAGGAAATAATTCGTCCGTGCGATATCTAAAATATAGGATTCATCTTTCAACAGTTCAATTTCCTCCAATAGCTCAGCTTCTACTTTTTCTAGCTCTTCTAATTCGGACTGTAACGTTTCTAATTGCTGACTTTTTTCGGAGTAAACCGTACGTTGTTCGATATGGTAGTGTGTCACGAAGGCCGTAATAAGTAACATCGTAATCCCTGCTGCAATTAAACGACGGCGCAAGCCTCGTTTTCGACGACGTTTCCTCTTCTGTTCCTGTTCATAGCGTTCCATATATTCTGATTTTAATGAATAGACTCGATTCGGTTCTCGACTCACTAAACGTTACCTCCTCCACGTACTAAAAAAAGCCTTTCCTTTCGAAGCTATGCTTGATACCATTGTACTACAATTTTGCATCCTTTGCGACATAAAGTTGCGTACCCTTTTTGGCATCAACCAAACGATCGGGCGCAAAATCAACCCTAACAATAACCAGCGCAATAATCTAAGAAGGATGCGAAGCAACCATAAACAAAGCTTTCGTAGCAAAGCTACTATATATAGTATCGGCACAATGATTATTTTGTATAGGATTAGGAGCAGGCTTTTTACTATTTTAATGCCGAACTCTAAAAGCGTCTTGTACACTGTTCGGAAAAACTGTTGGTAGCAGAGGAAGCCGAAGATAAGGGCTACGAATAAGTAGAGGCGCAATTCGCCGTAATTAATTTGAAATAAAGCATAATACAATAAGCCAGTCTGTATTAGCCAAAACAGGCTTTCTATACCGTATGTGAGGACGACGGAACGTTGCCAATAAGGAGCGAAACGACGGAGCGTCTCATTAGCCATACCTAAATAGATACCGCCAACAATCATCGCTCCCATTGCAACGAATTGTGTATAAAGGGTCATCGGAACAATTTGCTAAAGAAGCCTTTAGCAATCTCCTCGGTTTGTTCGTCTACATATAACATTTCATTAATTTTTCCTTCGATTTGTACAACGCCTTCTTCGACATGTAAGTTTTTTAATTGCAAGCCACGTCCTCGGAGAACTAGGTAACCCATTGTCGTCTCGAGTAAAAATTCCTCGTGGTCGAAACTATCAACTTCCTTAACGCCCTTAATTTCGATTTCCTTGCGATTCATAATGGTTACTTCATGATCCGATCCTTCTAAATGATGCTCCGTTTGCTCATATATGTTCATCGTCGTCACCTTCCTTCACTGTAATGTATGAAGAAAGGGACAAGTATATGACTAATTTATTCCTCGGATACTTCCCGATACTCTTCCTTAATGACCTCGTACAAACGATCCGCTTCAGCCTTTCGAACTTGAGCCTGTAACTTCTCAACTTGGACGGTTACAATTTTTTGACCAAAGGTAATTTCAATTTCATCTCCTACCGCAAGCTTCGTCGCCGGCTTTGCCTTTTGTCCATTGACCTTTATCCTCCCCTCCTCTGCTACTTCCTTCGCCAAAGGACGACGTCGGATAAGGCGAGATACTTTTAAAAATTTATCCAAACGCATCGGAAGATCCCTCCTCCTTTTTCACTTGTTTCCAAAGTTTATCCCATTCCTCTAAGGAAAGGTCATCTAAGCTACTATAAGCTTCCTTCGCCAACTCCTCCATTCGAGAAAAACGACGTTTAAACTTCGCATTAGCTTGGCGTAAGGCGAGCTCCGATTGTATTCCATAAAAACGAGCAAGATTGGCTAAAACGAACAACAAATCACCAAATTCTTCTTCCTGTTGTATATGATTACCTCGATTGACCGCTTCAAAAAATTCTTCCTTTTCCTCCTCCCACTTGGCCCATACTTCATCGACCTCCGACCAATCAAAACCGACCTTAGCTGCTCGACGTTGCAACTTCTCAGCCACTTGTAAAGATGGACCCTCCATGATGACAGAAGCGAGGAGACCTTCAGAAGCTGTTTTCCCTTTCTCTTCTCTTTTTAATTCCTCCCAAGTCTTATGTATCTTTTCCGTTGAAAAGACGTGCGGATGGCGGTGAATCATCTTCTCCACAAGGGTACGGATGACATCGTCGATAGTAAAATATCCGTCATCCTCTCCAATTTGGCTATGTAACATAACTTGCAGTAAGACGTCACCTAGTTCTTCGACGATAGCCTCGTCATCTTCCCGATCGATCGCATCGAGTAACTCATAAACCTCTTCAACGGCATAGGGTCGGAGGGAACGGTGGGTCTGCTTTCGATCCCAGGGACAACCTTCAGGACCTCGAAGGGTTCGAATCACTTTACGTAAGCTTGAAAACTGATGCCGCAGAAGCTCTTCTTCCTTTACCGGTGGTACGTAAATCGACGTAAGGTTAGAATGGATAGGCCGACGATCTAAATCCTCCAACGGTAAGTAAGTGATCGATTCCTGATCTGTACCGACAGCTTCTAATATCGCTACCTCATAGTCATAAGGCAGATCCTCTAAAAGAGTTAGCTTGACTTCGGAGGCAACCATTTCATCATATACTTGGGAAAAAATCATATGTTGCCGATAGACGAGTTCGTCCCTAGAAAAGTTGGTTGCATCGACAAATTGAAAGCCTTCGATAGGATCGATATGTAAGGCAGTAAACAAATCGTCTAGATAACTTTGGCCCCCAACAATCGAAACCTCGATCGACGGCTCTTGCAACAGTAACTGAACGGTTTGCTCTGCCAGCATCGGATGACCTGGCACTGCATAAATGATAGCTTCCCCTGCCTTTACCTTCTCTACTAAAGTCGCTACGATACGTTCGTAGACCGTCTTAAAGTCGGATGCTGACTCATAGAAGGCATCAAAACTTTCAAAAACTAATCCTTCCGCCTCTAACGCCTCGACGACGGGATGCTCTTCCGTTCTTAAGTAAACTTGCTTATCGGTTTCTATTAATTTACGGTAAATACCTAAGGGCAGTTGCTCGAGCGTCCCTGCCCCTAGACCAAGGATTTCAAGCCTATGCATCGATGTTCACCTTACTTTCTCTATGCTTTATTTTCGTATTTTTTCACTTATTTTGATGAGTTGATTTGCGAAAGGGAAAGCCGTCAAATGACGCTCATCTACTAAACGATAACGAATGAGGGATAAGAAGTAAATCAAAGCGCCAGATAAAACGAGTAAAATGACATACACCGAAAGCCAACCCCTCGAATGAATCGGTGCTTGTACGATATATTTTACCATGATTAAATAAAGAAAAAGGATACTATTTGTCAAAAGGAAACGCAAGAAAGGAAAGTCTTTGACAATCCCTAGCGGTAAATAGCGCCGTAGACCGTATAGGGTAAAGAGACTAAGGCAAGCAAGACTGCCAACCGTAGCCAATGCGCTCCCATACGTCGCCCAAATTGGAATGAAGAAGTAATTAAGAAACCCTTTAACAAGAAGGGATAGAAAGAGGGCGACAAGGGTCCAAGTAATGGCACCGTAGCCTTGCAAGACAGCATTTCCTGTAATCGCTAGGGAAAGCAAGAAAATACTTAAGGCTAGCACTTGCAACACACCCGTACCTTGAGCATCTTTAAATAGCAAAATATTGACTTCCTCATATAAAAGAATTAAGCCAACCGTCGCTGCAGACGCAACGTAGACACTTACAAAAAGGGCTTCACGTATCGTTTCTCCATCCTCCTTCAACCTATCTTGATCCAAGGAAGGTAACAAGGCCAGAGCAAAGGAAGAACCTAGTACTGCACCAAACTGGATTAAAGGAATACCCCGATCAAAGACCCCTTTAGCCTCCATCGCCTCGAGAGAAGAAAAACCTGCCTTAACGAGTTGAGGCACGAGGGTTAAGGCATCGACCATTTGTATAAAAATCAATGTTAAATGATTAAGAGAAGCAAGGAAGCCAAAAACGAACAAGGCGCGGAGATAAGTCCCTACCGAAAAGCTCGAAGTCGTTACTGCCATCGTCTTTCCTACGAGTTTTTTACGAGAAAAAAAGATAAGGAGAAACAAGATTCCTGCTAACATCCCTAACAACGAGGCAAAGACCCCGGCCTCGGCCATCGAACGAACCGGCAACCAACCCTTTGCCACAATTACTGCACTAGCAATAATCACACCTACGCGGAATAATTGTTCGGTTACTTGGGAATAAGCGACTTGCTCGATATATGTACTCCCTTGGGCTAAGCCCCGTAATAACGAAAGAAAAGGAAGGAATAGAAATAAACTAGCGCTCCATCGAATAGGTCGGGCAAGATAAGGATCAGACATGGCCTCAGCGATATAAGAAGCTAGGAACCATAAAGATAAAGAAATAAGAAAAGCAAAAAAACTTAACCCTATAAATACAGGCAAAATAAACCGAGTAAAAGAAAGTCCTTGCTGGATTTGCAATTCCTTGCTAACCATCCGAGAAATTGCCACAGGAAAGCCATATAAAGAAACAATCATGACAAGAGCCAAAATCGGATAGACTTGTTGATAAGAATAAAAACCCAAGTCCCCGGTAAGGTTTTGTAATGGTATTCGATAAAAGGCACTCAAGATTTTGCTCAACACACCGGCAATAGTTAATATGAGAGCCCCGCTTAAGAAACGATTCACTTGCTTTTGCATCTCCGACAGCCTACCTAACAATATATAATGTTACTTCTTATCATATACACTATTTGTTCCGAGGTAAATAAAAGGTACTTTTTCCTAGGAAGAAAAAAATCGAACCGAATCTAAAAAGATCCGGTTCGACTATTTTTTATTCCATTTGTTTACCTAAAAAACTTGCAGCCGTTTGGGCCACTTTCTGTTCCACTTCAGATAGGGGGTCGTGCTCCCTAGTAAAGAAAAGTACAGAACCAATCGGGTCGCCATTAGCTATAATTGTACTAATAATATAGGCGTGGACTTCTTCCTCTTTACCGCGGATTAATTCGACTGTAGACGCTTCTGTTTCTAATACATTCCCACGGTTTTCAATCGTCTCTTCTACAGTACGACCGATACCCTTATTTAAATATTCTGTTTTAGAAATCCCGCTGACAGCGATGACTTCATCCCGATCGGTTATTAAGCTCGGTACATGTAAGGAGTCGAAAAGTGCTTCAGCGTATTCCGTAGCAAACTGACCTAACTCACTAATAGGCGAATATTTCTTTAAAATAATTTCACTTCCACGGGATACAAATATTTCTAAAGGGTCACCTTCTCGAATCCGAAGGGTGCGTCGTATTTCCTTCGGGATGACGACCCGGCCTAAATCATCAATTCGTCTTACTATTCCTGTTGCTTTCATGCTGTATAACCCTCACATTCTTCTGTAAACTTTTCCACAAAGGCCGCTCGACCTCCTTATACAAAGGTGACGGCTTGTTTGTGGTTGATGATGATGTTATTTCTAGTATGAAGCAACAACCGAGAACTATTCATTTTTATGGTACATTTTATAAATGCCTGTAAATCATCTAAGAAAAGCTAGCCGGTAATCGTCTAATCCTGCGCCGTTTGTACTTCTTCCTTGGTAGGCTTTTTTTCATCGAGGTTGACTTCCGATAGCCGTTCGATAAACTGCCGTACGATTTCATAACGCTCTTCCTGACTTTCCTTCTTCCATCGGAAAGTTACTTTTAACTGATTGCCTGCAGTACCAAGTTGGACCCGACGACCGAACTCATTCGCCAATTGAAAGAGCTTCGCACCATCTATAGCTAAGCTTCGCTCCTCTTCTAGCGTAAGGCGAATCGATTGTTGTTCCTCGACAATTTCCTCGACCCTTTCCTTCTTAGCCACCATTTTTAAAGCCGAAACCGCAAACAAGCGGGCAACCTCTTCAGGATAATCTCCAAAACGGTCGATCAGCTCATCTTGAAAATCCCGCATGGAATCATAGGAATCGAATTGCTGGAATCGTTTATATACTTCAAACTTCTGCTTCTCATCTTCGATATAGGAAGACGGAATATAGGCGTCGACTTGTAATTGTAATTCTGGATTGAAAGGTCGAACACTTTCGATAGGTTTTTGTTCTTTACGAGCATCGATTGCTTCTTTCAGCATTTGCGAATATAAGTCGAAGCCGACAGAATCAATAAAACCGTGCTGTTCCGCCCCGAGTAAATTACCAGCCCCACGGATCGATAAGTCCCGCATAGCAATCTTAAAACCAGAACCTAATTCGGTAAACTCTTTAATAGCTTGGAGACGCTTTTCCGATTCTTCGGTTAGTACTTTTCCTTTTCGATAGGTGAAATAAGCATAGGCAATACGGTTCGAGCGACCGACACGACCTCGTAATTGATATAATTGACTCAGACCCATATGATCTGCATCAAGTACAATCAACGTATTGACATTTGGAATATCTACTCCTGTTTCGATAATCGTCGTACTGACGAGCACATCACTTTCACCTTCTAAAAAGGACAGCATAACATCTTCTAATTCCGCTTCCTTCATTCGACCATGGGCAATCTGTATTCGGGCTTCCGGCACGAGCTCATCAATTTCCCTAGCTACCTTTTCAATCGTCTCGACCCGATTATAAAGGACGAACACTTGACCATCCCGAGCTAATTCCCGTTCGATTGCCTCTTTTACAAAGGCCCGATTGTATTCCATTACGTAAGTCTGCACTGGGAAGCGGTTTTCCGGTGGCGTTTCAATAACAGATAAGTCCCGGATACCTAGCATAGACATATGCAAGGTCCGAGGGATAGGTGTAGCTGTTAGAGTAAGAACATCGACATTTGTTTTCATTTGCTTAATTTTTTCCTTATGTTTGACACCAAAACGCTGCTCCTCATCTACTACGAGGAGGCCAAGGTCCTTAAAGGCAATGTCCTTAGATAAAAGCCGGTGGGTACCGACAACGATATCGACCGTACCATTTTTCAAGCCTTCGATCGTCTCTCTTTGTTGTTTCGCCGTCCGAAAACGACTTAACAAACCAATTTCTAAAGGATAGTCTTGGAACCTCTCCTGCATTGTCTGATAATGCTGTTGGGCTAAAATAGTCGTCGGCACTAAAAAGGCTGCTTGTTTTCCTTCACTAACGGCCTTAAATATAGCTCGTAAAGCGACTTCCGTTTTACCATAACCGACATCGCCACATAGGAGTCGATCCATCGGCCGTTCAGATTCCATATCGCGTTTTATTTCTTCAATACACCGTAGCTGGTCCTCTGTCTCATCATAAGGGAAGGACATTTCAAACTCTTCCTGCAAGGGTGAGTCTGGCTCGAAGGCATAACCTTTCTGCGCCTGACGGGTAGCATAAAGTTTAATCAACTCATCGGCGATATTTTCTACCGAGGACTGGACACGGCGTTTAACTTTTTGCCATTCCGCACCGCCTAATTTATACATACGAGGTTCTTTTCCTTCAGAGCCGACATACTTTTGCACAAGTTCGATTTGATCAATCGGCACGTATAGGCGATCATCTCCTGCATATTGAATTAAGAGATAGTCCTTGTGTATACCGCCTACCTCTAACGTTTCGATCCCTACGTACTTTCCAATTCCGTGATTTCGATGAACGACGTAATCTCCAACTTTTAACTCCTGATAGTTTTTAATCCTTTCTGCATTTGATAAAGTTGTTTGGGCACTGCGCTTTCGTCTTTGCTTTTTCTTAAAGAGTTCCTGCTCGGTAATAAGAGCTAGACGATGTAGAGGGAGTTCAATTCCCTTTGTCAGTCCTCCTACAACAATGGTAGGGGTTAACGCTGGTAAGGTTAAGGTATCTTGTATAACAAACTCCATCTCATAATCTTGTAAAATGGACTGTACCCTCTCTGCCCTTTCTTCATTCTCAGCGACAACGATGATTGAATAGGATGCTTTTTTCCAACGATTCACTTCATTTTGAAAAAGATGCATCTGGCCATGGAATTCTTGCATCGGTCGAGAGGAAAGGTTGACGATATTATCTGGTTGGGTACCGGAGATATGACGTAAAAATATCGATAAGTAGAGACGTTGCTGGTGGAAGTGGTCTTTAATTTCTGTCCAATCGAAGGTGAAACGACTTTCTGGTAGCAACAGTCTTTCCTCAAGTAACACTTCGATAATATCGGCTTCTTCCTGGTCGAGGGTCGTCGCCGCTTCTTGAATTCTATTGAAATCATCGAAAATAAGTAAGCTATCATCCGGTAAGTAATCTAATAAACTATTAGCTTCCTCATAGAAAAGCTTGCTATATTTATACATTTCTTGAAAAAACTCTGCCTCTTGTAAATTAGCGATATCCGCTTCGATATTATCCTTTAAGCGAAGCTTCGCCTCCGTAGAAGCCATCTTTTTTAATGCTTGCGCTAAAGCCTTCTCTAAACGATTCGCTGCTCGAATTTGGTCTTCTTTCGTGACGAGTAATTCTTTAGAAGGGACGATTGTCGTTTTTTCAATATTTTTTAAGGAGCGTTGTGTGTTCGCATCAAAATGACGAATAGAATCTACTTCATCACCAAATAACTCAATTCGAATCGGGTGGTTCTCTGTGACAGGATAAACATCAATAATCCCACCACGGATACTAAATTCTGCCGGAGCAGTTACCATATCAACCCGGTCATAGCCCATATGGAAGAGAGCTTCCGTCGTTGATTCTAAGTCGATGATTTCCCCTAACTCTATAGGAATGCAATAATCCTTCCAATAATGTTGAGGTGGAACGACGCGCTTTAACCCAGCTACCGGAACGATCAATATACCAGCTGGATGATGGAGCCAAGCAACTAGGGAACGAATTCTTTCGGCGCGTAATTCCGGACTCGAAACAACCATTTCCGTTGCGATATGTTCGTTTACGGGATACAAGTACACATCGGAGTCTTCGACTAATTCACTTAAATCATCGTATAATTGCTGGGCGTGAACGAGCTGATGGGTAACTACGAGCATTTTTTTCTTTCGGGCTCTATAGACCGTACTTATCGTTAACGAACGTCCGATGCCAGACACGCCGGCAATCAACTGCTCCTGAAATCCCGCATCAAGACCATCCATGATAGATTGAAAATCTTCTTTTCCTTGTAAAAATCTAGTGATTTCTTCCATTCTAGAACCTCCATATGTATACCCGAATGTTCAAAAGCTTAAAAACCCGTCATCATTTATCCTATGTATGCTATACGTATGTGACGAAATAGTTTGTATGAAGAATTGCACCGGTAAAAGCAAGTACATTTCAGGCAAGCGAAAAATGCTTTGGTATAAACCAAAGCGGAGTAAAAACTATTGTAAAAAATATTCTAGTTCATAATAATCAGGGTATTGGGTGAGCGTATCTTCGCAATTCTCACAAATCGAGTAAATGTGTACGTCGCCATTCTCTTTATATTGAATCATTTGTCGCTTATCCTGGGCACTTAAAGCATCCCAGCCTAAGCTCGATGTCGAAATGACTTGTTGTTTTAAAACGCCTATCGTATGACCGCAATGACGGCAACGATAAATGATTGCCATGACAGCCATTACCTCCTCGAACACACTAATGCACTTACGTACTCGTATGTAAGTGTGTCCGATTCTTCATAATTTATACAGGCATTTTACTTTTACTTGGCATTGTACTCGTTCATCACATTAGCAAAGGGCTGTTGAAGCCATTGTTCACAGGCATCAGAGGCAATTTGGATAGCTTGATGTACGTCGGTTACTTCAGCCTTTGAAAAATTTTGTAAGACATAATTGACAATCGGTGTACGATCCATCGGACGACCGATACCGATACGTAATCGTTTAAATTCTTTCGTCCCTAAATGATCAATCAACGAACGAATCCCATTGTGACCACCATGACCACCCTTTTCCCGTAATCGGATTCGTCCAGTAGGCAAGTCTAAATCATCGTAGATCACTAGAGTGTTTTCCGCCGTAATCGAGAAATAGTCGAGTAGAGGTCGAACCCCTTCACCAGAAAGGTTCATAAACGTTAATGGTTTTACAAGGAGCAATTTCCCTTCTCCCGTCGTAACAGTCGTAAACTCACAGTTAAACTTTTTCTGAGAACCTTGAACATTAAACCGGCGATACAATTCATCGATGACCATAAAACCAATATTATGTCGGGTATTTTCATACTTTTTCCCTGGATTACCTAATCCTACAATAGCTTTCATAAAGGCTCACACTTTCCTATATATAATAATCCCTCCTGTTAGATTCTTCATAAAAAATCTAACCTAGGAGGGAAATTACTTCATGCATATAGCGTAGGCTTTATTCAGTTTCTTCAGCATCGGCATCTTCTTTATCATCAGCGCCTACGAGTTCAGGCTCTGCGCTAAAGTCGACGTCTTCTGCTGGTTCTAATTCTTCTTCTTGTGGTGCTAAGACGACCGCTACCGTCGTTTCCTCATCATCTAAATATTCATAAAGGTCTGACTTTGGTAAGTCGCTTATAGCAATACTATCTCCGATTTCTAAATCTTCTACATTCAGGACGATTTCTTCAGGAATATCGCGAGGCTTCACGCGGATTTGTAATTCGTATAATGGCTGTTGTAAAATACCACCTTCGCGAACACCTGCCGGATCTCCTTCGAGACGTAATGGTACCTCAACATCAATTTCTTCCGTTAAGTCAACGATGAAGAAATCTGCATGAATCACATTTCCCTTGATTGGGTCAGTTTGGTACTCGTGTAACATGACGTCGACAGTTTCGCCCTCTTCTACGTCTAACGTAATGATTGCGTTTCGTCCTTCATCACGGACAGTCTTTAATAGCTCGACGCTATCGACAGAAACCGTGAACGTCTCTTCTCCTTTACCATAGACAACTGCAGGGATTCCTCCCTCTTTTCTAATTTGATTCGTTGCTCCACGGGTTAAGTTTTCCCGTTTTTGTGCTTTTAAACTTACTCCCATTGTATAATCCTCCAAACTTTTTTTAGTCAAATAAGGTACTGATTGATTTATCTTCATGAATACGAATAATAGCTTCACCTATTAACTCTGCGACAGATAGTTGAGTAATTTTATCGATTTGCTTTTCCTTCGGTAGCTGAATCGTATTCGTTACTACCAGTTCTTTAATTTGTGAATTTTCTATCCGTTCAATCGCCGGTCCTGAGAGGACAGGGTGAGTGGCGCAAGCATAAACTTCCTTCGCCCCTTTTTCAATCAGGGCATCTGCTGCCAATTGCATCGTCCCTGCGGTATCGATAATGTCATCGACGATGACAGCAGTTTTCCCCTCGATATCTCCAATAATATTCATTACTTCTGCAACATTTGGCTTTGGACGACGCTTGTCGATAATGCCAATCGGTGCTTTTAAATAATCCGCCATACGACGGGCGCGAATAACGCCTCCATGGTCTGGAGATACTACAACGACATCTGTTAAGTTCTTCTGTTCTATATAGCTAGCGAGTAATGGTACGCCTTGTAGATGATCGATTGGAATATCGAAAAAGCCTTGAATCTGTGGCGCATGTAAATCTAACGTAACGACCCGGCTAGCCCCGGTTTTTTCGATTAAATTTGCGACTAGTTTCGCTGTAATCGGTTCTCGGGAACGTGCCTTACGGTCCTGCCTCGCGTAACCATAATAAGGGATCACAATATTAATCGTTGCTGCGGAAGCCCGCTTCAGGGCGTCTACTAAAATTAGTAGTTCCATAATATTATCGTTTACCGGTTCGGATGTTGATTGGATCACAAATACGTCTCGGCCTCGGACACTTTCCTCAATATTGATTTGTGTCTCACCATCGCTAAAGGTCGATACCGTACATTTTCCTAGTTCAACACCAATATGGTTTGCGATTTCTTCAGCTAGTGGCTGGTTCGAATTTAATGTGAAAAGTTGTAATGAATCGTCACGATATGTCGATGACATAAATGTAGCCCTCCAAATAATTATTTTCGGTTTAATAGTCTCTTAACGTAATTTTCTTTGTTTTCCTGCCTTGCCCTACCGATCGCTAAAGAATCTTGGGGAACATCTCTTGTAATCGTAGAACCGGCCGCCACATAAGCGCCAGGTTCAATCGTTACCGGTGCGACTAAGTTCGCATTACAACCGATAAAGGAGTCATCTCCTATAATTGTTTCATGCTTGTTTTTCCCATCGTAATTTACTGTAATTGTACCGGAGCCAATATTGACTCTTTCGCCAACCTTCGCGTCTCCGATATAACTTAGATGGGGTATCTTCGCACCCGTAGCGATATCTGATTTTTTAATTTCGACAAAATTACCTATTCTGACGTTATCACCTACATTCGATTCTGGTCGAATATGTGCATAGGGACCAACGTTTACATTATCTCCTATTTTACTACTGTTTATAGTACTTTGTCGAACAGAAGTATTTTCCCCCACGACGGCATCTCGCAGATCACTATGAGGGCCAATAATTGCACCTTTATGAATATCGCTTTTTCCTAAAATCAACGTACCAGGATAAATCGTGACATCCTGGGCAATTGTCACATCAGGACCAATATACGTCTGTTCTGGATCAATTATCGTTACACCCTGTTGCATATGGTAACGGTTGATACGACGTTTCATGATCGCTTCGGCCTCAGCAAGGGCGACACGATCGTTTATACCAATTGTTTCTTCATTGTTTTCCGTTACGAAGGCTGAGATTTTCTCACCTTGTTTTCGTAAAATCTCAATAACATCAGGTAAGTAATACTCTCCTTGGGCATTGTTGTTATCGACTTGTTTAAGCGCCTCAAAAAGAAGCTCATTATCGAAACAGTACGTACCCGTATTAATCTCTTGTACTTGCCTTTCCTTCTCATCGGCGTCCTTTTCCTCGACGATTCGCTCCACTTCGCCCGAATCATTCCGGATGATGCGACCATAACCGGTCGGATCTTCCACTTTTGTCGTTAGAATCGTTGCCTTCGCCCCTTCCTTTTCATGGAAGGCAAAAAGTTCCTCAAAGGTTTCGGCCGTAATCAACGGAGTATCACCACAGACGACGAGGGTCGTTCCTGGCTTTCCTGAGAGTAAAGCCTCCGCTTGACGTACAGCGTGGGCGGTACCTAGTTGTTCTTCCTGTAACACAAAGTCGCTACGATTCCCGACCGTTTCCTTCACTTTCTCTGCACCGTAGCCAACTACGGTTACGAGATGGTCGGTTTGGATTGCTTGTAAGGCCTCGATGACGTATTCGATCATCGGTTTACCTAAAATCGGATGGAGTACTTTATATAAATCCGATTTCATACGCGTTCCTTGCCCAGCGGCTAAAATGATTGAATATCGATTCTTCATCACGCATCCTCCACCTATTCTCTTCCATTATAAGATAATAACCGAAACAGTGGCGTAATTCAATCGAAAACAATTATTAACTAATCCATTATATCATTATTTTCCGGCCTTTGTTCCCTTTCTATTCTAAATAAAATAGACTCAGCAAACCTTTGCTGAGTCTAACTATATTTCGTACGTATCTTATCGATTAAGATGCACCAGCGCTTTCTAGATTAACTACACCGGTCGCTTCAGCTTCCCGCGCCTCGTAAGCTTCTAATACAGCTACTTGAATTTTTTCACGAGTTTGGGAATTGATTGGATGGGCAATATCTCTAAATTCTCCATCCGCCGTACGTTTCGAAGGCATGGCGACAAACATTCCATTATTTCCATCGATTACGCGTACATCATGAACAACGAATTCATCATCAAAGGTTACAGAAGCAATCGCTTTCATTTTTCCTTCTGTGTTCACTCTTCTTAATCTTACGTCAGTAACTTCCACTTTTTATCCCCCTCTTGAAGTATTATATTGGTTGCTTATATATTCTTTTCTACAAAGATAGGGCTTTTTCCTTTATATTTTGTGGATTAATTGTGACAAAATTGTGACAATATCATAAAAAGATCGAAGCCGGTCTCCGACTTCGATCTTTAGAACTAGGTTAGCGATCTAAATAAGCTTCGATTTCCTTCATTAACTCTCCAGCCTTCACCCAATCGCCATCCGCTAAAGCTTTTTGATAATCGTCAAACAAACGATTCAGTTCCTCGAGAATTTCCTCTGCTTCAAGAATCGGCGCCTTGGAGGTTTCTTTTTCCGCTTCATCGCCTTCTTCAAGTTCCTCTAAATCCTCTACATCTCCTGCACTGGCCGGAGGTTTTGTTCCTTTTTCAACATAGGATAGGATTTTCTTTAAAGATTTTTCAAAGGTTTCTTCCATCACAATATAGTCCTCATAGGCCATGATTACCCGTTTAACCTCAGGAAGGGAGGTCTCATTAGAGGATTCAATATAGACTGGTTCTACATAAAGAACCGTATCCTCAATAGGTATGACGAGGAGGTTACCACGGATTACTTCCGAACCACCTTGAGACCATAGGTTTAGCTGTTGGGAAATATAGCTATCTTGGTTAATTCTATTTTCAATTTGTTGCGGTCCGTAAATGTTTTTCTGCTTTGGAAAACGGTATACGAACATCTCCCCATAATGTTCCCCATCATTTCGTACACCCATCCAAGCAATCATATTTTGCCTATTTTTCGGCGTGTAAGGCATCATTAAGATAAACTCTTCCTCATCGTATTCAGGTAATTTCATCGTGATGTAGTACGGATCCATTTCAATATCTTGGTTAAAATACTTCTCTGTAGGATATTGCCAAAAATCCTCTCGGTTATAAAAAACCTCTAAATTGGACATGTGGTAGGTACCATACATCGCGGTCTGGATTTTAAATAAATCTACAGGATAACGGAAATGAGCCTGCACATCTTCTGGTATTTCAGTAGTAAACATCGATGGGAAAATATTTTGATACGTTTGTATTAACGGTTCATCCGGTTCGACAACGTAAAAATCCACTTCTCCCGTATACGCATCGACAACCACTTTAACAGAGTTACGAATATAGTTGGCATTGCCCTTGTAAGCCTCTGAATAAGGATAGTTCGTACCCTTTACATAGGCATCGATAATCCAAGCTAAGCTCCCGTCATCCCGTACAAAAATATATGGATCGTCATCATAGTTTAAAAAGGGAGCAATCCGTTTCACCCGGTCCCTGATGTTCCGCGTTTGAAGTAGTTTACTCTCTGATGTAATTTGATCCGACACGAGGATACGGAAGGATTTCTCCTTCAAAGCAAATAAAAGACGATTCATTCCTTTTAGAGGTATACCCGCCTCTTCCTCGTAACGATTCGTAGCGTTTTCTTCACCGGTAGGATAGTCAAACTCGTCTACCTTCGAGTTGACAATAACGTTCGGATAATCCTGCTCACCAAAGTAAATTTGTGGGCGGGTTACCTCGAGCTCCCCTTCGCTCGGGATATTCTTCATCATGTATTCCGGCTGTCCTTGGTTCGTTACTTTATTAACATGGCTCATCGCAATCCCATATCCATGGGTATAGCGTAATTTTTTATTCACCCAAGTTTGAGCTTGTTCCGGTAAATTATCTGTACTTAATTCCCTTGCCCCAATGAAAACTTGTTCATATTTCCCATCAACTTCGTAGCGGTCGATATCTATGTCATTGAACTTATAATAAGTTCTAAAGGTTTGTAGCTGATTATATATGTCTAATAAAGGCCGGTCATCATTTAAACGAACATTATCGAGCGTTAATTTGTTCCGTTCTACCATTTGTTTATCTAAAGATACATTGCCTGGATTTTCCTTCACTTCAATTTCATCTAAGGCATAGGCTTGTCGTGTTAACTGTAAATTATGGGCTAAGTAAGGTTCCTCTTTCGCGAATTCATTCGGCGACACAACAAAACTTTGAACGAGTACAGAGGCTCCTTGCGCCAAGACAAATAGAGCAAGGTAAAAGACCAAAGGTTTAAGGGAGGCCATGATTTTCCCACGGAATAAACTCAAGACAATCCACAAGGTAAAGACGATGGCAGAAATGGCTAAAATATAACTTTTTGGAATATTAATGATATGATCCGTATAACTTAAACCATGTACGACGCTTTTTTGAAAAAGATTGACCTGATTCGTCAGCAACGTTTCATAACGGCCAAACCAATGGATACTTGCTAACAGTAGACCGATAATTCCGATAGTGCTAGCTAGATGAATTTGGGCCGGCTTACTATGACGATACATTTGCAATACAGAATATGCCAAAAGTTCCACGACTAGAAAGAAAATAAATACATTAAGTAAAGTGTAAATTATAAATTGTAAAAAAGGTAGGACAAACATGTAAAAGGATACGTCCTTACCAAAATAGGGATCGGTGACCCCAAAATCTTCATAATGAAAAAACTTTAATACCGGCTCCCAACCGATACTTTGTAAAATAGAACTACCTAGTAAACCAATAAAAATACTAATCATCATTCCTAAGGCGTAAAATAGACGTTTGCTACTGACTGCCTTCGGCAATTGGCTTGGCGCAAATTGTTTCATATAACTATAACGAATAAAATATAAAGTGAGCAATGTAAGAATAAAAAACAAGGCGAAGCCTATCAAGCCGATCGTCACTTTACTATACAAAATCGTCGTATAGACTGAACTAAAATCAAGACTGTCCATCCAAATATAATTGGTCACAATACGAAACCCCGTTACAAAAAGAGCAACGAGAATAATGATACTGACGACCGTAATAAGGAATCGTTTACTTATATGTTGAAAGGCTTCTAACTGTGCTTTCATTTTTTCCACGCTCTTCACTCCTTCCTTGTCCTATCATAACAGATAGCGGATAGTCATTTCATTCAATACCTCTAATTTTTTTAAGTCAAAAAAGACATAAAAAAACTGTACGGATTT
>CALJVC010000130.1 GCA_937974845.1 uncultured Pseudogracilibacillus sp. | reverse complement strand
TCAATGTTGATTCCGCAATTTTTCTCATTTTAGACTAGTTTTGTCCCAGCCTCTTATTTCTAAAAATCTTACAGATTGTTTTTTTCATCTTCTTCAACGATTTGATCCACTTGTTCATTTAGTTCTTCTACTTTATCAGCTACTTCTTTCGCCTTTTGAAGTGCTTCAGCATCTTCAGTTTCTGTCGTCTCATCAGACACCGTTGTAGCTTGCTTAGTTCTAGGATCTACAACTTCTTTTGCCTGTTCGACGACTTCTTTTGTTTTGGCAGTAATTTCTTTCGTTTTATCCGAAACTTCTTGAGCGATATCTTTTGTTTTGTCGGTTACTTCTTTTGTAAACTGGGTCGTCGTATCTACAGCCTTTCTTGCATACTCACCAGTTTTCTCTTGCACGGTATCTTTAAAATCATCCGCCTTATCTAAGACCAGTTTAGCCCCTTCACCAATATCCTGCCTCAAGTCATCACCGGACTTCGGAGCAAGGAGCAATGCTGTCACTGAACCAATAATACTTCCGATCAATGTACCAGTTAAAAAAGCCTTCGTATTATCCGACCTTTCGCTCATATATAGCCCTCCTACTTATCGCGATTTTTCCAAAGACTCATAATAGCTGAACCCCACTTCACTGCTTCCTTTGCCTTCCCTACTTCTTCATCATCATTTAAATTCAAGGTTAGCTTCTTAATAGAGGCGGTTAAATTATTGAAAGAATCCCCAATATCTTCAACACTTTCAAACACACTATTTAATTTACTCACTTTATAATTGACGTCTTCTGCTAAATCATTCGTTTTCTGTAATAAAAGCGTAGTTTCTGTCGTAATTCCTTCCACCTGCTTCTCTACGCTTTCTAACGTGTTAGCTACATTGTTTAATGTTCTTTGCGTCGCTTTTAAGGTCATAGCAAGGTAACCTACTAATACCGCAAAAGCTAACGCAACAATAATAACAGCTATTGCAATTGCTGCATTCATATATTCCATCTCCTTTGATATGAATAAAATATACTTATAAATTTTAAGCCTATGTTAATTTTACCTTATAATAATGTAGTTTTACAATAGAAAATGTAAAAAAATAAAAAGTGTTTACATAATTGTAACTTTTTATATAAAGCCAAGGGACCAAGCGTTTACGTAGAAGTTGATGAACTAATTAAACTATCTTCATAGGCACGCTGGAACTTTTGAATATCCCCAGCCCCCATAAAGATCAGTACACTGTCTTCATATTGTTGCAAAGTAGCAACATTATCTAAAGTAAGTAGCTTTCCTCCATCTACTTTAACAAGTAGATCATCAATTGTTAAGTCCCCATCCGATTCACGGGCGGAAGAGAAAATATCACAAAGGTAAACCTCATCCGCTTCATTCAAACTTTCTGCAAACTCCGTTAAAAACGTTTTGGTTCGGGTATACGTATGGGGCTGGAAAATAGCTATAATTTTCTTCCCTTTATACTTTGTACGTGCCGAATCAATCGTTGCAGAAATTTCAATTGGATGGTGGGCATAATCATCAATAATAACTTGATTGCCGACGGTTTTTTCTGAAAAACGTCGCTTTACCCCTTCGAAAGTGGCCAACGCCTTCATGACTTCGACATCCATTCCCTCATAGTGACAAAAAGCAATGATAGATAAAGCATTTAAAATATGATGTTGACCAAAAAGCGGGATGAGAAATGTGTCGAAATACGTATCCCTGACATAAACGTCGAACTGTGTCCCTTCCTCTAAAACTTGGATATTTGATGCGTAAAAATCATTCTTTGGTGATAGACCATAAAAAATAATTGGAACCTTTGTCTGTAACTTTTGTAAGTATGGATCATCACCATAAGCAATAATGCCACGCTTCACCTGATTCGCTAAAGATTGAAAAGCGTCGAACACATCATCGATATCCTTAAAGTAATCCGGATGATCGAAATCGACGTTGGTCATAATAGCATAATCTGGACGATACATTAAAAAGTGCCGTTTATATTCGCAGGCTTCGAAGGCGAAGTACTTACTTTCCGCATGCCCCTTTCCGGTACCATCTCCAATTAAATACGACGTTGGAAAGCTATTTTCTAACACATGGGCTAATAGGCCCGTCGTCGACGTTTTCCCATGGGAACCAGTGACGGCAATACTCGTATAATCATCAGCTAACTTTCCTAAATACTCATGGTATTTATAAAAAGGTAAATCCAACTCTCGAGCCCGCCGGATTTCAGGGTGGTCTTCACCAAACGCATTTCCGGCAATGATAATTTGCCCTTCTTGAATATTGTCTTCAGAAAAAGGGAACATCGGGATTCTTTTTTTCTCTAATACTTCTTGAGTAAAGAAGCGCTTTTCCACATCGGAACCTTGGACTTTTTTACCTGAATCATGAAGTATTTGTGCCAAGGCACTCATCCCTGTTCCTTTTATGCCAATAAAATGGTAAGTCGACATGATAAACCTCCACATACGGTTAAAATTTTCCTCACTATATAATACTTAATCTTCAGGCTTGAATTCAACCTTTTCTAATCGAGGGTTAGGTCGATATTTTCTTCCCTCTTTTGCAGAGTGGGTCCCGTTTAATAATACGTTATCGCCTGTAAAAGCAATATTAATCTCTAACAGACTTCTTCCAATTCCATACATATCAACAGGAACCTTTTCCTTTTCAAATTCTAAAATACGTTTTTCATCGAAACCACCACTTACGACTATTTTCACAAAATCAAAACCTTCTTGATCTAAGGCTTCCCTTAAAGCAAAAATAAGTTGTGGATTAATCCCTCGGGGATCAAAAGTACCCATTAAATGGTGGTTACGTAAAAAGTACTTATCTACTAAGGTTCGGGACGTATCGAGACGGACAGCCGATAACTTCTCACCAAAGGCCCGGGCCACCTTTAAAGAATCGGTAATTACATCATTATTGTAGTCAACTAAGGCCATCAACTCATCTTCTGGAAACACTTCATGGTACGCCTTAGTCGCTGCTACTACATCCCCACGGAACATCTGAATCAAGGCATGAGGCATCGTTCCCATTCCCTCTTTCCCCCACCATTCATTCATGGCATGGGTAGCCTGGGCTGTAGAACCACCGATAAAGGCTGCATAACCATCACCGGCTTGTTGGGTGAAATGATCGTCTCGATCACCCATGAAAATAATAGGCTTTTGTTTGCCAGAAATACTAGCTGCTTTTGCTACATTATATACATTCGTTGCTACGGATGTTCTTCTAGCAAGAATGCCATCGATAATACCTTCTAAATAGCCAAAATTTTGATAAGGTCCTGTAATAGTTAGAACCGTCTCAAAGGGTTCGATTTTATCGCCATCTTTCAAGGAGTAAATCTCTAATTCTTCCGGATTATCAGCAAATGTATGTAATAAAGCGATAACTTCATCCGTACCACATAATACGGCATGGTCCTTTTGGAAGAATTGCATCGTGACGATATTATTAGGGATTTTTTGTTTTACAATTTCCCTTGTTTTTAAAAAATATACTGCCGAAAACCAACCTTCTCCGATACGTTCATCAAACTTGAAGGTTTTATTCGTTAAACGATCAATCTTTCCTTGAAGTTTTAATTCTATTTCTTTCATTGCGAACTCCCCATCTCACTGTTCTTTTTCAATGATGATTAACGGATTTGTTCCCACTGCGCTTTTGTTACCAGTACATCGCGCGGTCTTGAACCCTTCTGGGCGGAAACAATCCCCCGCTCATAGAGAGAATCAATTAATCGAGCGGCTCGATTATACCCTATTCGAAACCTTCTTTGCAACAATGAGGTGCTAGCTCTTCCCTCTTCAATGACGAAAGAAACGACCTCATCGAATAATTCATCCTCTTCCTCCTGTTCTAAGGCTAAAAACAATGTATCATGTTCAAAAAAGTATTCAGGTTCAGCTACTTGACGTAAATAGTGAACCACCCGATCAATCTCTTCATCTGAAACAAAGGGGCCTTGCAAGCGTAGGGCTTGGTTTCTTCCATTTTCAATAAAAAGCATATCTCCTTTACCGAGAAGCTTTTCAGCTCCTGTCGTATCTAGGATAGTTCGTGAATCTACTTGCGAAGAGACACTGAAAGCGATTCGGGTCGGAATATTCGCCTTAATTAGTCCGGTAATCACATCAACAGAAGGACGTTGAGTAGCTAAAATTAAATGGATACCCGCTGCCCTAGCCTTTTGGGCAATCCGACTAATATAATCCTCCACTTCTTGTGGAGAGACGAGCATTAAATCCGCTAGTTCATCGATAATAATTACGATATAGGGCAATGGATTTTCCGGTGTTTTTTCATTATAACGTTTAATTTCTCGAACCTGGGCCTCTACGAACAATTCATACCGGCGCTCCATTTCAT
This sequence comes from uncultured Pseudogracilibacillus sp., assembly GCA_937974845.1. GTDB lineage: Bacteria > Bacillota > Bacilli > Bacillales > Amphibacillaceae > Pseudogracilibacillus. The sequence continues at coordinate 11,288 of CALJVC010000130.1, read as the reverse complement.
CGACAGCCCATTTCAAGGCTACAGTCGCCGCCTTCACGTCCGTAATAACCGGTGTTAACAAATGAGGAATACCATTATACTGCGTCAACTCGACCATCTTTGGGTCGATTAACATTAACTTCACTTCATCAAAATGAGCTTTGTATAAAATACTTAAAATCATCGTATTAATACAAACGCTTTTACCACTTCCCGTTGCACCAGCGATTAATCCATGGGGCATTTGATGAATATCCGTCACATACGGCTCTCCTTCAATCGTTAGACCTAAGGCAACGGATAACGGTGAGCTTGCTCTTTGAAAGGCCTCCGATTCAATCATTCTTTGAAAAGCTACAACTTCTGACACTTTATTCGGCACTTCAATCCCGACCGTATGCTTACCAGGAATCGGTGCTTCAATTCGGATATCTCGAGCGGCCAAATGAAGTTTGATATCGTCAGCTAAATTACGAATCCGACTCACCTTGACCCCGAGGGCTGGTTGAATCTCGAATCGGGTGACCGAGGGTCCTGGCGTTACCTCGACAACCTCTGCATCGATATCGTAATGCTCCAAGGTCTGTTGTAAAAGTCCTTTTTGTTCAAGGAGCCAAGGACCGACATCCTCTTGTGGAATTTGTTCATCATCTAGTAGATGAACAGGAATTGCTGAATACTTTTCTCTCTTCAATCCCCCAGACACTTCATTAACGGTAGTCAGTGGCTTTTCCTTTTCTTGAAAAGAGTTATTCAGCGGTAGTTCAACTTGCTTCTCATTTACTTTTCCATAGTCTTCCCTTAAGGGATGCTGGTCATTCATCCCCTCTTCTTTAATTTTCTCCTGTTCAGTAGCTTGTTCCTGCAACAGGGAAGGGGATAGTAACTTCTCTTTCTCCGCCTCATCCGACTGACTAATGGAAGATTTTTCAGCTGATACGTTGTGGGACTCGAGATTGATTGCTTTTTTCTCCTGCCGTTCAGCCCGTGGTTCATGGTTATCCTTCCGGCGGAATATAGCATCTAATTCCTCAGGCTTTGAATAAACATAGGATTCCGTCTTCACTTTTGTTTGAACAGAATTGTTTGGCGGTGTATAGGATGGATCATGCGGCTCCTCCTCTTCCCGCTTCTTTTTCCTTCGTTCAAATGCTGGGACTTCTTCTATTTCTTTAACGAGTCGTTTTGTTTCGTAAGACGGAGGAATATAATCCGATCGACGACGATAAGTAGGGCGTCGTCTTCTTTCCTTACGACGCATATAAGCCGGCTTTGTCACCGAAGAAGAACGGCCTCGCTGGTTTTGCGAAAACATCCGTTCTTCATGTATTTGCCTATACCCTTCTTTTTCATTTTTTTCTTCATCAGGAATAACTGGAAAACGAAAATTGCCTCCGGAAGGTCTCGGATATTCATACTTAACCTTCGCCTGGAGGGCGGTCGAACGATTAGTACGGAGAGGGACTTGTCGACGTTCAGAAACAGGCTCTTTTTTTTCCTTCTTTTCTTCGTTTTGATTTTCCTCGTCGATCTCTTCGTATATAAAATCCGTCACTCGTTTTTTAAATTGTTCCCACATTTGAATCACCTTAGTTCGTACATAGTCTACTTACCTATTTTACCATAAGTTCCTTAAAGTCTCTCCTTTACAGCTAGGATTTGTTCAATCAGTATCTGGCTTATTTCGAGCTAAAATGAAAATAGGTTCTAATTGTTTATCTTCATAAATAAAGGGAAGGGCTGTAATAGGTACTCGACCTTCGGAAAAGAAGCGCATTGTCATTTGGGCTAGAACATCGTAGCCTGTATCGTTCTGAATATCCGCAATGACTAAGACATCTTGGTGTGGAACAGCTACTGCCATATCTCCTTGACATTTCTTTCGCATCTCTTCTAAAAAAGCCTCGTTCAAAATCCTTGAAGCAGCATATCCATCCTCCGGTGATATAAAGTAATAAATATTGTCTCTCACCTTATCTTGAGCATACTCGTTAGTTAGAGACCTTACATTAAACATCGCCATTTCATGGAGCTGCTCCTTTGTCATCTTCGCTTCCTCTAACATTCCTTCATCGATTAAACGATAAGAATTATCTAAATCTAAAGCATAATATATACGAGTTTCAGCCGTATGGTCAGTCGTTACTAACTTCTTTTCACCAGAAGTTTGTGGAAAGGAAGTCGAACGAATAACTGGATAAATATTTTTTTCCTGACCGGTTAAATGATGTTCTTCCTTCATTAAACGAAGCGCTTGATTTACATCATAAACGATTGCATCGACCGCTTGTTCTCCACGCTCATTATACTTGCTTACTAATTTTGGCAATTCTATACTGAGCCCTTTTTTTGTATCCTTCCATTCGATTCGTAATTTATCATTATCTCTATTGTAGGAAAAACGATAGGCATCGTTTTTTAATTTTTTTTCCAACATTTTTTTCATTTTAATTGTGTTCATTTTCATATTCGATTCTCCTCATCTACCAACTGATGAACGATATAGCTCTATTTTAACACATCTAAATGAATTGATTTAATTATTTATACTTTCAATTATAATCCAAATAGCTTATAATCATGGACAATGAACAATACTGGTTGGAGGAGATAAAAATGGAATTAACTGTATATCTAGCTGGGGAAATACATACCAATTGGCGGGAAGAATTAGAAGAAAAAGCTCGAGCCGCAAAGTTACCCTTAACTTTCGTCTCCCCTCAGACGAATCACGATCGTTCAGACGATATCGGAGAAGATATATTAGGAGAACAACCAGGTCCATACTACAAAGATGATGCTGCTTCCGATATCAATAACTTCCGTACACAAATTATGCTACAAAAGGCGGATGTCGTTATCGCATTATTTGGTGAACAATACCGTCAATGGAATACGGCTATGGATGCAAGCGCTGCAATTACGATGGGAAAACCGACGATGATCATTCGTCCGGAATCTTTAATTCATCCATTGAAGGAATTGTCTAATAAAGCGAATGTTACAGTAGAGACGGTAGACCAAGCAATCGAAGTATTAAAATATGTTTACGAATAAAATATAGAAAAAGTGCCTAGCTTCCTTTTCGGTAGATAGGCACTACTATTACTATAAAAGATTGTATAAACGAGCGTACTGCCCTTTTAAGAGCGACACTAATTGGAAATACATTTCCTTTCGCGTAACTAAATTAGCTGTAAATAAACCAATTGCTCCTTCTTGCGAACGCAGATCTTTTTTATTCGCATAATGATCAATAAGACTTCCTAACTCTTTTCCATTAAGCAGTTCCTCTTTAAATGCCTCTGGAAGTTCTATTCCTGCCCCTTGAGCCGTAAAGATATCTCCCTCTTTTGTAACAAGAGCTCCCCAATTACTCACATATACTTGATTACCTAAAAAATTCACACCGCCTTCTAAACCGATACCTAGGCGTGCCTCTTCATGCTTTAAAGCATACTGCGCCCGAGAAATCGCTCCTTCCCGGGTCATATAATCACCTATTGGCTGTTCAAGTACTCCGGAAGGGGCCTTGATGGATTTAATCGTATATTCTGGAAAAGCCTCACGAACCGCTTCTACCTTGACCCTATTCAATGAACCAACAACAATCATCCTTCGAGTCCCTCACTGATTATAAATTTATTTTTGTCTAATAGCCTCTACCGTAGCTTGATCTGTTTGTTCAACAAGTTTTAATAACAACTCTTTTGCTGCAGCGTAATCATCGACGTGAATAATTGAAGCAGAAGTATGGATGTATCGAGAAGGAATCCCGATAACAGCTGAAGGTACTCCATCGTTGGATACGTGTACGCGTCCTGCATCCGTACCTCCTTGGGAAATAAAATATTGATAAGGGATATTATTAGCTTCTGCCGTATCTAAAATAAACTCCCGCATCCCACGATGAGTAACCATCGTACGATCATAAATACGTAAAAGTGCTCCTTGACCTAGCTGACCGAATTCATCTTTATTCCCGCTCATATCGTTTGCTGGCGAAGCATCTAAAGCATAGAAAATATCCGGCTTAATTTTATTAGCTGCGACTTGTGCCCCGCGTAAGCCTACCTCTTCTTGAACAGTAGCACCTGCATAAAGTTCATTAGGAAGCTCACGATCTTGAACCTCTTTCATTAATTCTAAGGCTAGACCACAGCCATACCGATTATCCCATGCCTTTGCCATAATTTTCTTTTTATTAGCCATTGGTGTAAACGGACAAACAGGTAACACCGTATCCCCAGGTGCGACACCCATTTCTAGGGCATTCTCTCGGTCGTCTGCACCGATATCGATTAACATATGTTGAATATCCATCGGCTTTTTCCTTTGGGCTTCCGTTAACAAATGCGGTGGAATAGAGCCAATCACCCCAGGTAAAATCCCCTTCTTCGTCATTACCTGTACACGTTGGGCAAGAAGAACTTGATTCCACCATCCACCTAAGGGTTGAAAACGTAGCATCCCATTTTTAGTTATTTGTGTAACCATAAAGCCTACTTCATCCATATGCCCTGCAACCATGACACGAGGACCGTCACCATGTTTCACACCAAATACACCACCTAAGTTGTCGTATATGACTTCATCGGCGTATTCGGTTAACTTTTCAGCCATATACTTCCGAACCCGACCTTCATCTCCCGGTGCACCTTGTAATTCCGTTAAGGTTTTAAACATTTCCATCGTCGATTGTTCCATTGTCTATCCATCCTTTTTCAAAATTTTATCATCGTACTTTAATTTCATAGTGAATAATGTATACTATTAAGTAGGGCAAAATTTATTATGTTTAAATATTTTGCCTACTTTTGAATGAAAATAAGTGGGGTGAAATGAATGAAAAACAACTCAGGACGTAACAGCTTATTTTTCACACTAGGTATTGGCTTAGGTATTGTTGCAGGTATTTTACTTAAAGATCAAATCCGTTCTCTTAACCGATTAACTCCAGAAAAAGCATTAGAAAAAGCTAAAGAAGCCTTGCAAGCAACAGGTCCAATCAACGGTTCTTGGATCTACATGAAACCCGAAACGTTTGAAAAGAACGGCTTAACCTATAACACCTACCGTGGAGGTATTAGCCGGAATGTCAACGGGGTAAACAAGCAATATGATTTCCATATCGATATTGAAACTGGAACCATTATCGATGTAACTGAAGCCGCTTCATAAAAAATATAAATGGTAAGGTTATTATAACATAAGCAAAATTAACTCGTCAGAGCTTCCTCCGACGAGTTATTTTATTATTCATATGCATACCTTTGACGTTCGACTCGGCCGACAATCTCCCCATCTTTATTGAACTTTAAGGCTCGATAATAGGCATCGTGATAAAAAGTATACCAGGCCTCACGTTCATAACCATAAGCCATCCACCGTTGCTTCGCTTTAATCGAAGTCATCGGATAATCATCATAAGCCATGACCCAAAGAACATTCTGATGTGCATGGGTTGCCATGATATCAGCCATATGGATAAAACAATCGTCCCCATCCTCAAAGATAATAATACTGTGGCCGTCGCTATGCCCGCCAGTATGCACCATTTTGATAAAGTCATTTATTTGAATCTCATCATCAAAGGTATGAACTTGATCAGTAATCGCTTCCCAATTCATTTTCCAATAAGTATTCCGAGAACGAATATTGGGATTCCTCATCTCCTCCCATTCGACAGCCGAAGTATAAATAGGTACCCCTGGAAAAGTCGGAGCATAAGTCCCGTCATCCAACTTCTTCGTCAAGCCATTCGCATGATCATAGTGAAGATGCGTCATGAGTATGGCGTCGATATCTTTTTCTGTTAAGCCTACCTCCCTTAAAGAAGCAGAGAGGTTCGATTCTTCCTTAATACCAAAGTTTCTAATCTGTTTCTTAGTAAATTTATTATTGCCTACGCCGGTATCGATAAGATAGTTTTTACCGTCAATTTGTAATAAGAGGGGATCTGTCCGCAACTCTACTTGGTTTAACTCATTCGGTGGGTAGCGTCTCGACCATAAAGGTTTAGGAACGACACCAAACATCGCTCCCCCATCTAAAAAAGTAACGCCCCCCGAAAGCCACGTAATTTTCGCTCGACCTACTTGTAATTGTTCCATCCTATCACTCCCCGTTATCCTTTAAATAAAACATGTTCTTCTACTATAAAAACTTGCATCGATTTGAAACCTCCTAGACTTTTCTCCTTTTGTTGCAAATAAGGTATATTATCCCTTACCGGTGGAAAGCATAGTATCGAGGTGATATTGAATGTATTTATCCATTCAAAATCAATTAACATTGCTACAAGATTTACTAAACGACCACCTTACTTATCAAACGGTTTCGATCGATGAATACAGACAAATTAAACGATTAGTCCAATCGATTATTACAAATCGACAAATCGAAGAACAATTACTTACAATTTTACCAGAAATCTATTATTACAGCATCAAAGGTGAAAGCGCTCAATCCTTCGCTTCACACATTTTGGAAAATGAACATAAAATTAAACGGTGGATTACCACAATCGATGAGATGAAACTTCATGTTAGCAGTTAAACTTATTTCGTTCCTTTTAAATAAATTGGTTTTTTTACTTTTTGAATAGACGCGTACGTCGTTTTTCCATATTCTCCATCTACTTGATAGGGCAAAGGTTGATCTGCTTGAACAGTGATTTCCTTTGCCTTAAATATTTGCACATCTTTAAAGAAAGTATGCATTCCTAAAAAAACCGTACCAAAGACTAAAAACACCTTCCATTTAGGTACAGAATCAACGACGATAATCGATAAATCCTTCGCATTATTTTGAGCTGAAGGATTTATCTTCATCCCACCCCCCATGTAAGGTTGGTTATTGACGGTTAAAAATAAGACATTATGAAAGGTTCGACGAACTCCATCAAACTCGACCGTCATCTTTAACGGTTTAAACGCAAATAATTCGCGCAGTAGAGCAAATAAATAAATCAAAGAATCGAGTTTATACTTACTTAAAAGATCTCGAAAAGATAATTCCCGTGCTGCCCTTGTTACTTCTGCATCGAAGCCGAAACCTAAACAATTAATGAAGGTATGAAGACGTTCTTTCCCTAAACTATACGTTGCTAGCCAATACTCAGCCTGCTTTTTATCCTCAATAGCTTTACGGATGATCTCATCCGGATCCTTTAAACTAGGGAAACCCCTCGCAAAATCATTACCCGAACCACCAGGAATATAAGCAATCGGCACCGATTTATCTTTAAGGGCATCGACTACTTCATTGACTGTACCGTCCCCACCCACTATAAACAGTAGACTTATATCTAATGTTTCTTCCATATGGCGGACAATTTCTTCAATATGGCCTTCATATTCAGAAATGAAAAAACGAGTATTTCGAGCTAAATATCTAGAATATTTTATTTTGTCAAAGATTTTTTTCGATTTGCCATTACCAGCAATAGGGTTTACGATTACTACATACATACTTAATCTCCTAATATAAAAATTGAGTCATCCTCTTCCCGTTCCCATTCCGGGCGTCGGACAGATGTCGATAAGCAATGGGCTAACAAAGCTTCAGCTACCTTTAATTGGGCTCCCTTCAGCGAAGCGGACAACTCACGTTTTTCCTCATACCACTGCTTATACCTTTGTTTACCTACTAAAGATACATTGTAAGGCTCTGTCATATATAAAAAGTTCGAATCCCGTGATAGAACTGTTTTTCTAATATCATAGGTTAAATCATAGCTTTGTAAAATACTGCGAATAATTCGCTCCGTACGTTTTAAACCAATAATAGGACTAATAATTGTCCTTTCATTTAATTCGGATTCGATCCGCCACACTCGGTCATCATCGACGACGACCGTCTCTTCCGGTCGAGAATCCACAACAGTAATCACTTCTATCTCAACTGGACTAATCATGATTATTTCTAAATCTACGGGAGCTTTCTTAATATTAAAAATGGGATAATACATAATTAAATAAATGTCAGGAAAATGTTGTAAAAAGTATTTTAATCGTTGGTCGAAATATGGGTCCTCTTCAGTATAGGAAACTTGTGTTAAGGTCGAGGTCGCCCATTTTAACTGAAATGGGTAAAGTTGATTTAAAAAATACTTTTTTAATTGATCCTTCGTTTGAGGAAGTTGCCGTTTGAAAAAAATCGGCTCTTCCTCTACTTCTTTCTTCCTTTTTCGGAAGGGATTCCAGCGAAAATTAAAAAAAGAATCTTCTCCTTCGCCACTCTCTTCATCCACTGCTTTTGCTTCAGCTTCATTTTCTAATTCCCAAGCTTCAACTAGTTTACGCCAATTTTCCTGTTTTAATCGGATAAATTGCGTAGGATAATGAAAGGGATTTTGCTCATAACGTGATACATAATCGCGCAACTTGATTAATTGAGCCATTGTTTTATTCACCTTCTTTAATCCGTTCGATCCAGTCCATTTCTTCTTCGTTTAAAGGACGGATTGCTCCTAGTTCCAATTGATTATCTAAAGACAGTTCACCTATTTTTGTCCGCTTTAAATAAACTACCGGGCGCTCAATGGCACGAAACATACGCTTCACTTGATGAAACTTACCTTCCGTTATGGATAAACGTATATAGGTACGATGCTCCTCTTTTTCTAAAACCTCTAATTTTGCTGGTTTCGTCAAATAACCGTCCTCTAACTTAACCCCTTGTGCAAAACGAGCAATATGGTTTTCCTCAACAGACCCCAAAACCCAAGCTTCATAGGTTTTGGTAATGTTCTGTTTAGGAGAAGTAATCAAATGGTTTAATTGACCGTCGTTTGTAAGTAAAATAAAACCTTCTGTATCGATATCGAGCCGTCCTACAGGAGCTAGTTTGTAATGACGATAGGATAAAGGAACGAGGTCAAGAACTGTAGAATGTACAGCATCATATGTCGCTGAGACATAGCCCTTAGGTTTATTTAACATTAAATAAACGAATCTTTCATATCGTACCCTTTCGCCCTTAACTGTAATATCGGCTATATCGGGATTAATTTTATATCCAGCTTGTCGTACCGTCCGACCATCTACCTGAACGAAACCTTTTTTAATCATTTGTCGTACTTGTTTTCGAGTACCATAACCTGAATGACTAAGTAGCTTATCTATTCGCACCAAATTTCCTCCTGATTTTCTCCATCATAGCTGAAGTTCCTAAAACGGCATCTAGCAAGGTCGACTTATAAGTTAAGAAAAAATAGATAACGATACCGAGCATAACACCTATAAGTAACATGACCGTTGCTGCAATCCGACTCGTATCAAAGGGTAAAAAGAAGCTACAGATTCCCTTACCCGCTACTACCCCTAAATACATTATTCCACTAAAAATAAACATAAATAGACCCCGCTTGTAGGTTTGGATAAAAGACAATTGTAAACAATGTTTAATTCTCCAAAGGTTTACAAAAGTAGCTGCACCTACCGCAAGACCTGTAGCAAAAATCGAACCCTTTGCTCCAAAGGTATGTATTAAAAAGGAATTTAACGTTAATTTGACAATAAAGCCAACAAATAAACTAAACACAGCAAAACGTTGCTCATTAATACCTTGTAATATAGCTGAAGAAACTGTAAATAATGCCAAGAAAAGGGCAAGGGGTGCATTCCATGCTAACAAAGCACTCGTAACAGAGAGATCCTCCATAGAAAATAAAGAACCGTAAGCTTCGCTAGAAAGTGCTATAAGACCAAAAACAGCTGGAATTACTAGGAATAATACAATTTGAATGGATAAGTTAATTTCCCTCGCCAATTTATCATAACGTTGATTCGTATAAGACTCTGTAAGTGCCGGTACTAAAGTTAAGGACATACCTGTAGCAACCATGACTGGAATCACTATTAGCTTATTTCCGTTAAAATGTATTGCGGCAAAGGAAAGTTCCGCTATAGATCCAAGACCAATTGCTTCCATAGCACGGTTAAAAGTAAACAAATCCACCAACTGATATAACGGGGTCGCAATTCCTACTAATATAAACGGGATTGCATAGGAAAATAACTCATAAAGTAAACCTTTAAGGGATTGATGATAATAGGTTTGCTGGGCTTCTATAGCATCATAAAAGCCTTGCTTCTTTGTCTGCCAAAACTTCAATAAAACAAGTACTGACCCTAACGCTCCGATAAAAGCTGCAAAAGTAGCAAAACTTACAGCAGTCGCATAGCTACCATCATACAGAACAACAATAATAAAACCGGCTGTGAGCACAAAAGTGATGCGAACAATTTGTTCAACCACTTGAGAAACAGCGGTAGGAACCATCGTTTGATTCCCTTGGAAAAAACCTCTTACCGCAGACATTGCAGGGATGATAATTAATGCAAAACTTACCATTTGAATAACTTTTGTAACATCTTCTACCGTGTTTCCTTGTGCTTCCTTACTAGAAATAATCATTTCTGCAATCGGTTGCGCAGAAAAATATAAGGCTAAAAAAGCCATAAAACCGGTAACAATCATTAAAAAGAAGCTAATACGAAACACCCGTAAACCGGTTTTATAGTCCTCTAAAGCGTTATATTTAGCCACCATTTTTGAAATGGCAGGAGGAATACCGACAGTAGATAAGCTAATCAATACCGTATATGGTATGTAAGCATAAGAATATAAGGCTACACCTTGAGCACCAACTAAAGCATTAAAAGGAATAACGTAAATCATTCCTAAAAATCTCGAGATATAGCCAGCAATTGTTAAGATAAGTGTTCCTTTAATAATTCGATTTGACATTCGGCCACCTACATTTATTTTAACTTCTATCACATATTTTATCATACTTTGTTTAGGAAGAAACGAAAATGTCATAAGTTGTCTGATGACTACGTACACTATAATTACTTTATTAATTTAAGCAACAAAATTATACGTAATCGGTAAATCCTTCATCGTATAGCTATAACAATCTTTCACAAACTAAGACTGACAGCAAAGCAAAAGAAAGGACTGAAACATATGCAAATGAAAAAATCTGAAATGCTGTTACCCCTGCTCGCATCGATCGGTGTAGGCGCAGTCACATTCTATTCGATGTCGAAAAACGATAATTCTTTAGCAAAAACTGCCCAAGAAGTAGCTCCTATGTTATCTACACTAACAGATCAACAAGGAAACACTTCTTCCCACTCTAATGTTTCTAATGGCAAAGAAGAGAGTCAAACTTTAGGACCACACGGAATGAGCTAATATGAAAAAGGGAAGATTTAGTCTGCACTAAATCTTCCCTTTCTTTAATTAATCTGGCAACGACCTACTCTTGCGGAGGCTAAGCCTCGACTACCATCGGC
>CALJVC010000129.1 GCA_937974845.1 uncultured Pseudogracilibacillus sp. | reverse complement strand
AGGATCACCATCACGATCATGGAGATCTGGATCCACATATTTGGTTAGACCCACTTCGGATGATTAAAATTGGGGAAATTGTAAGAGATACACTTATAGAGTTAGATCCAAATAAAGAAGAAATATTTACTAATAATTTCGCTGATTTAAAAGAAGAGATGTATAAACTTAATAAAGACTTCGAAGATGCTTTGCAAGCAAAAAATAACAAAAAAATGATCGTCACACATGCGGCTTATGGCTATTGGGAAGAAAGATATGGGATTGAACAAATTCCTATAAGTGGTCTGTCTTCCACTGATGAACCTTCACAAAAAGATTTAGTAAAGATTGCAAAAATTGCAGAGAAATATAATTTACAATATGTCATATTTGAACAAAACAGTACGAATCGTCTTGCAAGCATTATTCAAGAACATATTGGCGCTGAAAAATTAGAGCTACATAACTTGGAAGTTTTAGTGGACGAAGATATAAAGAACAATGACGATTATCTGTCATTAATGTATAACAACTTAGATGTACTTATTCAAGCTACTAAATAACATAAAGCATAGGGGGGCAACTAAGCCCTCTTTTTCATTCAAAAAAATCTACGTCAATATGTAAAACATATAAAAGCCAAGAGATCGTCGTTCATTACAATAACCCTCTTTAACTTTCATGCTTTTCTATCAATAGATTCAAGCCTAACTGACTTTATCCACTTTTTCACATGGGCTTCTATATCATATTTACCATTGATTTCACCATGTAAGCAAAAGACCTAATAGCTATCATTCACAAAGTAAGCCTCAGCCAGGAAGGGATAAAAAGAATCATCCGCCTCTGTCTCCCAACAGGGGAAGCGGACGATGCACCGAAATACTAGCCATAATAAGTAAGAAAAATCCTTTTGTCGATTAGGTCAATGTCTTAAGGAGCGAGCGATAAAGAAGATCATCGGAATAAAAATAGCCCCGAGAAAAACAAAGGGAAAATAACCACTGAGTGATTCGCTCTTTTCAAGGGCTACTTGAATATCGTTCCAAGTAACATATGCGAAAAGTAAGCCAAACATATTTTTGATGACATGTAACAGGAGACGTGCATTCAAATACTGGACAGCCACATTATCTTTTCTCAAATTCAGATAGTTGTATACATGCGGATATTTTTCAAGCACTGTCATCCCTAGCCACATCAGGATGGCGATCATGGGAGTGACGAGGATTTCCCACTTGCTCCCCAAACGATCGACCTCACCAACAATATTGTAATGGGCGGGTACTTCTGCAGGTAACATCTTCCAAGTAGTGACCAAGTAACCGAGGGTAACCAATAGGACACAGAGGGTCAGGCCATCAAATATGATTTCAAATCGAGTCTTGGGCAAGGCCAATTTTGGTCTTTCATGCTTTCCCATACGAATACCACCTACCGAGCATCTTTCATGCATTAAAAATGATCCAAAAAACTTCTATCAAAAAACTCGCAATTCAACCCGAACGATGAAAAAAGGATTCCAATGGACAGCTGTACATACATGACAAAAAGTAAAATCATCGGGCTATGGTAACTCTTTCAGTTTTAATTGACCCCTCTCAATCTCTTCTGCCCTTAGCTATCCATTTCTAACTAGGATCATTTAACCTATCTAGTAGGCTAGCCCAGCTCTTTACAATTGAGCACCTTCCAGAAATCAAGGGCAGACCCTTTATTTGATGAATAGGCCTGCTATGTTATCATTTTGATCAAAGGAAATCGTGTAAATACGTTTTTGATCCGAATATTTAGCTTGTGAAACCGTAATATGCATACCATCTTTTTCCTCCACAGAGGCTTTGGAAATTTCCTCAAAACTACCCGCCTCTTCAATAATAGGCCTTAATTCCTCCATCTTGCTTACTGGCAAACCAGCTTGCATTTGTGCATTAAACTTCTCATAAACAGCCTCATAATCCTCGTCATTTAATAACAAAATAACTTCTTCAGCTTTAGCCAAGTATTTCTCAGCAGTCGCCTCATCAACCTTATTACCACCACATGCAACTAGTATAAGGACAAATAAGATGCTGACCAACATCATTAGGATCTTTCTCATGTGATTAACCCCTTCCTCTTCCATTTTAATTGGTAAATAAATAAAGCTAAGGCAATAGTCGCTAAACTTAATTCAATGAGGACAAGCGACATCTCTTTCCGCACATAAATTGGCACAATACCGACGAGTGAGTTGAGAAAGGTATGAATAAAAATAGCCAAACATAACAAGGAAATCCGCCGCTCCCTCACACTCCTAAACACCAGTAAAGATAGGCCAATATGTAGCAAGATGGCAAACAATCGCTCCAGCCCACCGATCCAATAAGCCCAACCATCTATACCACTCTGCCCTGAAAACAGTAGGACAAGGGCAGTAGTACCGAGAAAAAGAATCGCCTCGATCCCGCCATGACCTGCCCCAAAAAAGAAAGCAGCAGTCCAGGAAGGCTTTTTCAATAAAAAACGCATGGCTACAAATCTCCCCACTTCCTCTACCAATGCCGCACTTAGGGCAAGTAATATCGCAAAAGTAACTGGATTCGTCATACTAAACATCGTATACGACGGGCTATGTAGCGTAAGTAATTGTAAAATTGGAATCCGAAAAAAGATTTGTGATAGAACGAATGTAGCTAAGCCTAATAAAAACGCCCCTACCTGCTTGCCAACTACGGCATATATCAATAGGACAAGCGGAACTCCCATAGACACTAATATCGCGAATACCAAACCGACCATGTAGTTACCCTCCCACAAGTAGTATAGCTAAATGAAAATCAGGAGAAAAGGAGATTTTCATATCCGGTTCCTTTCAACTCATAACTGGTCGCTATACTTTATGAGGATCGCTCCAATTAGGCCCGCTCCTCCCTCATTCTCCGCTTTTCAATCTGAACACTTGCGTAAAATAGGGTGGGTCTACAACCGTTTCTAGTGTAGCATGATCCGCTTTATCAATTAATTGCTTCAAGGAGTATAAACCATAGCCACGTGAGGCATCTTTCGTGGAAAAATTCTTTTCATAAATCAACCCCAAATCTATCTTCCTATTAGCCATACTATTACGTACCACAAAATAGGTATCTAACTCCTTTTGCAGAAAAGCGATATGTAATAGCTTCTCCCTACTTTCTACTGCCGCTTCAATCCCATTATCGAACATAATGGAAATAATCCGAATAAAATCGACAAGCGCCAGAGGAACCGATTCAATAGGATGCGGGATATCTATAATGACCTGGAGATCCCTTCGTTGTGCTTCAAATACTTTTACACTAAGTAAGCTCTTGATTTCGACTGCTTGCACATTCGCTAGCTTAACAATGCTGAGTTCATGGTGATTAATTATTCCTAGTGTCGGCTTAATAACCTCCATATAGGTCCTTTCAATCTGTTCCATATCTTTCATCCTAATTCCGTCATTCAAGCTTAACAGCAAATTGACATAGTCATGGCGAAAGGAAGCTAACTCATCATGTAAAACCTCTAATTTATTCACATACTGTAAAAGCGCATCATCCAACTGCTCCTGCTGCTCCCGAACCAGTTTTTCCTTGGTCAAGTGGGCTCCCAGCATCACGATTATTAGCAAAATAAAGAACAAGATAAAGGTACTCGTATACATCATTTCGCCATAGCTTTCATAGATCCGATATAAAAAATGAATTTGCGGCATGGTCAATAAAAAAATAATGATTAAACTAATGACTAGGACAAGATAACTCACATAGTATAAGAAAGGACTCGTCACAATAAATTCCGCAAAACGGGCAATTTGTGTTTTCAATAACAAAATAGCGGCTAAAATGACGATAGTGACAATCATATGAAGGAGATTTTCCGTCCAAATATATAGATTAAACGGGGACAAGTCATATAGATAAAGGGCGAATTCAAACAAGATGATCTTTAACAAAGAAATAGAAACCATATTCGCTATCGTATAATAGACATTATGAAAAAAGCTTAACTCTATTTGCATCAAGCCTAAGCTCATCAGGAATAGCCCTACAAGAACCGTATTGAATTCCGGGTAACCGGTCACTGTAATAATCGTTCCTAGTAATATAGAAAATACGATACTTAGTAAAATCATGTAAGGCAAAGAAATTCGATCGTAACGGATCAAATAAAAATATAAAACAAAATGACTGATACCGGTACAAAGTAAGGCAACTATATCATAAATATACATCTTAATCTACCCGCCTTAAGGCATGCTGTACCGATCGACTTAAACGACGAGAAACAGGTATTACTGCACCACTCTTTAACGTAAGCAGTCGGTTTGCTGCATCGTACTTTTTTATCGCGCTTAAATTGACCACATAAGACTGATGGCAACGGAGCAAACGATGATCCAGTGTAAGAACTTCTTTTAAACTACCGTAAAAATTTATGTAACGATTGTCCGTGACTAAGGCCAAACGATGCGGACCATCTGTTTTTATATAATGAACCCTTGAAAATGCCACCCTGATCGTCGTATGTTCATTCTGAATCACGAAATCATCTACAGGGTTTTTATTACGATTGCGTTCCTCATAATGATTTAGGCATTGTTCAAACAGGTTATATCGAGCTTCATAGGGTAAGGCCTTATCAATAAAGGTGAATGCCGATACCATATATTCATAAGAGAGTGGCGCAAACTCAGCATGTGTCGTCACAAAAACGATAATCCCTTCCTGGTCATATTGACGAATCATTTGTGCCACTTCTAAACCTTTTCTTTCTTCGCTTTTTATTTCAATATCTAGAAAATATAGCGGAACATAGGTTGTATGAGGGATTTTTTCAATTATATTTTCCGCCCTACTCGTCACCTCGATAAAATCGTAAGCAATATGATGTTTAGCACACAATTCCTCAATCAGCGACTTCATCTGTTGAGCTTGAATGAGATCATCTTCGTAAATAAAAATACTCATCCAGCCTGTCCCCCTTCTAAAAGTCGATATCTTCGATAGAAAATTCGGCCAATTTTTATACCGCTCACCCTCAACTATACCATATAGCTTAAGCACTCGTGACCAAAAGCACAACTAGATTAAAGCTTAACTAGGCTAGGCTCCCACTCACAAATACGTAAGAGAAGCACCGATCATGTTTCCATACAAAAAGGTAAAGATCTCTTTACATATTTCCGAAAAAAGATTACACTGTAGGTAAAGACTTCTTTACCTATTAGGTGGTGAGCGAAGATCGCAGTTAAAAACAATATTAAAAAAATTAGAACCGAACGAGGCATTCGGCAAATAAAAATGGCCGAAGACCTGCAAGTAACTAGGCAAACCATGAATGCGATTGAAAACAACAAATATAACCCTAGTCTTGAACTTGCCCTTAAGATTTTGAAATACTTTGATCTACCTATCGAAGAGGTCTTTACCTTGATTGAGGAGGAGGATGAATGAAAAAGAAGATACAAAAATGGAATTTAGCCTTAAGCGCTTTAGGCGGTATACTTGGTGCCTTTATTGGCATGACTATTATCTATCTAACTACTGGAAAATTCGATCTCAGTCTGTTACTAGGCGTCTTAACGGGAGCAAGCATGATCATAATCGTCAATATCGTAAAGGTCCGTATGAAAAAAGATAGGTTACCCGAAAGCGATGAACGAATTCAACAAAACATGCGGAATTATCTCCTATACGCATCCCACATGTTTATTGCCGGACTCTTTTTAGCTCTAGCCATTTTCACTTTTTTAGGTTTTGAAAGCATCTCACTTACTTATTTGTGGATCCCGATGATTGCTTATCCATGCCTGATCGGTTTAGGTGGCTTGATAGTTAGTCGAAGATAGCTATTAATGCTTAGACATTTTAAGTTAGCGAGGAGCATGAATGATGAAAAAAAGAAATAGTCAAAATAGACGCTAAGTTTCGGAGCAATCGGTGGATTAGTAGGCCTAGCAATAGCGCAATTTAGTAACTTTAATGGAACCGCTTTACTCGATGGCTTATCTGCTACA
The DNA here is from genome assembly GCA_937974845.1 of uncultured Pseudogracilibacillus sp. GTDB lineage: Bacteria > Bacillota > Bacilli > Bacillales > Amphibacillaceae > Pseudogracilibacillus. The sequence continues at coordinate 2,657 of CALJVC010000129.1, read as the reverse complement.
CTAATTTTAGCTATGATTAACCTAATTTATGTGATGAACAAATCGGATACAACCCCAGAATTCGATGAGCGCACCACACATAATATATTAAAGTTTTATGCCTATGCTTCTAATGCTTTTATTTTACTATCTATTATGCTATTGACTTTCCTTCTCATGACTGGTGTTGAACAACTTTCGCTCACCGTTACATTACTTATTCTTTTTGCTTATTTTAGCCTGAGCGGAACAATGGCGCTTATTATTAGCCGAAAATAGTTTTAAAATAAAATATAGGAATCTATTTCACCATTATTTTATCGAAATCGCATCTTCCTTTATTTTAAATTAAGATCTATAGTGAGACATAAAGAATCATCATCTTCTATCACCTAAGCGATAGAAGATAATGATCCAAATAACCTATATCCATTTGGATTTCATTTTACTGACCAAGACTATTGGATAAATAATCTAATTAAAGGCCATGTTCATCATTTTTACAACACAGCTTTTTGAGATTATAACAAGATATACAATTATGAGGCCATTTTTCAAATATGCTCTCTAACCTAATCAACGACTCTCTTGAAAGTAAGTCTTTTTTCATTACTACGAATCGACATACTCATATGGTATAATTCTTCGTCTCGAATATGAATTCCTATCTAGTTAAGTTTAAAAATGTACTCGCAACTAAATAATCAACACGCTTATTTCCGTCAACAAAAGAATGCCAACCGTAAAATGATACATGTACGCAGCTGCTTTTTCTTCTGTCGAGGGATAGAAGTCTTTTCCATCAAAGTTTTGTTGCAATAGATAACACTTTACTTCTACACAATGTATGCCTTCTTTAGGATTTAATCCTGATAATCCACCATATCTATTAATTGAATATTCATGTATCATCAATACGTCTTTGGGCTGTAAATACTCATACATTTTTATTCACTTAATTTTTTGGGAGCCTTGTCATTCTTATCGCATGCTTTTTTCACCAAGGAAAGGATTAGAGCTTCACGTGATTTCTCTACGTTTTCTTTTTTGTTTGCCCCCATCTCTTTCTCCTCCTTATCGCAATTTTGATGATTTATCTGGTAATATGCCTTTTATATTAAGATCATCGAGTATAAAATATTTCAAATTAAGTCTCGACTGTCTTTTCGCTAGAAAGCCAAGTACTATTGTACTCGCTTCATGATCTCGATAACCTCTCAGATAGACTTCTGTTCATATGACAACCTAATTCTAAATAAAACTATTTATCAACTAGGCTATTCGCAAAGCTTATCTCATCGACTTAAACGCATATCCCTATACAAAGTTAAGACCTTAACACAGCTTCTTTAATAAGTTATTCTATTTTATCCAAATCTTTTATCTCTTCTAAACGTCGAAAATATTCTTCACCTAATTTATTCTCACGATATTTAGATAGATATTCTAACACCGTTTCTAAAGAAGCAATTCTTACTGTTGAACTCATCTCTGATAAAGTTTTATTGGTTATTTTTGTATAATGTGACTTTTCGAGCTTCAGAAACCTCTCTATCATCTCTTCAAATCCGTCAAGAGATTGTTCCCTTTTATGCTGAAATTCTTTTTCAAAATCTATATCTTCTATTTCATATTTGAATTGATTAACCTTATCATTTCTTTGCTTAATAGCTTGATCTGCTAGTCTTTGTTTTGGTCCGAATCGATAATAATTTCTCCAGTAATTAAATGTGTTTTTAGGCACACCTAATATATCTGCACCTTGAATAGGAACTACATTTTGAACGACACATAGATCGTACATTATTTCCCTTAATTCTCTCCCGAACTTATCTTCAACCATCCTTCTATACTCTTTAGTTGTTTTCATTAGATCTGTCCTCCATCATGATTATAGCCAATCACTTAATTTAACGAAGATAAAATGTTACTTTCTTTTCTAATATGGGCCTATATCCTAAACTAAGCCATCCGGTGATAACCATATATAGTTTCCCATTATAATTTCCTCCATTTATACATATCGAACTTAAAAGGCTGACATCTGAATCATAAAGAAATGTTATTGGACAAGAAATAACAGGTATAAATCACCTTTACAAATTCTCAATTCACCCTATATCCAAATTATAATATTGACATCATAAAAAGGAAATAAATGGATATAATTGCTCAACAGAAGTTATTATTCCAAAATCCTACACTATTAGATCCTCTTTCTACATATCACAGCTTTTATTCACTCGCTAACATAAAAGGATGCGGAGTACGTGAAAAAGTTCATTCATAGGGGGAAACAAATCTTATTTAGCCACTTCTAACATCGTTTATAGCTTAGCTCTTGTCGAAAATCGAAAGATAGACTTTTGAGCCACAAAATCTTGCCATGCCATATCTAATGCATTATCCCAATCGCTACTATCCAAACATCATCCCTTCTTTAATTTTTTGTAATAAATAAATGAAAATTGAAGATAATAAACTGAAATAGACAGCCCTTCCTTAAGCAAAATCCAAATAGTGGTTTATATAACTCCCTATATTTATGTAGAGCAACAAAAGTACATATACTTTTTTATCAAGGTATTTTCTGAAGGATGAATAGCGAATATGAATTCATTTCACAACTTTTTTCCCATTTATGATAAGCTATCATTATAGGTAATTATTCCATTATC
>CALJVC010000128.1 GCA_937974845.1 uncultured Pseudogracilibacillus sp. | reverse complement strand
CATGCACACCTTATTCCCGGAAGGTTGCTTTGCACGTTTATGTTTTGGCAAGTCTCCTGACTCGTAGTGTCTTGCCAATCTTCGCCTTCCCAGCTTACGCCAGTGGCTTGGTGAAGCTTGGCACACTACTCACAGTGGCCGGTCCGTTCAGGATTTGCACCTGATTCCTTTTTCACTTGTATGTAGATAACATACAAAAACCAAAACATACTTATTATTCACTTTTACATAATATTATGATAAACAATTCTATTCTTGTCAAATTTTCTTAAAATCGACTGCATTTTCCGACTTATTTTGTAAGAAAAGCTTTACTTATTTCATTTATTAACAAGTTGATCTACCCCTAACTTTCGCCTTAATTAATCACCCCATGTTGGACAATTTCTACATCGAAGTCAATATGGAAAACCGTCTTAGGATAAAGTTCGTTCCAATCCACTTTTTCCCACACTTTATAATGATAGGCACGGATTTTTTCACCGATTCCTAACGAGTCGTTGTTTGCTTCTTTCATTTTATCTAAGGTTTGATGGGCCAATTCCATTAATTGCTTACTTACTTGCTTTTCTAATTTTCCAATCGCCCCTTTTCGATACAAATGATTTTTGGCAAACTCCTCTATCTCTATTTGCAACGTAAGATGAAGGTTTACTACTGGTTGGACAGGATTCGGTTTGACATCAATTTTTCTTTTTTCATTTCTAATTGCAATGGTTGCATAGTTTTTTTGATTATCCTTTTGATCATCGCTTATTTTCAAATTGAACTTGGCCTTTTTAGAAATATTGTCTGTTAAAATAAGATACATTATCGATTCCTCTAAATTTAATGTTCCGGTCATTTTCTCCCCAGTAAATAAAGCTAAACCAGAAATATTTATTTCATTTGTCTCATGTTCCGCGGAAATAAAAGGAAGGGCGATATCCTTTCGCCTAGATAAAATCACCGGACAAATGGATTGAATGTTTTCACAAACGATAATTCCACTTTCTTCAGAACTCTTAAGTAAGTTATAGTAAAATTCACTAACGAAAAAGGACTGTTGATTTTCCATCGTCAAACCCTGTTCTGCCCGGCCCGATACAACCGCTACTAGAGCGCTAAGGGGCCCTCGGGGATCGCGGTACATAGAGTCTAGGGCAGCATATATCCCATCCCTTGCTAAACCTTCACCTAATAGAAGAATCCTGGCTTTCGAACGATCAAATCGTTGAGATAAATACCTTTCGAGGTCTAAATCCGCTGCACCCACAGTAGGTCCAGTCGTCGTTATAGTATGGCTTTCTGTCGCTTCACTATCAGAGGATTTACCGATATTCACAATCGTTTCCCTCGGAAAGGTGACGGTCTTACTAATCGTACCATCATCGTTCAAGTCATACCCAATTGCCATGATTAAGCTATGATCCTTTAATAGTCGGCGATCCCAACAACTAGTGAGTAATACTACGATGATTAAACCGATTAGGAGCACGTTATACTTTTTCTTCATCTTCTATCTTCCCTGTCTTTTTAGTAATCCAACTTACGATTAATAGTAAAGTAGGCAAGCCTAAAGATATCGATAAAATAACCAGGTAAAATCGGTCGATGACGTAATTGATTCTCTCTTCTCCGTATAGAAGCATCGATATAATAAAGCTAATTCCTGTTGAAACGTAAAGAAATGGATAACGATTTTTACTATTTATAATCGAAGCAAAACCTAATGAAACAATATAATATAGGACAATCGTCGAAGTAATAACTAATACGATCCATAGAGAAGTAAACAAAAGATCCGGTCTCTCTATAATTCGAAAGGAAAAGGACTTGATTAAATAAAATACTGGCTCAGTAATTAGTTTTAATTCCTCACCGCTAAAGAAAAGTTGATTTGCTAAAACAACAAACGTATAAAAAATAGTAATGAACCAATTGGTTACAGAGGCTGTCAATGTAATTTGCCGATAATTTCCTAAGGTAAAGGGAGCAAGAAACAAAAGATATTCAAATCCTTGGAAGGCATATATCGCCTGAATTGATCCCTCGATAATTGGAAGTAAGCCGTCTTTTCCTATCGGTAAAATATAGGTAACATTTGCATCCTTTAAAGAATACATGACGAAACCTAAAAAAAGAAAAATGACAAAGAAGGCTAAAATATAAAAGCGGGTGATAACATGTAAGCTATCCTTAGCTGCATAAATCGTGACTAAGATTAAGCCAATGATAATAATCCATTTTGGCGTAATCGGCAAGAGCCAAGACTTTAAAATTACGGTATATTTCGTTATAGAAACAGCCCCAATAAAGATAAAGTAAAGACATAGTAGAAAGCTCATAGTCTTCCCTATTCCTTTACCAAATAGCTTTTCTAAAATCGTAAAGAGATGATCATCGGGGAAACGTTTCATCAATAAGCCGAAGACAAATATCATACATTGAATCAATATCCCTGCAACAATGATGCTTAACCAACTATCGATTCCTGCTTTAAAATACACATCATTCACTAAGGTAATCATCCCTACACCAATCTGGGCATGGATCAACAACAAAGCTAATTGGAAAAAGTTCAACTTATCTTTCGTGGTCATGTTTCCACTCCTGAGAATTTACTTGGCGAATTCTTTTCTTCGGTTTTACATCGATTGGTCGATGTTTTAAAGACCAGATAGGAAAACGTACGATAGCATCCTTTAATTCCTGCATACGTAAAGGAGTTAAAGGAGATAAGTAAGGCGTGCCGAAGGACTCTAACTTACACATATGGATGATGATAAAAAGTACAGCAAGAATAATTCCAGCGAAACCAAACAAGGCCGCTGCAATCATAATGGGTAAATTTAGCATTCGAACAGTATTGCTCATTTCATAAGAGGTTACGGTAAAAGACATAATCGCTGTCATCGCAATAACGATAACCATCATATTCGATACAACTCCGGCGTTTACAACCGCATCACCGATAATTAAACCGCCGACAATTCCAATCGTCTCACCGATTGGTGAAGGTAACCTAATTCCGGCTTCCCTAATGAGTTCGACCGTAATTGCCATCAACATCGCTTCGAAAAAAGGGGAAAAAGGTATTCCTGATATCGAACTTTTTACTAAAGTAACCATCTCATAAGGGATAATTTCAAAATGAAAGGCTACTAAGGCGATATAAATCGGCGGAAGTAAAAGCGTTCCAATAAAACTAAATAAACGAAAAAGACGAAACACAGAACCAGCGTAAAATCGGTTATTGTAATCGTCAGGCGATTGAAAAAATGCAAAAAATGTGACCGGTAAAATAATCGCATCCGTACTGTTATCGCTCATGATCGCTATTCGACCTTCCATTAAATGGGCCTCTACACGGTCCGGTCTTTCGGTATACAGATTTTGTGGAAAAGGAGATAGTGGCGTTTCTTCTATAAACTCTTCAATATACCCTGGAGCAAAGATCGTATCGATTGAAATTGAGTGCAATCTTTCCCGAATTTGTTTTAAGGTTTCTTCGTTAGCTAGATTGTTCATATAAATAATTGCGGTCTTTTTTTTCGAAGCACTACCTAAGGTAATATATTCAACCTTAAGATCGGTATTTTTTATACGTTTGCGCAACATCGATATATTGGTGTTCAAATCCTCGATAAAACCTAAATGGGAGCCTCGAACAGTCTTTTCATTATCAGGTTCCTCAGGCGAACGTTGAATTTGATAAGCTGTATGAAAGGCATAGGCCTTATTTTTACCTGATAAAAGGACGATACTTTTTCCTTCTAATAAATAACTTATTATTTGTTGTAAATTGCTCGTCGTATCATGGGATAAACTCTCTAAAGCAGCAGATAAAGCATCATAAGAATTGTGTTCTTCGGTCGGACGAAAAATAAATTCTTCGATTTTCTTTTGATCGTTCAAGGTTTCTAAATAAAGTACCTTCGCTTTCCCTTGATCTATGGATAAGGTATCTATTATAAAGTCCTCGGTATTGTTAAAGCTGTCCTGTAAGAAGTTGATATTTTCTTCTAATGACGTATACATATTGCCCACGCTATGATGATGTAAAAATTGAACCATGTACAATCACTCTTTCCATAGATGTACTATCATTTTGTGCGAAATTGTGTAAAACATGCATGAATAAAAGTGTTTATCCTTAAATGGAAGAGAAAGTTAAGGCTAATTCGTACGTTACATGTGATAAAATAGGAATATATATAAATGGGAAAGGAGTAATCCTAATGCGTATTGAAAATCGTCAATTTATCAATGGAGAGTGGCTCCCTTCTGCAGGGGATCAATTCATTGAGGTCATCGATCCAAGTACGGAAGAGATTGTTGCTAAAGTTTGTGACGGGAATGAAGAAGATGTTGCTTCTGCTGTTAGGTCAGCGAAGAAAGCGTTTCCTTCCTATGCTAAAACGACCGTAAAAGAAAGAATCGCTTATTTAAAGGCTATTGTCTCCTCCTATGAAAAGAGGAAAAAAGATTTGGTCGATACCATTACTCTCGAATTAGGTTCCCCGAAAAGAATCAGTGAAAGGACACATTACCAGATGGGGCTAGAACATTTTAAAGAAGCTATTAGGCAATTGGAAAGTTTTTCTTTTATCGAAAAACGAGAGGCGGGAATTATTCAAAAGGAGCCGATCGGTGTTTGTGCCCTTATTACTCCTTGGAACTTCCCGATGAACCAATCTGTTACCAAAGTTGCTAGTGCTCTTGCAGCCGGTTGTACCCTTGTTTTAAAACCTTCAGAATTTACTCCTTTATCCGCGATTATTCTAGCGGAAATTATCGAAGCTTCCGGTCTTCCAAAGGGAGTTTTCAACTTAGTCAATGGGAGGGGAGAAAGTGTCGGGGAAGCCTTAACTACCCATCCCGATGTAGATAAAATATCCTTTACGGGGTCTGGAGAAACCGGAAAAACAATTAGTAAAAAAGCCGCAGATACTATTAAAAAGGTTTCCTTAGAGTTAGGAGGTAAATCGCCATTTATTGTCCTCGATGATTTCGATTTAGAAACAGCGGCTAAAATAGCTGTAGCTAACGTCATGTTTAATTGTGGACAAGTGTGCACTTTAGCTTCACGCACCCTCATCCCTCAGGATAGGCAAGAAGAATTCATTAAGCTTGCTAAAGAACAACTTGAAACATATCGTGTCGGTAACCCGCATGAAGCATCGACCCGCCTCGGTCCCCTCGTATCCCAGGCGCAATATGAGCGGGTACAATACTATATCCAAAAAGGTATGGAAGAAGGGGCGACGCTCGTAGCTGGTGGATTAGGAAAACCTGCAGGGTTAGAGAAGGGCTATTATGTACAGCCGACGATTTTCTCAGATGTTACCAATGATATGACCATTGCCCAGGAGGAGATATTCGGTCCTGTGATGTCTATTCTAACCTACGAAACAATCGATGAAGCAATTTCCATCGCTAACGACACAATTTATGGACTAGCTGCCTATATTTTAGGAAAGGATGAAACAACTATAAGAAAAATTGCGAACGAACTTCGGGTTGGTCGAGTGATTATTAATGGAGCACAATCAGACTATTCCTTACCTTTCGGTGGTTATAAACAATCAGGAATTGGTCGGGAGTGGGGAGATTACGGGATTAATGAATATTTAGAAGTAAAGTCGATTATTGGGCTGTAAATTTAACGTTTCATTTTTCTGCCCATTTTAAACAAGGATTTGTAGGAGATTTTATACGAAAACGATTTATTTTAAACCTTACTTATAATAACCTTTTCTCTTGATTTAAAATTCTTATTGAGAAAGAAGGACAGCTATGTTATAGTACAAGCAAAAAGAATAGAGGGCTTAGGATGCGTGTGAACATAATACGGGCTTCCATCCTACTTTTTACTTTCCTTCTTTTCAGTTGTAATGCAGGAAAACCTTCAACGAAGGAAATGCTTGAGGAGCTCGAACAATATGAACCAAAACAACATACTATCGAGATGGAAGAGGGGGATTTCTTATTTCGCCTTTATACCGATCACCCAATCCATTACGAAGGAGAGATCGTCCTTCTCAAAGGGGAATTAACCTATATAGGTGAAGAAGAGGAGATTCAAATATCCTTTAGCGATGAGCCTATTTACTTTAATCTTCAAGAAAAAATCCGCGGATATTCTCTTCCTATAATACGGAAAGAAATTGGAGCGACGACCAATCTCATTAACGGTGTTCCTTATAGCGTTAATTTCAACAAGAGTTCAATCGTATCCGATAGAACGATGGGTAAGGAAGAGCAGGAGTTTATTGAAAATTTCCGTAAGCGGGAAGATTTTCCTTTAGGTTATTATGAAGTAAAGGCTAGTTTCGACTTTTTCATTATCGAGCCTGGTGTAGCAAAGGAAGATGCCCATATTCAATTTGATACGAGCATCGACTTTAAAGTGATCCATTAACGAATAATTCATGGGTTGCTTCTTATAAGAAAGCCCATAATATTAACTAGCTAGCAAGGTTGCAACAAATTTTTCAAGATAATGACGATCTATCTCATCAAAACGATAATAGATTGGACTATCAATATCGAGAACTCCCAGTAACTCCCCTTTTTTTATTAAGGGGAGGACAATTTCAGATTTCGATCGGGCATCACAGGCGATATGTCCGGGAAATTCATGCACGTTCCCGACAACTAGGGTTTCTCCTTTTTTTATTGCGGTACCGCATACTCCCTTTCCATAGGGAATTCGTACACAAGCAGGTAAACCTTGAAATGGTCCTAGGACAAGTTCTCCGTCCTTCCAAAGATAGAAGCCTACCCAATTTATATTAGATAAAAAATGAGCTAAAAGAGCCGAAGCATTGGCCATATTCGCGATGAGATCTTCTTCACCTTCAATCAAACTTGCTAGCTGCTGAATAACGGTTTCATAATTTTCTTCTCGACTCTTCGTATATAAAGTTGGTTGAAACATGTACTTCCCTTTCCTTTCTAAAATATATATGTTTAGGATTTTAAACCAAAACAAAGGTTCTTCATAAAATAAAACACCTTTCATTGCCTTCGCAACGAAAGGTGTGAACTTTACCGTTTCGTTATCACCCAAAGCAATGCTTCGCTAGTAGGAGCACCTTGCCCTTGGCAGGTTGCTGTGACTTCAACGAGCTAGTTCTCTCCGTCACTCTCGATAACAAGATCCAATGAAAATGAGTATAACATATTTCCATTGCTATGACACATATTTTAAACCTACAACACCGATAACAATTAAAATTACACTTATAATTTTTCCTGGACTTTTCGATTCATTAAAGAATATCATATTGATTAAAACAGCCCCGGCTGTACCAATACCAATCCACACGGCATAGGCTGTACTTACTTGTAAAAATCGGAAAGATTGATATAAGAAATAAAAAGATAAACCAAAGCCACCATAATATAAAAGGAAAGAAAATAAAGTCTTCTTTTTACTATATTTAGTTAGCCCAGTTACTCCAACTAATTCTGATGCTGCCGCTAAAAAGACGTATAACCAACCCAATTACTTCACCCCACGTAGTGCTTTTTGTTCTTCGATACTTTCAGCCATGTTTAAACCAATTACTCCGATAACTAGAATAACGATGAAAAAGACCTTACTACCACTTAAGGTTTCACCAAATAGGAAAATATCCATTAAGGCTGTTCCTAACGTTCCTACCGCAGCAAAAATTGCATATACCGTTCCTGTAGGAATCCGCTGGCAAGCCTTCGTTAAAAAGTGGAAATCTACAATAATGAAAAAGACAATAAAAATCCAATGCCACCAAGCTGAGGCGACATTAAATAAGTAAATCCATAACAATTCAAAAAATGAAGTAAGTGCTACATATAGCCAACCTTTGTTACGCATAATCCTCTTCCTTTTCTGTTATATTTTATAAAGTGACTGACAGTCATTCATTATACTATAAAAAAGAAAAAGATAAAGTATTTTATCTTTTCATTTGTAAGGCATCGAATAAAAACTGCGTCACGGCTTCCTTTTGTCTCTCGATTTCTGTTCCATCGCTATAATTGTATAGGTATACTTGCTCAGCCGAGGATTCGACCAAGCCGATAATTAACTTTGCTACCCTTTCGGAAGGAATCTGCGTTGCGATTGTACCTTCCTGTTTAGCCGTTTCGATTAAATCGCTAACCAATTCATAGCAAGGGGCATATACCATTTCCCATTCTTTTAAATGTTCCGTCGAAGCGAGACCAGAATAGATTAAAGCAAGCAATTCACTATATTCCTTATTAACCGAAAAAATCGCTTGGATCATCTTTTCCATTTGTCGAGGAAAATCTGTCTCATCACCGATATTTTCTTTAATTTTATCTACCAAAACTTCTACCATTTCTTCCGCGATAGCAGGCATTAAGGCTAATTTGGAAGGAAAGTATAAATAAAAGGTACCCTGGGCAATCTCCGCCCGCTTTACAATATGAGAAACCGTTGTTTTATGTATTCCTTGTTTTTGAAATAATTCGATTGCCGAACGAACAATTCTCTCTTTTTTATCCACCGGTCCACCTTCCCTTTGTTCATCATAATCTTCACCATCAACATTATAAAGAGCTTTTCCCTGCTTCACAAGAGATGTATTTTTCTTCAAACTAATCCTTTTATAGATTCAAGTCTCTCTTTAGGTCACCTTCCTTATCGTACTATATTCTTTCCATCAAGTCGTTAACCATGCTTTCACTTGGAAAAATTATCTAGATTAAAAGAAAAGTAGAGAGAAATATAGGCCAACTAGCGTCATAAAAAGAATCGGCGGTGTTAGGCGAATCCCAATACGGAAGTATGTTCCCCAAGAAATATAAATTCCTTGCTGTCGCAAGACGTGCAACCATACTAATGTTGCTAAAGAGCCGATAGGGGTAATCTTCGGTCCGAGATCTGCACCGACGACATTAGCATAGATTAACCCTTCCCGAAGCGTGCCGGTAGTAGCTGTTTCCTGAATAGCTAGGGCATCAATCATGACCGTCGGTAAATTGTTCATGACTGAAGACAAGAAGGCCGCGATTGCCCCCATGCCAATCGTAGCAATAAAAAGCCCTTGTTCAGCTAAATAGTTAATGACCCTTGCAAGACCTGTTGTTAGTCCAGCATTTCCAAGGCCAAAGACAACGACGTACATTCCGATGGAAAATACAACGATGTCCCATGGCGCACTTACAAGGACCCTCCTCGTATCGATAACCGAACTTTTTCTAGCAAGTAATAGGAACAAAGCAGCAATAGCACCCGCAATAAAAGATAAAGGAATTGCAAACAGTTCACTTGTAAAATAACCAATAAGAAGTAATGTTAGAACCCACCAAGCATGTCGAAACAACCTTCGATCTCTAATAGCTTCTTTCGGTTCCTTTAGTCCGCTTCTATCATAGGTTGTGGGAATATCTTTTCGGAAATATAGTAGAAGGACGAGCGCCGTTGCTAAAAGAGAAAATAAATTAGGCAAAAGCATCCGCATGGCATATTCTACAAAACCGATATGAAAAAAATCCGCTGCGACAATATTGACCAAGTTGCTAATTAAAAATGGTAGAGAGGTCGTATCGGCTATAAATCCCCCTGCTATAATAAAAGGAAAGATCATCTGCTCCGTAAAGCGAAGGTTCCTGACCATTGCTAAAATAATCGGAGTTAAAATCAAAGCCGCTCCATCGTTTGCAAAAAGAGCCGAAACGACCGCTCCGAGGAGCATCAAATAAATAAACATCCTCACACCTTTTCCCTTCGCTAATCGAGCCATATGTAAAGCTGCCCATTCAAAAAGGCCAATTTCATCCAAAAGAATAGAAATAATAATGATAGCGACAAAGGCCAAGGGCGCATTCCAAACCATCTCTGTTACCGTTACGATATCTGTGAAATTCACGACACCAAAAAGTAAGGCTAAGATAGCACCGATTACAGCAGAAAAACCGATATTCAGACCTTTTGGTTGCCGTATGACTAAAAATAAAGTAAGTACAAATACTAAAGTAGCAACGGAAGCCATTCGACTTCAATCTTCCTAGTACTCTTAAATGAAAATACCAACTTTCTAGAAGTAGGTTATAGATCGGCAAAGTAATCATAAAGTACCACGTTATACTTCTAAAGTTAGGACTACTTTCTTTCTTCTTTTCCTCAGACATTATATACTTGTATCGTAATGAAATCATTATTATTTGTCACTTTTTTTGGATATTTTTTTGACGTTTTCGAAAACTTCTTCCTTCTAATATTGCAGAAGAGGCGCTATAGGATTACAATGAAAAAGCGAACAGTTTACTGTTCGTCAATAACTATATAGAAAGGGTGAACATGCATGTCTAATAAAATAGCATTAATCGTACTCACTACTCTTTTAGTTATTTTAATGGTCTTAAGAGAGTTTGAACCTTTTAGTACGACATTAACAGATGTTATCTTTTTCCTTGTTTTAATTGTCGTTTTATGGATTTATTTATATGAATTTATGAAAAAGCTAAGAGCGTAAGTTAAGCGAAGATTAATATTCATCAAATCGGCTTACATAAAAACGGTAACCGTGCAAACTATGTAAGGACATTAGAGAATTTCTTACATATTAGAAATGAAGAGGACAGGTTTACAAGAAAAGAAGAGGCAATAGTCTCTAACATCCTTGATTCATTTTTATTTGTGCACTTATTTTCTATTTCTTTTTTGAAGGCCGCACCATATGTTCGGTTTGTTTTTTTATTGTATAGGAAGGAGGGTTTCCGTCCTTCCACGATTTTGATTCATCTAGCTTAGAGCCTTGTTCCTCTATCATTAAGCCAAACAAAATATGTGGTGCGACCGAAAAATTTATCTTACCCTCTAGAAAAATCCCCATAAATGATTTCCCTATCCTTGATTTTTGGCATTAAAAAAGCTGTACCGTCTTTCAACGATCCAGCTTTATAAAACTAGTTTATGAAAATAAATGAGACATGATATCTTTTCTTGAAAGAATCCCGATCAGTTGCTCGTTTTCATCCAAAACCGGGAGCCTTTTAATTTGTTTTGCTACGAGTAAGTTCGCTGCCTTCTCTATCGTTTCTTCCGGTCCAATAGTTACAACATCCTTTGTCATCATTTCCTTAACAATTAGGCCCATCGCTTTTTTAACCTCGTCAAAAAACTTATTTGGATTATCAAGATAAATAATACCACCAAGAAACTCTAAATAACCTGGAGTTGGCACCTTCGCTTTTCTCCGGATGAGGTCTCCTTCGGTAATCATTCCTTTGAGCTTCCCGTTTTCATCGACTACCGGTAGGCCACTAAAGTCATTTTCAGCTAAAATTTTAGCACACTTTTCTACCGTATCTTCTTCTCGAACCGTAACGACATCCTTCGTCATTAAATCTTTTACTTTCATATCGATTACTCCCGTCCTACAAATATTGTCTTTCTTATAGTTTAACATACCACTTTTATCATTTACTACACATTTGGCAAACTTATACATTCCTTTTCATTCTATGGACATAATCAAGCTTCTATTTTATCAACAAAGATTAGAGTCGTTCAAAAAACGACTCTAATCCACCAATCATTCCTCCGCTAAAGCAAGACTGGCTGTAGTTGCTTTCCTTTCAGACTATATTCTATCGTCTTTTCAATTAAAGAAAAATCAGCTACAACCGAATTAGGTTTCCCAGATGGATCATCCTGCGTGAAAGGGACAAAATATACATTTTTCATGTTGAACAATAAACCGATATTTTTACCATTAGCTCCAAGACCATCGTTCGTTGCAATGGCTAAAACGATAGGCTTTTGGTTTCTTAATTGGGCTTTACAGGCCATCGTAACAGGTGTATCCGTAATCGCATTCGCTAACTTAGCAGTCGTATTACCAGTACAAGGAGCTACGACAATGACGTCAAAATTCAATTCTGGACCAACCGGTTCAGCATCTACAATCGTACGTATGATTTTATTTCCTGTTATTGCTTCTAACTTTTTATTCCAATCATCTGCCTTACCAAAGCGTGTATCAAAAGAGTGGGCTGAATAGGACATAATGGGAAATAGTTCTACGTCCTCCCGCTGCGCCAACTTTTCTATTTGCCGAAAAACAACATCAAAATTACAAAAAGACCCTGTAAGAGCAAAACCAATTCTCAGTTTTTTCACCTTGAAACCTCCAGGTCAAATAAAATATTGTAAATAGTATCTCTTATACAACGGGCTGCTGTTAAAGGAGCATGCTTCCCTGGAAGACCTAAAGCTAAATGAGCCTCTAAGCGCAAGGCTTTCGCCGCTTCATAATCGATACCACCTGGATAGGAGGCCAGATCTATAAGCAAACAAGTCGATTGAATCTTCTTTAATTTTTCCTTTGTTAATATTAGGGCAGGAATCGTATTAAAAAGGGTATCTATTCGATTTAAATAATTATCGATATCGTTAAGGTGAACCGCTTCGTACCCGTATGCTTTTGCGATAGCTAACTCGCTATGTTTTCTTGCAGAGATTGCTACTTCAGCGCCCAGATGATGTAGCCGGTCAGCTAAAAGCTTACCGATACGACCAAAACCAAGGACGAGCACCTTCGATCCATGGATGGTTATATCTTGCTTTTCCATCGCTAGTTGCAATGCTCCTTCAACCGTCGGGATTGCATTTAACCATTGTAACTCCTCTCGTACAAAATAGTCGATGATACGAAAACCCTTTTCCCGGCCTTCGGTTAGCAGTTGTCTCGGGATATAACCTCCTAATAATAATTGGTTTTTCTTCATATATTGAAATAATGTTGCAAGCTCTATTTTTTCCTTTGTATAGGGCGTGTGTAAATATTTATTATCTTTACTAAAAGGTAAGGGAGCAATGATAATATCACTCGATTCTATCGCTTCTTTTAGAGGTAGGATCGGCCTATCGGGTTCTAAGATTTCAAAACCATATGAAGTCACTTCCTGGCCATCTTCCTCTAGTAGTTTTCCTAATAAAAAACTTCGACGATCGCCGCCTAAAATCGTTACCTTCTTCATCGTTTGCTCATCCCTCCGTTGTATAAAACTAATATATACTATGAAAAGAAAGGTTTTCGGTGAATTTTTTTACATTTTTATATCATTGCGATTGATAATCATTATCATTTATAGTACAATGAATGTACAAAATGATTTATAAAGGAAGATGTGCGATGCGAATTGATTGGCTCAAAGTAGAAAAGATAGTCACAGAGACTCCAGAGGTTAAATCCTTTTATTTAGAGAAGCCGGAGGATTTCTCTTGGGTGGAAGGTTCCTTTACCCATATCGGTCTTAAAGGATTTAATGAAGGAGAAAAACCAAATCGAGGTCTCGTACGTCATATGTCAATTAATAACTTACCTAATGAAGCGACGATTGGTTTTACAACAAGAATTAAAGCTAATTGTTCCGAGTATAAAGCTCGATTAGATAAATTACAAGTAGGTGACGAGGTTGCAATTTTTAAAACGAGAAATAACGTCCCCCTCCGACGTGAAAACAAACCTGTCTATTTCTTATCCGCAGGTGTAGGCATTGCAACCTTCCGTCCCATGGTATTACAATACCTTGCGAATACAGAGCATATTCCTAAACTCCATTCGCAAAATATCGACTCGTCGGAACAATACTTATTTACCGATGTATTTACGACAAAGGATGAACAAAACTTTACAGCAGACTTTGTTCCTACAAGGGAAAAATATTATGAACAAGTAGAAGAACTCGCCGAAGATCGAGAAGGAATCTTTTATCTTATAGGTAGCGATGAATTTTTACAGCAAAATATTGATTTACTAAGAAACAAAGGGATTCCAGTAGAAAATATTATGTTAGATAAGCGGGAAAGTCTTCGAGAAGAGTTTTTCAAAGTGAAAGAAAATTAAATTTACTCCCTCCTTAGGTTTACAATAGTGAACCTAGTTTATATATTTTTTGTGAATCTCCCTCCTAAAACTAGTAAAAAATGAGACGGTGAAACCAAAGGGCACCGTCTCATTTTTTTGCCTATTACCTTTAGCACAAGCCTTGAAAGGTTTGTTTATTATCTTTTATACTAAATCGATTTCTAAATAGATAGGTGCATGGTCCTGCCTAGGCCCTGAATCGATCATCTCCGACTTTTTCACCTTATCTTTTACTCGATCGCTAACAAGCCAGTAATCGATTCTCCAACCCGTGTTGTTGATTTTGCTCGTCCTTGCCCTTTGTGCCCACCACGTATATACCCCTTCTACATCTCCATGTACATGACGGAAAGTATCGGTAAAACCTCTTGCCAAAAGATTAGTAAAGCCTTCCCGCTCTTCATCGGTAAACCCGGCATTGTTTCTATTTCCGCTTGGATTTGCAAGGTCGATTTCTTTATGGGCTACGTTATAATCACCTGTAGCTAGGACAACTTTCTTCTCATCTAAACTTGCTAAATAATCGGCATACTTGCGATCCCAAACTTGACGCTCTTCTAAACGAGCTAATTCATTTCCAGCATTGGGTGTGTATACTTGGGTAACATAAAAGTCCGGAAACTCTAGTGTGATGATTCGTCCCTCATCATCCATCGGTTCCGGAGCGCCGATACGTGGATAGCTTACTTCCGGTGTAAGGTGATTTTTATATAAAAACATCGTTCCAGCATAGCCTTTACGGGCCGGTTCTACCGACGACCTCCAGGCAATTTCATAATCTGGAAAATAATCTGCTAACTTTTCCCGATGCTTTTTGCTCGGTCCTGATTG
Organism: uncultured Pseudogracilibacillus sp.; assembly: GCA_937974845.1. Classification (GTDB taxonomy): domain Bacteria; phylum Bacillota; class Bacilli; order Bacillales; family Amphibacillaceae; genus Pseudogracilibacillus. The sequence continues at coordinate 1,041 of CALJVC010000128.1, read as the reverse complement.
TGGTAGTTTTGTTTCTTGTATTGCGATAATATCCGCATCGTAATTGACAATCGTATCCAATACTTCACGCGACAACTTCGCTCTATTTGAATCGCTAGTTAACGCTGCATTTAATGAATCGATATTCCATGAAATTAACTTCATTTTCCTACTCCTTTATATGAACATTGCATGCTTTTTCATTATATTTATAATAGCATCTTTGATGACACTTTGTCTCTTCCTTGATTTATAATATCTAGTTAACACAACTAGTCTAAAGTCGATAAAATTGCTTTGTATTATAATAGATTTGTCGGTAGGTTTGTTCAAGAGAAAGAGCTTTAATTTGGGAAATCTTTCTCACCGTTTCGTGCATCATTTTAGGATGGGTTACTTCACCAGTAAAAGGACCTTTAAACGGCCAAGGGCCATCAGTCTCTACAAAAAGTTGCTCCAGAGGTGTTTGAGAGACGATTGCCTCGATTTCTTTTTCATATAGCACATCTGGTGTCACAGACACGTAATACCCTTCCTTCAAGATAGTTTGAAGGGTAAACGAGTCTCCTTTAAACCAATGAAAATGTGCTCGATCTACTTGATACTTTTTTAATAGAGTGACAACGGGATAGGCATCTTCATAAATAGCGTGAAGAATAATCGGTTGGTCTAATTCCTTGGCGATATGGATAAAACTTTCTAAAATTTCTAGATAAGGAGCAAGGTCCAGCTTAGGATTTTTTCGGCGTAAATAATAAGGTAATCCTACTTCTCCTATTCCAACGATAGTTTCTTTGTTTTTTCTAATTATGGTATATAGTTTTTCAAGCTCTTCATTCGTAGGTAAAGACTGTTCAGGATGATAACCGACTGCAACCTTAATTCTCGGGTCAAATTTATGAAGTTGCAAATTTTGCTCGGCGGAACGTATATCCTTCGAAACAGAAATCAAAGCCTCGATATGATACCGTTCCATATCTCGCAAGATTGTTTCTCTCATCGATAGGTCATACTGGTCAAAATGGATATGGGAGTCAATAAGTTTCATTTTAGGCTCCTTTT
>CALJVC010000127.1 GCA_937974845.1 uncultured Pseudogracilibacillus sp. | reverse complement strand
TGATTCCGCAATTTTTCTCATTTAAGACTGGTTTTGTCCCAGCCTCTTTTTTTAATTACCGGGATATGTCGTTAATGTTTCCGCAATTTCTTTGTGGGACATATCACTATTTACTTTAAAGGAACCGATCTGTACTTTTGGACTGTAATTATTATCTTCCATATACTTGACGAATTTATCGACATTTTTAATGATTCCTTTTTCTTTTAATTGGATTCCGATATCCTTCGGAAGGTCTCCTTGTTGTACGCGAATAGTCGCTGTTTTTCTTTCTTTTTTATCCTTTTTATCTTTTTTCTCTTTCTTATCTTTTTTCTTGGACGTATCTTCTTTTTCTTTCTTATCCTTTTTATTAGATGCGGTGGCTTTCTTATCCTTTTTCTCTTCCTTGTCTACTTTCTTTTCGTCCTTTTTCTTTTCTTTTTCTTCTTGTTTCTCTCCATTTTTCTGCTCATCAAGGTACATAGAGAAAGAAATAAAGTCATCTTGGCTGATGACCCGATAACCTTTCTCTTCAACCGCTTCCGTTAACTCTTCTAAGGAATATTCCTCGATGGAAGCTTCCTCTTCATCAATTATTAAGAACATAAGCAAAATAATTATAGAAGCAGTTAACAGTCCGATTGAAAAGTATCGGATAGGTATTTTCATTTTGTCACCGTCTCCTTATTATATTTCATGTTTTAAGATCGTTTGTACATCGTACGTAGATAAATTTGTTTCCTTAGCAATATCCTCTAGCGAGAATCCTTGCTCATGTAGGTGATAGATCTTTTGAACAACTAATGGCTTGTCTGCTATGTTGTCATTACTTTTTGAAAAGACCTGTTTTTCCGATGGAATCGGTTTTCTGATCGGTTCATTTACTAGCAATTCCTCTTCTAAGACCTTTAATTTTTTCTTTATTTGATAGGTATCCTGCATGGAGGACAAGGAGAACTGTTCTAATTGTTCCTCTAGTTTATGCATTCGATCATTGAAGAAAAAGCTTACAATAAAGAGACCGATACCGATTAAAATAATGGTTAATATTACGTAAAGCATCTCTCAACCTCCCCCTAGTCTAAAACTATTATACAAGGATATAGGTAAATGTTAAAGTAAAAAAAGATTGCTATTCGCTCTTTGCTTTGTTATGATAATGATGGTATAAAACTTCGTTAGTATTTAGGAGGTAGTAAGATGCGTGTAAACATCACATTAGAATGTACAGAAACAGGAGATCGTAACTATATTACAACGAAAAACCCACGAAAAAATCCAGAGCGTATTGAACTAATGAAATATTCACCACGCTTAAGAAAACACACCTTGCACCGTGAAACAAAATAATGTGCACAAGAAAAACTCTAGCCACTCGGTTAGGAGTTTTTTTGTTTATAGGAAAAAAGTTTTAAGGAAACTAGGTGAAGACCTTGCCCATATCTAAAAAGAAACGTTTACGAGAAATGGTGATTGCGAAATTAAGGAAACTAACGGCTTCAGAAAAACAGCAAATCGAACAAAAAATGCTACACCATCTCATCCACAGTAAGCTTTGGAAAGATTCACAGATCCTTGGTCTTACTTGTTCCACAGGGGTAGAATGGGATACTTTTTCGATTATGAAAAAAGCTTGGAAAGATGGAAAAGTAGTTGCCGTTCCTAAGACAGAGCCGAAAAAGAAAACGATGAACTTTTATCGCATAGAAGGAATTGAAGAGTTACAGGAAGGTCATTACGGTTTGTTAGAACCTATAGAAGATAAGGGAAAGCTCTTATCTAAAAAGGAGCTTGATTTACTTCTTGTGCCTGGAATCGTGTTCGATTACGATGGATATCGCATAGGTTTTGGTGGTGGCTATTACGATCGTTTTTTAAAGGATTATAAGGGGAAGACTGTTTCTTTAGTTAGTAGGTTGCAAATGGTTGAGGCTATCCCTGTAGAAAAGCATGATCTTCATGTACAATATGTGGTAACAGAAGAGGGGATAGTCAAGGTGTCAAAGTAAAGTGAGGTGTAGCATGTATCTTCAACAACAATATTATTTTTACGATTTTGCCAACTATCTAATCCATCATGAAAACTTTGAACTTGCCCATTTAAATACGAAAAAAAGTGAAATCTGGTTGGTAAAAACCCGTTGGCGTACAACGAAAATTGTCCGTCTTTTACAACGAACTTTCGATTGGGGAAATCATTTAAAAAATGACATAGCTAAACTCTTTCAACAAGTTCGACATCTAAGAAAACAACTAGGGACAAAACATATCGAAATTTACAATGTATATATAAGTGAACTTGAACCCGTCGATGATTGGGAACAACTTAAAGCCCCCTTACAATTAAAAGAAAAAAACCCTCTAAAAATGAAGGTTTTTTACATGACGGAAGAAAATCGAAAGAAAGAACAGGAAAGGTTATTAAAAGCTTTACAGGCTCAGAGTACTTATACTTTGGAAGAAAGAAGTCTTGAAGAAAAGGAAAGGGCAGTTGAAGCTTATCGTTACTCGTTAGGCCAATCAATTTATGAAAAAAATCGTAGGTTTCGAGCAATTTTCACCTATGGAAAACCACGTATGACCTACATATTGCTCTATATTAATATCATTATCTTTTTATTTGTGGAATTGAGTGGCGGGAGTATGAATCCCGAAACTTTAATTCAATTTGGTGCTAAATATAATCCGGCAATCGTCGAAGGGGAATGGTGGCGGATTTTAACGTCGATGTTCTTGCATATCGGCTTTGCTCATTTGGCAATGAATATGTTAGCCCTTTACTTTTTAGGTACGATTGTTGAACGGATTTACGGTTCCTTTCGTTTTACGTATATTTATATTCTTGCAGGTATTCTTGGGGGATTGACGAGTTTTGCCTTTAATCCGTCTATCGCTGCCGGGGCTTCGGGGGCCATCTTTGGTTTGTTTGGTTCCTTATTATTTTTTGGAACGGTTTATCCCGATCTTTTTAAACAAACAATGGGAGTAAATGTCATATTAATTTTACTCATTAATATGATTTTTGGCCTGATGGTTCCGCAAATTGATTTAGGAGCCCACCTTGGCGGTTTAGTGGGAGGCTATGTAGCTTCGGCTATCGTTTTTGTACCACAAAAGCAAAATCGCATCCTCCAACTTAGCGCCTTAGTTTTGTATTTTATCGGTGTACTCAGCCTAGGCTACTACGGCATTATGGTTAATCTTCCCTTAATGAAGGATATGTATATTTTCTAATGTAATTTGTTGGCGTAATTGGTAGTCTACACCTTTTATTTGAAAAAGCACATATAGATGGGATAGATCCTTAGCTAAAAGGACGAGGGGCATGTAGTCGTTACTATGCTCTTCGACAGCAAGTAATAGATAATTTTTATAGAGACCTTCCCAGAGTTGGCCGATAATTTTTGCACTTGCCTCGGGAGAAAGTTTGCGAGTCAGGTATTGAGCTAAGTGATCGAGTTCAGCTAAGGAAAAGAAGAGGTAATCAATCTCATTTAATCCATAATGTTGAATTAAGTCTTCCCAATAGAGGTTTAATTCGCTGTCGATGATCGTAATAAGTTCTTTTGCTAAGTCCTTGTCCTTTTTATTTGTTAGCTTTTCAACGAAGTTTCCTTCTAATAAATAAGCGGTAGCGTTTGTCATTTGTTGGTTACTTGTAATCCTTTCTTTATCCTGCCATTCGCCATGGTGAAAGCTGATGGCTTGAAGAAGGGAAGGCGAAGTAAGTGGAAAACTTTCTTCTAATTCAATCGTCCTTTCCTGTTCGCGCCAACGATTTAAGATTCCTTTTAATCGTCCGTTGACAAAGAGTAGGGAAAGATCCTGTCGTAGATAGGCAGGTTCGCTACTTTTGGAATGGGCTTTCCAACTAAGTTCTTGATTAGCCTCATCGAAACTGAATCGTGTTTCAGCTTGAATAAAGTTTTTCGATGGATCAATTGGAAAATATGTAATCGTTCGTTCCGCCTTTGTGAAAAAAGAAAGTAAGCCTAAACCTAGACATAAAATAATAAGAGTAATCGATACGATAGATAGACTTCTCATCGATTTCCCCTTTCTCAACTTTCATCGTTTAGCTGATATATATGAGATAGGGGAAGTAAAATATGCAGATGGTGATCAATAATGGAATCTATGTTAGATGTAAGAAAACTACTTAAAAGTTTTGGGTGTTTTATTTATACAGGAGATCGAGCCGGTGATGCTCAATTAATGGCGATGGAAATAGAAGCACTTCGAAGGCAAGGGATGATTTCCCAAGAAACTTATTTACGTGCCCTTTTATTATTAAAAGAAGAAGAAAATCGTTTTCGTCAAACGAAGCGGCAACAGTCCAATAAAAGATAAAAAGAAGGTTCTCTTTTAGGAAGTGAACCTTCTTTTATATAGCAATTTTAAAATTAACTACAGAATGGCGCCGAGGTTAATTCACAAATGATAGTCATTATTGAGAAAAACCCAAAGCTTAAAGCTGTAATAGCAGAAAATATAATTGCTAAAATATTTTTAAATTTCAACTGTCTCAAAAATGATACGACTGATAAGAGTGCAACGATAAGAAATATAATTGCTAAAACCATTTTTCATACAACCTCCCTATGTACGTGTTAATAATAACAATTATATGTATAATAATAGCATAAGAATAACTCAACATTAATTCTATAATATATATAATCATTTGTCGAGTTATTATCCTTATTCATTTTTAAAAAATTATGAACAAAAATGGAGAGTGCATAAAATGAACATCCATACTTTACCTTTAGGTCCAATTGGAACCAATTGCTATATCGTTAGCCATGAAGGAAAGGCACTTATTTTTGACCCAGGGGCAGAGGTAGAAACGATAGAAAAGTTTTTAACAGACAATCGATTGGAACCGTTAGCAATTCTCTTAACCCATGCCCACTTCGACCATATTGGCGCTGTAGATTCTTTACGTAAAACCTATGGGATCGATGTGTATCTCCACGAAAAAGAGGAGAAGTGGCTGGAGGATCCAACGTTGAATCGCTCGGTGTTTTTCTTTGGAGAAGCTGGAGCGATTCGGACTGCTAAGCCTGATGTCCTTATCGAACCGCGTCAATGGCAAATTGGTCCTTTTACATTCGAAGCGGTTCATACCCCGGGTCATTCACCGGGAAGTGTTTCCTACATTTTTCATGATGAAGCCTTTGTAATATGTGGTGATACACTATTTAATCAAGGTATTGGTCGGACAGATTTACCTGAAGGAGACTTTCAACAGTTAATGACGAGTATTTTTACTCATTTGTATACATTAGATGAATTCTTTACTGCCTACCCTGGTCATGGTCCATCGACAACCATCGGTTCCGAAAAATATTCAAATCCCTTTACTATTCAAGTTCAACGGGAGCAGTAATATGAAGCGTGCTTTTCCGAGGAGAAGCGCGCTATTTTTTTCTTTGTTTACGTAGGAACTTTAATAAAAACGGCAAGATACCAAACCATTTGTGACTATATGCTGGCGATGGTTTCGATTTAGTTTGCTTTTCCCGTTTGGCTAAATCTTTCAATATTTCTGTAATATACACATTGAAACGCATGTAGTTTCTCCTTTAAAATATATCATTTTTATATTTTTCCTAGCCTTCTTACTTCTATTTTGACCAGATTCTTAGAAAAAATACCGATTTTTATCTTTCGAAAGCTAAATATTTTGATAAAATGGCTATTTGCACAATTTTCATTCCTTCTGTACACTCAAAATAAACGAAAGAATCTTGGGAGGTGAACGAGGTTAATGACCGCTGATACCTCAGCTTTTGTCGAGCGTTTATTTATTCGGGCTGTAAAGAAACAAGCCTCTGATATTCATTTTCATCCCTCTCCTACCTATCAAAATGTCGCTATATTTTTTCGGATACTAGGTGAAAGAACCTTTATTCAAAGAATTCCGCTTACTTTTTACCAGCGGATGCTAACTTATGTTAAATTCCGGGCTAATCTAGATATCGGAGAAAATAAACGACCCCAGAATGGGACGATTACTTTCACTTCTGAAAACAACAGTTTTCACCTACGTATTTCAACTTTACCGATTCAACGATTAGAAAGTTTAACAATCCGCCTCTTTCCTCAAAGGGTTCCTCCAGCGCTAGAAGATTTGGTACTTTTTTCTTTTCAAGCTTCTAAAATAAGGAAATGGATTTATCAGCCGAATGGTCTTTTATTAATTTCTGGTCCGACTGGTTCAGGTAAATCAACATTGATGTATTCCTTGCTACAGGAATTAATTGATCAAAGAAACTGTCAAATCGTTACTTTAGAAGATCCAGTAGAAAGGCAGATAGAAAATGCTTTGCAAGTAGAGATTAACGAGCGGGCAGGTATGACCTATGAAGAAGGGCTGCGTGCAGCTTTAAGGCATGATCCAGATGTCTTATTGGTCGGTGAGATTCGGGATGAAAAAACGGCTAAGTTTACGATACGTTCGGCCTTAACGGGGCATCTCGTTTTATCAACAATCCATGCGAAAGATCTCAGTGGAACTGTAGAAAGGTTAGTTGATTTAGGAATATCCCGGACCGACCTTTCCCAAACCGTTGTTGGTATTGCATCTTTACGCCTACTCCCTATCATTAGTTATGGGAAGATTCACCGGCGGGCTTTGATTATGGAAATGCTCGATGGGGAGTTGTTACAATCCCTCATTCAACAAGAGCCATTTACGAGAAGGCATACTGATACTTTCGCTAATTTAAAGGAGAAAGCGTGGTGCTATGGTTTTATTGATAAAAAACTTCTTACCCATTACTCCTAAGGAAAATATTCATTCTAAGGATCAGTTACTCTTTTTAAAACGGTTATATCGTTTGTTAGAAAGGGGCTATTCCTTATCTGAAGCTTTAGAAGTAATTGGATGGGACGAACGATTAAAGAAAGTTGCCGATACGATTCACGAAGCGGTTCTTAGTGGAAAGCCCTTTGATGAAGCTCTAAAACAAGCTTCTTTTCATCCGCTTATTGTCCTATATATTTATTTTGTTCGTGTTCATGGTAATCTAATGACTAGTCTTGAAAATAGTATTGGCTTATTTGAGCAACGTCTAGAAACCATTGATCAATTTAAAAAAACAACCCGCTATCCTCTCATCCTACTCCTGATTTTTTTCCTATTACTTCTTATGATTCACTTTTACATTTTTCCAGCCTACGAAGAAATGTTTTTTAATTATTTAGAAGCATACCAGACAGTAAAAGTGACTTTTCTGCTTTACCGAACCGGTATTTACCTCTTTTTTGGTGGAATTTTATTCATCGTTTTAGCTGTGTTTTTATGGAAGTATTATGAAAAAAGATTATCCATTCCCGTTCAACTACAAATTTACTCTCGCATTCCTTTATATCGTTCGTATTTACGCTTACAAACTTCCTTTTATTTTGCTAGCCATGTCAGTTTGTTTTTACGGGCAGGGCTTTCGATCAATCAAATATTGGAACATTTAAAGGAACAAGATGCTTTGCCCATTGTACAGTATTATGCTGATTGGATTCTAACCCATGTGAAAAAGGGGTTTTACCTCGATGATCTACTTTATCATTTAACTTTTATTGACGGACAATTAGCCAGTCTTTTTCAGCGGCATAACCACATTGAATATTTAGAAAAGGACTTGCAAACCTATGCTGAATTTGTACAGGAATATATGCAGGAAAGGATTACTCGGGCTTTAATTTATTTACAGCCAATCGCCTATATTGCCATCGGCTCCTTTATTATCATTATTTATTTATCTATATTGTGGCCCATGTTTCAATTAATCGATGCTATTTAAAGGAGGAAGAAATGTGTGTCAAGAAAAAGCCTTTACTTTAGTGGAAATGTTGATAGTCCTATTAATTATTTCGCTTTTAATTTTACTAATTGTTCCAAATATCGCGAAACGCTCTTCCAACATTCATGCTAAGGGTTGCGAAGCCCAGGTAGAACTTGTCCAAAGCCAGGTCGTAGCCTATGAGTTAGATCACAAAAAGAAACCGAGTAGCTTACAAACCTTACTAGCCCATAAATATATAGAAGATAAACATTTAACGTGTGGAAATGGAAAAACGATTAAATTGCGTGGGAACGGAGAAGTATATTATGAATAAACAGGATGGCTTTACATTGGTTGAACTATTAGTCGTATTAATGATTACCTTGTCGCTTGCTTTTTTTATCTTGCCAAAACTTTCGGATACCCTTCGCAGTCAGGAGCAAAGAAATTTCTTTCAGCTTTTTGCTAGCGATAATTTACTTGTTCAAAGTTATAATTTGTATTCCGACCATCAAGGGAAAATACTGCTTTATCCTAAGAGATATTACGTTGATTTAGAGGAGTATGGTTATCATCGTTCTTTACCAGAGCCTTTATCCTTAGATAATCCTTCCTACCGGATTGTGTATTCGGCAACGGGCTCGGTCCTTCAACCCTATACTTATCGATATAGAGCCGAAGGGAAATTGTATCGAGTTATTTTCCCTTTTGGGAAAGGGCGTTTTTATGTGGAGGAATAAGGGGTTTGTTTGGATTGAAACTTTACTCAGTGTGCAAGCAGTCTTAGTACTTGCTTTAGTGTTGATTCCTCTATATACAAAGATTTTACAGGATAAGAAGGACTTACAAGCTAAGTTAGACCATGCTCAATCTCTATATAACAAACTCTCTGAAGTGGTATATCAAGACTCGAATCAGTTTCCTATTTATAAAAAAGAAGGAGATGGTACAACTATGATCTTTACTGTAGATATGAAAGAACCTTTTGTGAAGGGGTGTGTATTTTGGACGAATGAAAAAGGTGATAGGGAACGATTCTGCTTATATCAAAGGAGGAAGGAGTGAACATGGTTTCACTTTAGTAAGCGCAAGCTTTCGTTTGTTGTTGATTACTGCTTTTCTTCCGCTTTGTATGTTGCTTATTTCTAAAATAACAACCGTTCCAGCACAGGAAAGCCTTTCGGTTTATCAACTGTTTTTTATTTTGCAAAATGAACTTTACCAAGCGGAAGAATTTGCTTTTTCTCCAACGCAGCTTTTTTACGTTAAGGAAGAGGAGAAAGTACAACTAGAACAGTATGAAACCATCCTGCGCCGACGAGTAAAGGGACAGGGCCATGAAGTATATCAACAGGATATCGATACTTTCTTAGTTCAAGAACATCCTCAAGGAATAAAAGTTCGCCTCACTTTATTATCGGGGGAAAGTTATGAAAGGGTTCTTTATGTACCGTAAGAGTGAAGCAGGTTTTTTCCTACCTTTTGTTTTATTCGTTTTTGTACTTGTCTCTTCGAGTGTATTGACAACAGTAGCCATCTATCAGAATGAACTGAAAGTAAGTGCACGTTTGTTAGAGCAAATAAAGGCAGAAACGATGGTACAAATGTCTACTGTAGATGTAAAAGAAAGATTAAATAAAGGAGAGATTGCAAAGGAAGGCCGATTGCGCTATCATTTTCCGCAAGGGAAGACTTCCGTTCATTATAAGAGGGAAAAAGAACAGATCTATCGGTTGTATATAGAAGTGTTAACGGAAGGGGACGAAGCTTTTCAGATGGAAGTAATTGTAGAGGCAAAAACCTAGTAACTACTGTATGATTCCTAACCGTCGGTGCATACTATAGATGGAGTTGATTTGTTAACAATTTTAAACAAACGACGTTCAGAGGATAATTTCTATGAAGATTACTTTACAATATATTACCGGTAGTCTATAATTAACTTTGTATAAGGTAAACGTCAAAGGAGGGGAAAAAGCATGGATCGTATGTTTCGTGTGGTTGCCTTTTGGACAGGAGCTTTCGCAGTCATGTTCTATGCGGGTGAAATGTATGTACCAGCCATTTTATTCCTTGTTCAAACAGCATTTTTCCTTGCAATTAGTTATTTAAAACTGTCAGAGCGTACGTATATGTACTTATTTGGAGCATACTTAACAGTATTTATGATTGGTTTTACTTGGTATACAGAGTTTATTATGGTACCAGGTTTCGGTCATTAGACTGTCAACTCCCTGCTTATATTCCATGAGCAGGAGTTTTTACTTTTCCTTCTATGAAAGTAAATTAGCTGAGTACATAGAAAAAGAAAACGGATTAAATCAACGTGATTTAATCCGTTTTTTTTAATGCTTCTGGTTCTAAATAAAGAATTCCCCCATTCATCACTTCCCAAGTGATTTGAGGATAGTAACGTTCGTAGGCAAGGGTGATTTCCTTAAGCATTTCCTGTCTATGTTGACCGTCGTAGTCGAAGTGCGACATAAGTAGTAGTTCCTCCTTTAGTGAACGGAGACTTTCTAAGGCCCAACTTTCGTCTTGCCGCTTAATATGAGCCATTAAAAAATTTTCTAGTCGCTTATAGGCGCTTGGTATTTTAATTAATGGGCTAATGATAAAACAATGTGGTGAAATAACTTGATGGAATGTTAAGGGGGCTAGGTTTTCCATCATCTCGGTCACTATTTGTCCATTGATTAAATTTAAGCCTAAAGAGTGGATTTCTTCCCTCACTTGTTTTCCCTGAAAGGTAACTTGTATATTAAGGATTAACCAAGGATGTAAAGCAGTTTGTTGCTTAACGTCAAGCTGTTGAAAGGCTTGGAGATAACGTCCAGACCTTTCTAACTGATCGCATATATCGTTCATTCGTGGTGTAGCAAAATGAATCCATTCTGCATCGGTTTGATTGCTATCAAGATCGGTATAGAAGCGGAGGGTCATTGGTACACCTTCTTGCTTCATCGCTTTGATATATTGCCAATAAAAAGGTCGGTTCATAATAGCTTGATCTAATTCTTCCGTTAAAGTGACTTCTAAAACTTTATCCTTTCGCCTTCGAACCTTACATTGTTGCTCGCTAAAAAAAGTGTATAAAAAATCATCTACACATAAGCTTCTTTCCATCCTTACACTCCTTTGTTTTCAGCTAGGTTTTCGATTACTTCTAAAAAATGGCTGACTTTTACCTTTGCTTCGCCAATTGAGGAGGAGTTGTTAAATATTTCTGCCATTTCTTGGTCGATACTTTTAATTTGAAGTCTTTCTAAAATATCATCCAACTTACCGATTACCTTTTCGAAAATATCGATTTTTTCATATAGTAGCTTAACGATTTGTTCTTCGATAGTATTTTTAATTGCAAAATTATAGATCTTTACATCTTTTTTTTGACCATACCGATGAATTCGCCCGATTCTTTGTTCAATCTGCATAGGGTTCCAAGGAAGATCGTAATTGATCATATGGTGACAAAACTGTAGATTGATTCCTTCGCCCCCAGCTTCCGTTGCGATAAGTACCTGATAATGGTCTTTAAATAATTGGGTAATCCATTCTTTACGCCCCCGCTTTAAACCACCATAAAAAGATAGAGCCGGTATATTGTGGGTCTGTAAAAACCATTGTAAATAATATTGTGTTGCACGATATTGGGTAAAGACGATAATTTTTTCTGAACCAATTTCTTTAATTTTTTCCACGAGTTTAATCGCCTTTTGATGATGGGGTAGGGCTTCAATTTTCGATAGGAGCTGTGGTAATTTTTCCTGCAAGGCTTTGTTATTAGATTTTTGTAAGGAAAGGTAGCAAGCTTCTCTCGAGGAGCAGAGTTCTTTTAAATAAACCATAGAGGATAGGGCCGGCGTTTTTTGTAAGGTTTGTGCTAATGCATCATAGCAGCGTTGTTCCTCTTCAGAAAATGATAGCCAAAGGGTTTCGATCTTTCTTTCTACAGTATCGACAACAGTGTCTTTTCGACGATTTCGAATCATCACTCGTTGAATTAACTGTTGGATTACTTTTTCGGAAATGTTCTTTTTTACATAGTTTTTCTTAAAGCTGTCATAATCCCCTAACAAACCTGGTTTAATAATAGATACGAGATTAAATAATTCCATAATATCATTTTGTATTGGTGTAGCCGTAAGTAGTAGACAATATTTTTTCTTAATCGAACGAATAAAGCGGTGATTAAGGGTTTCCTTATTTTTTAAGCGATGGGCTTCGTCAACAATGAGCAAGTCATAATCGAGCTTTAAAATTTCTTCTTTATGGGGAGAACGTTTAGCTAAATCGATCGATGCAATCATAAGGGCTTGGTCTTCCCAGCGATAATTTTTTCGATAGGGAGTAACTTGGATATAAAACTTTTCGTATAGTTCTTTTACCCATTGGTTAATAAGGGAGGAGGGAACGAGAATTAGAGCACGCTTAACTAGGCGACGTAACAAGTATTCTTTTAAAATTAAACCTGCTTGAATTGTTTTTCCTAGACCAACTTCGTCTGCTAAGATTGCCCGTCCATGCATGTCGTGAATCACCCGTTCTGCAGCTTTTACTTGATGGGGTAAAAATTTTACATGGGGTAAGTAATCGAGGGCACGCAAAGTCGTAAAGCTTTGTATCGCCGTTTCTTTTTTATATTTATAAAGTAAGGAAAATAAGGGCCAGTTCGTTAAATCTTTTTGTTGTTCTAAAGCTTGGTTTAATGATTGGCTAAAGGTTTGATCTCCTATATATTTAATCATCGTTCGGGTCACCCTCATATAAAAGAGTTTGTACTTAGTTTATAGATTGTTCAAGTTGTTGAAAAAGATACATAAAAAAACTAGGTTACAAATTAATATCTTTGTAACCTAGTTTTTGTGTTAATTTTTCCTGTCCATTTTTTAAAACCGCCTTGTAGGACGTTAATATCTTCATAATTATGTTTGTGTAAAATATGGGCTGCTCGAACTGCCCGACTCATGTTTTGACAATATAAGTAAACTGGCTTATCTGGTCGAATGGCTGCTAAAGATTGTTTAAATTGTGTAAAAGGTATATTCCGCGCACCTCGGATATGTCCTTTTTCGAACTCGTCCGGTTCCCGAACGTCGATTAATTGAGCCTTACGATACCCTTCGATAAATTCATCTTGAGTAAGAAAGGTTAAAAACTTTCGTTGACGAAAATAGATGAATAAATAGTAGGCAATAAAGGCGAGTACTAGGATTAGTAGTATGTACCATCCGTTCATGATTATAATCCCCCAATATCTTTAATGAACTTTCTCCGCAATTCTCATTATAGGTTTAAATGTTCTAATTTACAAATGAATAAACATTTCATTTTTTATTTTGTTTGTTATAATAGGTGACGTTGTGATTTTTTATCTAAAGTTGTTTCCCTTGTTTTCGTAAGTTTTGCTTTTTGTCTTTGAATGTACGAAACTATATATAGTTTTTCTGTGAAATTTTTATCAAGATATTGATTTTATCTGTAGAATTGTGTACATTATTAATAGCTCAAGTACATAATATAATTTTTGAAATAAGGGAGCGATAAGTCATGTCGATGACGTTAGAAAGAGAAATGTCAATTGATATCGAATCATTGAATAAGGATATTGCCCAATTTCCACAAGTTCATCCAATTACGCCGGACATGCATATTAGGCATGAAGGTGTTTCACGTTTAGTTATGTTAGATCGCTATGCGTTTAAAGATACAGAGAAAAAGACGTTAAAAAAGGGCGATTTTGTTGTTTTAACGATAAAACAAGACCCACGCTTTCCAGCTCGAGGATACGGATTTATTCAATCGATTGACCGTGAGCAAAATCAAGCAGAGGTACTCATTGCAGAGGAGTTCCGTTCGGTCTTAGAAGATGAAGAAGAAGCTAAAACAGGAATAATCAAACGGGATTTAGATGTCATCGATAAACCGTTAGAGATTTTTTATGAACAAATCGCATTACGAAATGCAAAAGGTTTAGCAGCAGTAGAGGAGACAGAAGAAAAAAGAAAAGAGTCCTTTAAAAAGTTTGCTGAACAACTTTCTTCCCTAAACTTCGTACCAGCAGGAAGAGTTCTCTATGGAGCGGGTTCTGGCACAGAGGTAACCTACTTTAATTGTTATGTCATGCCTTTTGTTAAAGATTCACGGGGAGGTATATCGGAACACCGTAAACAAGTGATGGAGATCATGTCTCGAGGCGGTGGAGTAGGAACGAATGGTTCGACCTTACGCCCTCGCAATACGCTGGCAAGGGGAGTGAATGGGAAGTCATCGGGTTCGGTTTCTTGGCTAGACGACATTGCTAAGCTGACTCATTTGGTAGAACAAGGAGGAAGTCGTCGAGGAGCCCAAATGATTATGCTAGCGGACTGGCATCCGGATATTATTGAGTTTATCATTTCTAAAATGCAGAACCCACGTATTTTACGTTATTTAATCGAAAATACGAACGATGAACAAATTCGAACCTTAGCTAAAGAAAAATTAAAATTCGAACCTCTATCTGAAACTGAACAAGATCTTTATCAAGGTATCGTAAACTATAAGCATATGCCGGGAATGGGAGGCTTTACGCCAGCAGCTATGCGAGAGGCGGAAGAGAAGCTTCGTGAAGGTGGAACGTATTCTGTTCATAATCCAGACTTTTTAACCGGAGCAAATATTTCGGTTACTTTAACGAAGGAGTTTATGGAGGCAGTAGAAAAGGATGAAGAGTTCGCCTTACGTTTCCCGGATGTTGAAAACTATACGGAAGAAGAAATGAAAATTTATAATGAAAAATGGCACAAAGTAGGGGATGTCCGAGAGTGGGAGAAGATGGGCTATCGCGTGCGAACCTATCGGACGATTCGGGCAAGAGAGCTTTGGAACTTAATTAATATTTGTGCTACGTATTCAGCAGAACCAGGTATTTTCTTTATCGATAATGCGAACGATATGACTAATGCGAAAGCTTATGGACAAAAGGTTGTCGCAACGAACCCTTGTGGAGAACAACCTTTAGCTCCTTATTCTGTATGTAATTTAGCAGCTATTAACTTAGCTAATATGGCGGATAGAGAGAATAAGAAAGTTGATTATGAGAAGCTAAAAGAAACAGTACGCGTGGGTGTACGAATGCAGGACAATGTCATCGATGCGACGCCGTACTTTTTACCTGAAAATAAAACCCAAGCCCTCGGCGAAAGAAGAATAGGTCTTGGAGTAATGGGGTTACACGATCTATTAATTTATACGGAAACTCGTTATGGTTCGGAAGAAGGAAATAAATTAGTCGATGAAATATTTAAAACGATTGCTACGACGGCATATCGTACTTCGATCGAATTAGCAAAAGAGAAAGGTAGTTTCCCTTTCTTAGTAGGAGATACAGAGGAAGAAACCCAACGTTTACGGGAAGCTTTTATTAATACTGGTTATATGAAGGGTATGCCAGAGGATATTCGTCAAGACATCCTTAAGTATGGTATCCGAAATTCTCACTTACTCACCGTTGCCCCGACAGGTTCTACAGGAACGATGGTCGGTGTAAGTACAGGTTTAGAACCTTACTTCTCTTTCTCTTATTACCGCAGTGGTCGACTTGGTAAATTTATTGAAGTTAATGCAAAAATTCTCGAAGAGTATTTACAAGAACATCCAGAAGTTGATGAGGATCATTTACCAGATTGGTTCGTCACAGCGATGGAGTTATCTCCAGAAGAGCACGCAGATACCCAATGTGTTATCCAACGTTGGGTAGATAGTTCTATTTCGAAGACGGTAAATGCTCCAAGAGGCTATACCGTCGAACAAGTAGAAAAGGTCTACCGCCGTTTATATAAAGGTGGTGCGAAGGGTGGTACGGTCTATGTTGATGGTAGCCGTGACTCCCAGGTACTTACCTTAAAGGCAGAACAGTTAAGCTTTGAAGATGATTTCGATGAAGAGCTTGGTTTAGATAAACAGCCCAAGGTCGTCTTGATGGATACGATTCAGGAATTAGAACATACGAATGTTACGATCGGATCAGAAGTCGGTGACCGTTGTCCGGTTTGTCGGAGTGGGCACGTGGCGGAAGTCGGTGGCTGTAATACATGTACAAGTTGTGGCGCCCAATTAAAATGCGGTTTATAAAGAAAATAAAACGCCTAGGTCAATATTAACCTAGGCGTTTTTTTGATGGTTTATCTTAAGCCAATTGTTCCTTTTGCTTCAGTTTCTCTTCTTCTTTTTTCATAATATATCGTTGGTACATGTTGTTTAATACGATAGCGAGAACGACGAGAAAAACCCCAGTATATTCATAAACAGAGATAGAATGACCTTGAATAAGACGAATGACGACGGTCGTAACTGGTGCTAAATTAATAAATAAAATAGCATTAATCGGTTTTAGCATAACGACAGCCTTGTTCCAAAATAAAAGGGCGAATAGACCTGGGAGGAAAATCATAAATAACATATTGTAACGAACCGCATAAACTTCCGCTAAGGTTGGTACTTCAATCATTTTTAAACCGGTAAAGATTAAGACGACAAGGGTTGCCGTTCCAGTTCCATATAAACAACTTAAGGCAGAATAGCGTAAAACAGACCAACCATCAAATTGAGAACCACCAAAGGTATATAGAGCCCAACCGGCTGCTGCTAAAAACAAAATAAGTAAAGGAATAAAACGTTTTGACCCGAATAACAAAGATACATCCCCATTAGTAACAACGATAAAAACTCCGATAAAGGCCATGATAATCGTTGCAATTGTAAAGAGGTAAGGGCGTTGTTTAGTAATGATCCATACGATGAGAATCGATATAATCGGAGCTAACCCTTCCATAATCGAAGCCAAGAGTACACCGGGATCACCGAGTAGATCCTGTCCCCAGAAAATAAACAAGTTGTAAATTGTAAATCCCATCGTACCGTAAAACCATAGTTGTACCCCTTTACCTTCTAATTTAAAGGCTTCTTTTCCCTCGATAAAATAAAGTAAAATAATTAAAATGATGGCCACTGGTATGTAACGAATTAACGTAAAGTAAAAGGGGCTGATATATTGAAAGGCATGGTTGGCGACAGGAAACATCGCTCCCCAAGAAATGCTTGCAATCGCCGCTAGCAATGCGCCGATAAAAATAGAGTTCCTCATACTTCTATGTCTCCAATCTTCTGAAAATTTCTCTGTATATCATTTAACTATAGATGTCGTATCATGTAAAATGAATTTAAAAGATAACAGTTATCATTAAAAGTGATAAGGAGATAGGGATGAATATTAAAGACTTATACATATTTCAAACCGTTGCGCAAGAAGGTAGCTTTAGTAAAGCAGCTCAACGCTTAAACTATGTTCAATCAAACATTACATCGCGAATTCAAAAGCTAGAAGAACTATTAGCGACCCCGTTATTTCATCGTCATCAACGAGGGGTGACTTTAACGAAAGAAGGAATGCAGTTATTACCCTATGCCCAGCAAATACTATCCCTTGCTAATGAAATGAAGGCGCTAGCAAAGAACGAAAGTAACCCTGTTGGAAAATTAAATATTGCTTCTGTCGAAACGGTCATTCAGCTCCCTCTTATTTTATCTCAATATGCCCAACGTTATCCGGATGTAGACCTTACCTTATCGACAGGTGTAACGGCGGAACTGAAGGATAAGGTGTTACAGTATGAGTTAGATGGTGCCTTTGTCACAAAGGAGGCGATTGCTAAGGATCCCTCTTTACATCAAGTCGATGTCTTTTATGAAAACTTAGTCATTATTAGCGGAAAGAAAAACCGTTCCTTTGAAGATATTATGCAATTGCCAATTATTCGTTTTAGTGATGGTTGCGGCTATCGAGCTAAATTGGATGAATATTTATATGACCATCGAATTGTTCCGACCAAGGTTATGGAGCTAGGTACTTTAGAGACGACTTTAGGCTCTGTTATTTCTGGATTAGGAATTGCCTACGTTCCCTATGCTGCAATCAAAGATTATGAAGCAAAAGGATTGATTGATTGTTATCCTTTACCAGAGAAATATAGTAAAATAACGACCGTTTTTATTTACCGTAATGATCCTCATATTCCACCGGCTTTAAAAGCCTTTGTAGAAACGGTGAAAGATGTTCATAGGAAACTATATAAGAAGGAGTAGGGAGCAACATTTTTTCCTTCCTTCAACAAAGATGCTTTTCTTGTAGCTTTCCTTGTATAATTGGCATGAACACGGTATGATAAGATGAGAAACAAAGTTGAACTACTTAATGAAGAGGGGTAAACTCTTTGCCAACACCAACGATGGAAGATTATATTGAACAAATTTATTCTTTAATATCGACGAAGGGCTATGCCCGGGTGACGGATTTAGCCGAGGCCTTGCTTGTTCATCCGTCCACCGTGACGAAAATGATTCAGAAACTAGATAAAGAAAATTTCGTTCATTATGAAAAATATCGTGGATTTATCTTAACGGATAAAGGCAAAAAGGTCGGAAAGCGACTAGTGGACCGTCACGACTTATTAGAAGAATTTTTAGAAATTATCGGAGTCGATGAAGAGCTTATTTACGATGATGTAGAAGGTATAGAACATCATCTTAGTTGGAATGCTATCGATCGGATTACCGATTTAGTTGAGTATTTTAAAGAGGACGAGCAACGAATCTTAGACTTAAAAAAAATCCAAGCCCGTAACGAATCGGCCAATAAGGACGAAACGAAGTAAGGATATGTTTAAATAAACGATATGAAACAGGGTATCCATTCAAAGGAAAAGGATACCTCTTTTTTTTTTGCAAGTCATCATCCCACCTCGAATAGATATATA
>CALJVC010000126.1 GCA_937974845.1 uncultured Pseudogracilibacillus sp. | reverse complement strand
TTAATTGGTAATTTATTCTACCCTTTTACGATAGCGGGCAAAGAGTAGGCCAAGTAATAAAAGAGCTAGACCGGCGGTGATTAGTGAAAAAGTATAGGTAGCGGTTTTTGGTAATTTGTTTTCTTCTTTAATAGGTTCAGCTTCGTCGGTTGTAACTGGGTTTTCTATAATTTTAATTGGCTGCTCTTTATCCTTGTTGATTGGTGATGTCTTGTCTTTTTCGGTTTCTTTTGGTTCCTTTGTTTCTTTTTCAGGTGTTTCGTCTTCTGGTTTTTCAGGTGTTTCAGGTTGTGTAGGTTCTTCTGGTATTTTCGGCTCTATCGGTGTTACTGTAACGGTATTTGATTCGATTGCTGGATGGTTGTTTAATTGAAGCGTTGCTGTATTATCAATCGTTACTGTGCCGGTGTCTTCATTGATTTGGGTCGTGATTTCTAAGGTAACGGTAGCACCAGCTAGAGATTCTAAGGCTTCTTTGTCGAGATTGAGTGTGATAGTTTGTCCATCGATAATCGGTTTTAAATCGGAAGTTTCTTTGTCTACTGTTACTTTGGCGTCGATCACTTTTAAATTGTTATCGAGTTGGTCTTTAATCGTTACATTTTTATAGGCGCTTAGGTCTTCAGGTATCTTAGTATGGACGTAGTAGGTAAAGTCCTCTTCCCTTTCGATATCTAAATGTGTCTTTCCTTCAACATCTTTTGTGATTGTTGGTGGTGCTGGTGGTGTGACGGTAACAGGTTCGGTTTCTTTCTGTTTTTCTTCATCATCGGCATTCGTAAAGTTAAGGAGAGCTGTGTTTGGAATTTCCTTATTTTCGTATTGGTTAATATCCGTATCTTTTTTGATATGGGCTGGTATAGTAAGTTCGATTTGATGTTTTCCTTGTAATCCGGCAAAGTCAGTGACGCTTAAGGTAACGGTATTATTTGAGACCTCAAGCTCTAAGCCATCGTAAGCTTCGCCGTCTACTTTTGCTTCAATAGCTTCGGTATCAATAGATAGCCCTTTGTCAATTACATCGGTGATGACTAATTTGCTGTATTCTTGAATATCCTTCGGTAAAGAAGTAGCTATTTCATATACGTAATTTTCTTCATAGTCTATCGTGAGATGTTGTTTACCATTGACCGTTTTAACAATGCTAGGGTCTTGTGGTGTGACGGTGACGGGTTCGGTTTCGATAGAGTCTTCTGCTCGAGATTGATGTTTGAATTCAACTTTTGCTGTGTTCGGAATATTCCCGTCTTCGTATTCGTTAATATTTGCGTCGATTTTAATCTTCGCTGGGATAGTTAATTCGATTTGTTCTTTTCCTTTTAGGGCGGAAAAGTCTTCGGCGGCGACGGTGACAAGGTTATCAACGACATCGACCTTTAGGGCGTCGTTTGTTTTTCCATCGACAGTGACGGTAATCTTATCAGTATTGATCCGTAAGTTAGGGTCGACTTCATCAATGACGGTAAACTTCTCGTAGTCTTCAATATCTTCTGGAATATCTGCGACAATTTGGTATTCGTATTCTCTCTCTCGGTCGATATCTAAATGTTCTTTGTAATTGACTGTCTTTCGTAAACGCTCTGACACTTTGATTTTGTTATAAACCTTGTTTCCTTCAACAAAGGAGGCTCCTTCATTTGTAGAGATGGCAAAAGAGTTATAGGCTCTGTCGCCGGTTTCTAGGTTCCATTGTTTCGGAGCTTTCATAGGTAAAATAAAGTCTATTTGTTCTTTACTTTTTAATTCGTGATTTTCGTCCATAACAATTTTAATTGCTGTCGTCTTTGAGTAGTCGGATAAGCTTGTTTTCCAGTTTAACTGATGAATTGCTTCTGTTTCCTTTTCAGGAATATCGTCTGTCGTGTAGTATGTCGTAAAGCCTTCGGGACTTTTGATGGCTCCGGTGAGATAGTTGCTAAAAACAGATTCCCGGGATACCCGTTCATTATTTTCATTGGTGACGATAGCATTGTCTCCTTTATAAGGGAGAACTTCATAAATCATGAGTTTATTTAAATCGACGTCTAGGTTATTGACGACGTTCAACCGGTATTGGAAAGCTTCATTCTCTTTAGTTGTGATTCCTTTTGCTGACCAGATGTTGGACGTATCTTTTTTGATATATTTACGGGATACGACTTCTTTGACAGGGATGTAATTGTAATCTACCGTTGCATAGTTAATTTCTTTTTGCGTGTCTCCGTCTCCATAGAGGTCGTACTGATCGGGAGCTTTATTGTCCCCATCAATAGGGAGTTGCTCGCCTTCATAAACAAAGTATACTTCGTTTGTATTAACGCCTTCCTCAGATAGCTTGTTTACTGTTGCGTAAAGGCTTCGTGAAATTCTTTCGTTTCCTTTTAAGTCACCAAGCTCGTAAATGACCGCTGTTCGTCCGGTATCTTTATAATCTTCGATAATTGTATAGTTGGAGTTTTCACGTGGTGTGAGTCCTTCCGGTACAAAGTCGATAAACTTGGCATTTTTAAATACTCGATCTGCCTGCACGTCCTTAGAAGGTTGAAAGACTAAGTTAAAAGTAATGTTGTCCCCTTCTAGGTATTGAGTTTTTGGAGATAAAATCGATTTGGAAATTTTTACTTTTTCATCGACTTCTACTAATGTATAACGGTCGGAGTTAGAAGCTTCAAGCTTTTGTTTATATTCTGGATAATCTGGAATGACCCCATAGGCATCTATTATAGCTTCGTTAGGGAAGAGGTTATTTGACGATTCCTCTTCATCATAGTCGATGTCTGCTGGATTTTTTAGTTTCGTATAGAAATAGAAATATTGGTCGCTAGTATAGGGAGCGAGACGATCGATTTTTACTTTCAGGGCTTTGCTGCCTTCTGGGAATAATATTTTTCCGTCTTCTTCTTGAAGTTTTACCTCTGTTCCTTCTTCATCGACGATAGCAATGAATTCTATCTCGCTATCTTCAAAGTAGTTGAAGGTTAAGGGCTTGACAGAGTGAAATTCTAATCTCTCATCGAGTTGGTCGTCTAAAATGACAATGTCGCGTAATTCTACTCCTGTTGGGTTTGCAACACGGATGGACCATTCTTGTAGATCTTGTTTCCCTAAGTTTGTATTATAAATGTTCTTTTGATTACTATTAGCAGTTTTATAGAAGAAATTTCCAGTTAAATCTCCATCTAAGACGAAGTCGATACTATTGGAATAGGTATAGTCTGGTTCATATTCTTGCTTATTTTTTTGAACAAAGTGAATCTCTGCTTCGTTTTTTATAGTTTCATTAATCTTTGCTCCTGGGAAACTAAGCAGTAATGTATCCTCTTCGATCGCTTGAACTAACTCAGAGTTAGTTGAGCCTTTATAAGTTTTGGAAATCTTTGTCCCGTCTTCGCTCAATTCCCATCCGGGGTTTTTTTCGGGTTCGAAGGTAGCGTTTGGTGGCAAGGTATCGATAATGGTTGCCTCTGCCATGCTGCGAATTTTTGGGTTATTGTAAATATTGGTTAAGGTAAAGTTAAAGGGGATATCTACGGCCCCATTTTCCGCTACTATGTCTTCTTCAACAATTCCTGCAAAAATACTCTGTCCATTGAAGTTTTTATTATTAATTCTTTTCGAAAAACCTATTTCCGGATAGATTGCTTCAAAGTATAGGGTGTTAGCGGATTTTACCAGCTCTTTATCGGCATTTAAGAGGCTCACATCGACTGGTAAACGATAGCCTTCTGGTACGAGGCTTCCGTGTGTTCCTCCCTTAAATTTTATTTCTACCGGGAAGGAAAGTTTTGTCCCGCCGGAAAGGGTAGGGAAAGTAATATAAGCAACGCGATTGCCATCTTCGTTTTTATACTTTACGTTAGAGGCTAGTTCTGGTAGGATTACTTTCCATGTGCTACTGGAATGTTCGCTAGGGAATTCAATTTTTAAGATATAGTTTGTTAGGGTTGTTTCATTACCGCTAATGGTTAAGTTCACTTCATAGGTAATATCTTCGTCAATGTAGTAGGTTGTTTTAAATGAGTCATCTGATTCCTGATTAGAATAGCTTTGATCAAGGGTTATGGCTTTAGTATCGTCTACGGTCGCCATCGGTGCGATGGAGCGAGTATTTTCCTTCGCTTCAGAATGATCGGTTGTTTTGAGTAAGGTACTTTCGTGGCCATGATTGTCTTGAGAAGTAGTTTTCTCGTCTGTGTTAGATTCTAGGGGAACAATGATGGTTTTACTTTTGTTAGAAAAAGTAAAGGTTAGTTTTGCTTCATCGTCAGTTAAAGCATCCTCTTTGAGTTTGGCTTGAATCGTGAAGTGTCCTTTTTTGTCGGTTGTTGCTTTGTTAAGGGATAGTTCTACTTTTCCATCTTCGTGTACTGTATAGGTGCCGAGGTCTTTATCCTGATCGTCTAGGGGAGCTTTTTGCATTGCTTCGACTTCAAGGTTATCAGGTAAGTAGAACTGTTCCTCCTCTAAAGATTCGACGGCTCCGAGGTTCCAAGTGAAGGTCAAGTAAATAGAGGAATAATTAACCATAAGTATGTTTCGATGATTTTTAACAATGGGATTATTTTTTCTTATTTCCAATATAAACCGGAGAAATAAACAAAAACTAAACAAAATAGAACTTTATAACTAAATTCCTAATAATTTAAGCAAAACCTTGAAGTAAAAGTCTTAAATGTTAAATCGGATATAGGAATTGTCGAAGTAAAAAAGTTAGGGTAGAGATGGAAGTCAGGGAAGGAAAAATCTTGTTCTAATCGAGGGTTGAGTATTTTATAAACAAAATTGTTGAATTAGCTTTCTATAGTTGTATATGATAAACATATTAGGATGAAAAGGAGATTGACATATGGCAACAAACAACAAAAGACAAGCAGATTATCCAATTGACCCGGTTTACATAGAACGTTGGTCGCCGAGAGCTTTTTCGACAAAGGAAGTTGAAAAGGAAAAGTTACATAGTATTTTTGAAGCGGCTCGTTGGGCGCCATCCGCGGCGAATTGGCAACCGTGGCACTTCATCTATGCAACGAAGGAAGAAGATAAGGAAAAGTTCTTATCTTTTATTTTTGAAGGTAATGTTGAATGGTGCCACCGGGCGCCGGTATTATTAGCCGTCGTATCTAAAACGACCCGAAATGAAGAGGGAGACCCTAACCATTTCCACGCTTTCGATACCGGAACGGCCTGGGGTTACTTAACTTTAGAAGCGACGAGACAAGGGTTAATTACTCATGGAATGGGTGGCTTCGATGGAGAAAAGGCAAAGGAAGTATTAGGTTTACCTGATGAATACGAGGTGCAAGCGGTAGTAGCTATTGGCTACCACGATCCGGATGCACCACTTTCGGAGAAAAATAAAGAAAGGGAAGTACCTTCTGACCGCCGTCCACAAAGTGAGTTCGTTTTTGAAGGAAAATTCCAGGAATAAAGATATCAAACTATCTACCGTCTAGATTTGAAAAAGTCTAGACGGTTTTTTTATTGTTTAATTGGCTAGTTGGCTGTACGCAAAACTTAGCCCTTTTTATCTTATAAGGAAAGAAACCTACGACAGTTTCCTTCGGTTGACATAGGAATAGTATTAGATTATAATAATTACTAAATTAGAATAATTACAAATAATTGATAATAATAATTATTATCAATTAGTTGGAGGAATTTATATGTCGACAAATATTCAAGCGCAAGGTACTTCGTGCATTGAAGAAAAACAAGCAAAAGCGTGGAAGCAAGAAGCTAGTTTTTTGGAGAAGCATGGAGAATTAATCGCAGCTTTATCTAGTGGATTGATTATTTTAATTACATGGTCTTTAACAGGGGTTATTCCCCATAGTCTATGGGTCATCCTGCATATCGTCGCCTTTATAATCGGTGGCTATGCGCAGGCCAAAGAAGGAATTACCGATACGATTGAGAAGAAAGAGCTTAATGTAGAACTTCTCATGATCATTGCAGCAATCGGTTCTGCCTTAATTGGTTATTGGACCGAGGGGGCTATTTTAATCTTTATTTTTGCCCTAGCAGGAGCTTTGGAAACTTATACTTTAAACAAAAGTAATAAAGAGATTCATTCGTTGATGGAGTTGCAACCAGAGATTGCTAGAATTGTAGAAGATGGCAAGGAGAGAATCGTTCCTGTCTCTGAGCTCGAGGTCGGTGACTATATTTATGTTTTGGCAAGCGAACGTATTCCAGCAGATGGTAAGATTGTAAAGGGTTCGACTTCTGTAGATGAAAGTGCTATTACCGGCGAGTCGATTCCTATGACCAAGGGTTATGGGGAAGAGGTCTTTGCTGGAACCGTTGCTTTAAATGGTTCGATCACTGTCGAAATTACAAAAGAAGCTAACGAAACAATCGTACAAAAGATTATTGAAATGGTGCAATCGGCGAAGGATGAAAAGTCACCGATTCAACTTTTTATCGAAAAATTTGAAAGTACCTATGTTAATATCGTCTTACTTGTCGTTGTGTTAATGATGTTTGTTCCGTATTTATTTTTCGGTTGGACATTGACAGAAAGTATCTACCGTGCCATGGTGTTACTTGTCGTTGCCTCCCCGTGTGCTTTAGTAGCTTCTATTATGCCAGCTACTTTATCGGCAATTTCTAAAAGTGCGAAAAACGGTGTCCTTTTTAAAGGCGGACTCCATGTAGAAAACATTAGCCAAATGAATGTCTTTGCCTTCGATAAGACGGGAACGTTGACGAAGGGTACTCCTGAAGTTACAGACGTTTATATCCATCCTGATTATGATGAGGCAAAGGTACACGAAATTGTGGGAGCTATTGAAGCGGAGTCGACCCATCCTTTAGCGGTAGCTATTAAAAGATTTACCTTACAAACCTTAGAACAAACTTCTTTTACGACGGTTCTCGACCATATGGAAACCGTCAGTGGAAAAGGGGTTGTTGGTCAAGTGGATGGGGAGGAGTGGTTTATCGGTAGAAAATCCTTTGCTGTCAGTGAGGAGGAAACCTCCCTATTTTATGGCGAACAGGATCAAAAGCTAGCTAGCGAAGGGAAAACAGTCGTCTATGTCGGGCATCAAGGAAAAATCGTGGCTCTGTATGCTTTAAAGGATACGGTTCGTCCGGAAGCGAAGGAGGCGATTCGCCAGTTAAAGGAGCTAGGCATTAAGACAGTGATGTTAACCGGCGATAACGAAATTACAGCGAAGGCTGTTGCAGAGGAAACAGGCATCGATCATTATGTAGCGGGTTGTTTACCGAATGAAAAGGTCGACCATATTCGTGAGCTTATTCGGGAAGAAGGAAAAGTTGCTATGGTTGGTGATGGAATTAATGATGCCCCAGCCTTAGCCTTAGCCGATGTGGGAGTAGCGATGGGAGAAGGTACGGATATCGCTTTAGAGACTGCCGATGTAATTTTAATGAAAAACGATTTATCTAAGTTGACCGATACAATCCAAACGTCGATTAAGATGAACCGAATTATTAAGCAAAATATTTTCTTTTCTTTAGCGGTCATTGCGGTCTTAATCGTGTCGAACTTCTTCCAAGTGATCGACTTACCGTTAGGAGTTATAGGGCATGAAGGAAGTACTATTTTAGTTATTTTAAACGGCTTACGTATGTTAAGGTAAAAAATAGGTAAAAAGACTGTCCCCCAAGGCTTGTCCGGATATATGAATTATCCGGAAGCCGGTAAGGGGGGCAGTTTTTTTATTTCATTAACAACTTTTACATCTTCTTTACATGGAATTGATATTGCTTTTACATTTACTTGTTAGGATGGAGGTGGGATGCTAGGAAAGGAGTTCGATTGTATGGAATTTAAGGCTAGATACTCAGGAAAAAAGAAGGATATTTCCGATAAAAAGCGTGGATTTATTCGAAGATTTTTAGAAGATCTTAACTTAACCTACCGGCTAGTGCTTATTTTTACTATTTTATTATCGCTTTCTATTTTTACGTTAGGTTTTATTTCTTATCAATTGATGAGTAAGGAAATGCTAGAGAAGATAGAGAATCGCTTGGTAAGAGAGGTAGAATTGACGGGGCAAATGGCGAGTAATTTACAGTTTTTATATGTAACGGATGAAGATTATTTTTTACAACAATTAAACCAAAGTTTACGGGCGCAACATGGGGAATTGTTGAAGGAGAAGATGCCTTCCTACTATGTCTATATTCGAGGGGATGAGGTTCACCCTTTCCGTTTTAGCGAAAATAAACCGCCGGAGGTGTCTAAGGGACTGATAGAGGAAATACAGAAAACAGGCAAGGGTGTTATCCATGAAACATTGGAGGGGAGGGAGTTTACTTTCGCCTTTCAACCTATGGAGGAAATCGATGCTACTTTTGTTTTAATGGTGCCTACGAAAAGTTATTTAGAGCCGGTGTATCATTTGGCTAAGCTGCTTCTATTTTTATCTATCGGGGTTATTGTTATCGCTTCGATTATCTTAGTCTTTTTTGTTCGAAGTATTACCTCTCCTTTGACAACTTTACGGACGAGAATGCGGGAGGTTCGGGAGGGGAAGCTACATGAACCGAGTCCTTTATCGACGACGATTCCAGAAATCCAGTCCTTACATAAAAGTTATAGTGCGATGATTCGTTTTATGATTGAGATGGTTGAGGAGTTGAAAGAGACGGTGCGTGAATTGGAGCATAAGGGAAGTGATTTACAGAATTCTTCTGATTCTACCTTGGCTTCGAGTGAACGGCTTGTTGATATTGTTAATTTAGTAAGAAACGGAGCGGAGGATACGGTAGAAAAATCGGAGGCTAGTATGGAGACTTTTAGCCAGTTAACGGAACAAATGGCCGAGTTTAACCATCGTTTAGATTTAGTTCTTGAAAGTCAGGAAGAGATGGTAGATACGGCGAGTCGGGGGAAGGAGACAACGACAGAATTAATCGATACGATCGACTCTTTCGAAAAGGATTTTCAGCAGTTAAGCAAGGTCGTAGAACAGGTCGAGTTGGAATCCGATTCCATCCGTCAATTGAATGGGGTTATCCAGGATATTGCTGAACAAACGAATCTTCTTTCTTTGAATGCTTCTATCGAGGCTGCCCATGCTGGAGAAAAGGGGAAGGGTTTTTCTGTAGTGGCTCAGGAAATTCGTGAACTGGCAGATCAATCACGTCAGGCAGCGGAACAAATCATGCAGTCTACGGTACAGGTAGAGACGGTATCTCAGGAGATATCGGAAGGTTTTATACAGATTCTATCCAAGATTCGTCTGACCTTGGATAAATCGACGGCTTCCCGGGAAGCACTTGAACGATTGATGCAAGGAATCCAACAAGTGCGGGAAAGTCAACAGTGGATGGAGGAGGGGATGTTGCAATTAAGGGAGGCGCTACCTTCCTTACAGGAAACGACAGATCGCTTTGCCGTGGTCGCTCGAGGGACTTTAGAAAGAGTGGATGAAATGCATGCTTATAGCGATAGACAGAGGCTTCAGTTAGCAGGAACCCATGAGGTTGGTTTGGAACTGTTAACCCTTTCGCAATCTTTATTAGACCATACAAATCGCTTCCGTTTAAAAGAGGGTAGTTAATGCTAATAGAATAAGTCGATGCCTAATCTTTATTAGAGAGGCATCGACTTATTTTTTTAGGTTAAATAAAGGGTAATCTTAGTCCCTAGGCCTGGTTCGCTTTCGAGTTCTATCTTTCCTTGATGGGCTTCGATGATATCGCGGGAAATGGCCATTCCTAGGCCGGTTCCTTTAATTGTTTTTGTATTTGTTGCTCGGTAGTAACGGTCGAAGATTTTTGCTTGTTCTTCTTTTGAAATGCCGATTCCGTCGTCTTCGATGATAAGGCGATCAGGAGCGATGGTAACGGTGACCTGGACCTTGTCATTATGGATAAAGGCATTGTATAGGAGGTTCAGGATTGCCCGTTTCATTAAATGGCGGTCGATCTCCCAGTATATTGCTTCGTCAGTTTGGCGGAAGTTAATTTCTTCGGTTTGGAACTGTGGATCATTTAAAAGATCGATCACTAGTTCTCGAACGAAGGTGACCATATTAGTCCGTTCTTTCTTTAGACTTAGCTCCTCGTTACGTAGACGTAAGGAAAGGTTGAAGTCATCTAGTAATTCTCGGATATATAAGGACTGTCTTTCTACAACGGAGGCATATTGCAGGCGCTCTTCGTCGGTTAAACCGTCGCTTTTTAAAAGCTCAGCATAGCCTCTAATGGAGGATAGGGGAGTTTTAATATCGTGGGAGACATTTCGAATCCATTCCTCCCGCATCACTTCGAGTTTTTCCCTTTCCTTTTCGTACTGTTGTAACGTATGGGCGACATCGTTTAAGTCGGCAAAAACTTTTTTATAGATTCCTTTTTCTTTAGATTTATCTTCGATGAACCGACGTTCTTTCAAGGCTTTGATTTGCTTTGTCATACCTTTAATCGGACGGGTAAAGAAGAGGCTGAATACATATCCGACAAGTAAGGCGATAAAGAGGTTAATAATCAGGGCTAGGATTGTAAAGTCGGCGATACTTGTAAAAAGGTTCCGGTCATTAACGAGAAAGGTGTACCTTCTGACATCTAGGTTCGGATTGATTACAAGATAGCTATATTGTTCAAATTCCCCGATAAAGTAAGTGTTTAATTCATCATCCATGTACTTATAACGATGGATGAGTTCGACGGGACGGTAGTGCGTCGTCTTGCCTTGATGTTCTGGAAACGTTTGTACAACTGTCCCTTCTTCATTAAGGATCTCAATCCAGGCACCGGCCTCCTTTAACTTATCGTATCCGGCGTCGGAAAGTTTGACGGTGCCGTCGTCTAGCAAGGAAAAGTCCTCCATGAAAGAACGGGCAAAATTTTCACCATAGTCGCTCGTAAAGAAGAAATGCCCTTTTTCTTGCTGGTAGAGGATGAGGCCGATGAAGATGAGCCCATTGACGAAGAAGACTGTAACGACAATAAAGAGAAGGGATAGTAAATAGCGGGCTGTAATATTTAATTTCATTTAAATCACCTTTTATTCCGGAATAAACCGATAGCCAAGGCCTTTGACTGTAAGGATATGAACCGGATTTGAAGGGTCGTCTTCGACTTTTTCCCTTAAACGTCGGATGTGAACCATGACGGTATTATCCCCACCGTAAAAGTCTTCCTTCCATACCCTTTGGAAGAGGGTTTCCTTGCTTAAGATTTGTCTCGGGTGGTCTAGGAAGGTTAGCATAAGGCCGAGTTCTGTGGCTGTTAAAGGTAAGGGGTGGCCGTTTTTGCTCACTTCCTTCCTCCCTTGGTCGATGGAAAAGATACCGACCTGTTTAGCTTCCGGTACTGGTTGGGCATAACGGCCGGATCGGCGAAGTTGGGCTTTCACTCGATAGGCTAGCTCTTTTGGACTGAACGGCTTTGTCATATAATCGTCTCCGCCGATAGCAAGACCGAGAATTTTATCAACTTCTTCTGACTTCGCGGATAAAAAGATAATCGGGATATGGGACGTTTCCCGAATGGTTCGACATAACTCATACCCTTCCCCGTCTGGAAGCATAATATCTAAGATAGCAAGGTCAGGCGATAGGCTGCGAAAGGCTTCGAGCCCGTCTTGAAGATTGTTTGCTAGGGCAACTTGGGTAAAACCTTCTTTATGGAGCGCCGTTTGGATTAATTGGGCGATATCTTGGTCGTCTTCTACGACTAAAATTTGTACCTCTTGCAATAGTTTTCTTCCTTTCATTACATGTTTCTTCATTATACCACAGGAGGCGTCGCTAGAGATTTCGTCGTTCTTTTTTATAATGTAAGGATTTTGTAAGGTTCGTGAAGGTTTTATGTAAGTCTCGTTTATTATGCTAGAAGTAACGAAAGAGGTGGAAGTATGACATACGTACTAAAAGTAGAAGGCGTAGAAAAAATTTATGGAAAAGGGGCAAATCGTTACCAGGCTTTACAGGATATATCCTTCACAGTAGAAGAAGGGGAGTTCGTCGGGGTGATGGGACCGTCGGGGGCGGGGAAATCGACTTTATTGAATGTTTTAGCGACGATCGATCAGCCAACGAAGGGAAAGGTATATATAGAAGGCGAGGATATCGTCGGGATGAAGGAGGCGGCCTTGAGTGATTTTCGGCGGGATCGTTTAGGTTTTATTTTTCAAGACTATAATTTACTCGATTCTTTAACGGTTAAAGAAAACATTCTCCTACCCCTTGCTATTCAGCGTAGGCCACGCCAGGAGATTGAAGACAGGGTGCAGGAGATGACGGAACGCTTCCGAATTCAATCGTTGATCGATAAATATCCTTATCAGTTATCAGGCGGAGAGAAACAACGAGTGGCTGCTTCACGCGCCATGATTACGGAGCCGAAGCTGCTTTTTGCCGATGAGCCGACGGGGGCTTTAGATTCTCGGGCGACCCGTGATTTATTAGAACATTTAAGCTTGCTAAATGAAGAACACCGTACGACCGTTTTGATGGTTACCCACGATGCTTTTGCGGCGAGTTTTTCGCGGAGAATTTTATTTATTAAGGATGGACGCTTGCATACGGAGTTGCTCCGGGGACAAGAGAGTCGGGAAGCGTTTTTCCAAAGAATTATGGAGGAGCTAGCTTCTTTAGGTGGTGGTCAAGGTGTCGATCGTTAAACTTGGTCTAAAAAATATC
This sequence comes from uncultured Pseudogracilibacillus sp., assembly GCA_937974845.1. Classification (GTDB taxonomy): domain Bacteria; phylum Bacillota; class Bacilli; order Bacillales; family Amphibacillaceae; genus Pseudogracilibacillus. The sequence goes on along the minus strand of CALJVC010000126.1, from coordinate 39,780 downwards.
GAACGAAACCTTAAGCAATACGCCCTTTACATTGGGGCGACGATTTTTTCCATTATGATTTACTTTACCTTTGCGACCTTGCGTTATAGTGAGCATATAAGTCAAGTAGCGAGTACCTCTTCGCAAGTAAAAGGGGTACTTATGCAGTCGCAGTTTGTTTTGCTTCTATTTGTATCTATTTTTATTTTGTATTCCAATAGTTTTTTCCTGAAGAAAAGGAAGCAGGAAATAGGGATTTACACCCTGCTAGGTTTACGGAAGTCGACGATCGGTTGGCTTTTATGGTGGGAAAATATCGTTATCGGTTTCGTTTCTTTAGTCGTTGGTACCTTACTTGGTTTTCTTTTCTCCCGTTTGTTTTTAATGCTTTTATTACGTTTGATGGGGCTTCCTTTAGCGGTGGATTTTACTTTTTCTTGGGAGGCGTTACTTCATACGGCCTTCGTCTTTTTTGTCGTTTTTCTCGTAACGTCGTTACTTAACTTCCGGGTAGTATACCGTTATCGTTTGCTCGACTTGTTTCAGGCGAGTCGGAAGCATGAGGAGCCTCCGCGGGCGAATCTTTTCCTCGTATTTCTCGGAATTATTTCCCTCGGCCTTGCCTATTGGCTCGCCTTGCAAGATTTATTGGAATCGTCGGTTTGGGCATATTTTGGTCTAGGTACGCCGTTGATTATCCTTGGTTTAACGGCGTTAGGAAGTTATTTGCTGTTTCATCAAGGTTCGGTGCAAGGTTTAACTGCTTTACGTTCCTTTCATCCTTGGTCTTGGCGGGGATTGAATGTTTGGACAGTTTCTCAATTGTTGCATCGGATCCGGGCAAATGCTCGAAGCCTTACTATTATCGCCCTTTTAAGTGCAACGACGATTACGGCGGGTGGGGCAGTTTTTGGTCTTTATTATAGTACGGAGAAAACGATCGCTAGCTTCATGCCCTTTCATTTAATGTGGGAGGGAGAGGAATATGAGCTTCCGGCTGAAAAGGTTCAGGATCAGGTGTCCTTTGTTTTAAAAGAAGGGATAGACAAGGAAGGGGAAATTTCTCAGGCTTACTATGTACTTTCGGAAAGTACCTTCCAGAATCTTGCCAAGGTTCAAGGGTGGAAACTTCGGGAGGTTTCAGAGGACGATCAGGTTTTGCTTATCGATCCTACATTGGAGAAAGCTGAGGAGGGGAAGTTGGCGCTTGCTAAAGAGGAGTATAGCGTAATCCATACGTATACAGATTATTTGGTGAACGTGGATCTTTTACCGGGGAAAATGATAGTTTTCACTGACTCTGCCTATGCGGATATACCTTTAGAAGAGAAAACTTACCAGGCAGTCCAGCTTTATAACTTTAAGAAGGAAAGGGGTTTATCCGAGGAGCTTGAAGCAAAAGTACCCGGTGCTTTTTCTAGTGGCGTAAAGGAATATCACTTGATGTTGGAACAGTCTGGTGTGCTTTTGTTTGTTGGGAGTTTTTTAGGAGTCGTGTTTTTATTAGCGATGGGAAGTGTTATTTTCTTTAAGATGATGACCGAAGCGGAAGAAGATAAGGCAGTTTATCCTATTTTATTTAAGTTAGGTGTTAGAGAAGGGGAAATGAAGGAGACAATTCGGAAGCAGATGCTCCTAATTTTTTTAGGTCCCTTGTTATTAAGTCTTATACATGCCGGAGTCGCCTTAACAGCCTTTTCTAAACTTTTACAAATGAATCTCGTTATCCCGGTCGTTCTATGGATGCTAGGTTTTATATTGATTTATTTTATGTTTTATTTATTGACTGTACGGGGTTTTTATCTAACGGTCAAGCCAAGGGAAGATTAGAGGAGGAAGATGATGATGAAAAAAGCGATGTATGTGTTGATTCCTGTTGTTTTATTTATAGCTTTGGTCATTGGGGTGATGATGTTTGATTGGAATCGTTTTAATAAAAGCAATGTCTACGTCATCGTTGAGGAACCGAGTGAGTTGATTGAAGATCGCTTAGAAAGTGGCGAAATTATCGAACGATATGGTTATCGGACGGTTAGTGTAGACGAGGAAGGGAAGGAAGAAGAGGTAGAATTCGAAGCCCATAAAGTATTGCGGGAAGGTGCTTATTTAAAGTTGTATTTAGACAAGCATCGGTCTGTGACTTCTTATGATGAAGTGACATGGGAAGAGTTGCCGAAAGCCGTGCAGGAGAAGTGGGCTGAGGAATAGGAAGAAGGAAACGTGTGGAGCGGTGTTTTTATGCCGGCTTCATACGTTTTTTCGTATAATGGGGCCCAGTCCTTGCTTCTGGTAGAGGAGCTTGTATACGGGGGAAATTTTTGTTTACAGTGAAGTCCTCCCTTGTAAATAGAAAAAATTTTGCTTTACATGGGCGCTCTCTACTGTAAATGGGGTCATCTTTCGTATACAGTGTAAGGTTCTACTGTAAACAGGTTTTGAAAAAAATTTATTCTGTATACAGTGCAAGGCTCTACTGTATACAGGTTTTAGAAAAAATTTATCCCGTTTACAGTGGAGGGCTCCAGTGTAAATAGGATATTTTCTTGTATACAGTAGGCCCCTTTCTTGTAAACGGAAAGATTTTCTATATACAATAGACCCCTTTACTGTATATAGGAAGGACTTCCGTTTACATGGCCCTGATTGTTCCTTAGACGGGTTAAAAATAGCCTCAAAAAAGCGGAAGCAAGGTCGACTTACTTCCGCTACATAGTTGTTAGGCCTTTTTCAATTTGTTTAGATCGAGAATATTCTTTACCCATAAGAGGATGAAAGAAATAATTAGTACTCAGAGTAAAGGCATGCTGTAATCGTTGATGATTTGCTGGCTGTAAAATAAGAGGTCCCGTAAGCCGTCGGCGTAAATACGAAGCGGTAACCAAGAAACGATATAATCTCGATATACGCTAGGCATCATTTCCGGAGCCATTTGAATCGCCGCCATACTAAAGAACATTAAAATAATGTAGATGACGATGCTCGGAAGGCGTAGCCAGCGAACGGTAGCTAAAATCATAAAGGTAAAGGCCACGATACAGAAGGCGATATACCAGGCGATACGATGGAAGTGCTCGAATTCAAAACCGAGCAACCAAGTAGAATACAAGGTAGCAATATAGCCTCCGACAATTCCGTAAACAAAAGGCATGATCGTCTGGATAACTTGCCACTTCAGCTGATCCTGTCTCGTTGCTTCCGGACGATGCTTACCGACGAGGTATAAAATAACCGCACCAATCAGGCTCGTGAACCAAGCGGTTGTTAGGTAGGCGATAGGTGCGTTCCCTAAGTTATCACTAGCATGGGCGTGGATTACTTCGGCCTCGATAGGATTCGCAAGGTCTAAGACTTTGTCCGGCTGTATTGGTGAGAGCATGGACTCTAGCTGAGCCAGGGGGCTTTCCGGACCGGCTTGGGCCTCGAGCATCGGCTTGAATTGGGCAAGCATTTCCTCCTGTTTTTCCCCAATCATAGTTAGAATCTGGGTGCTCATTTGAGTATTGATTATGCCGACCATGTTCGTAAGATTCGTCTCGATTAATTGGGCCATGGTTGGGTTAGCCCCTTCATTGACGATGATTTCTATCGTAGCCTTTTCCGGTGTCTCAGTAGTTAGGCTGGCAAGCTTTTCTGAAAAAGACTCGGGAAATACGAGGGCACCGTAAATTTCTCGATTAGCTAAAGCTTCGTCCAATGCTTCCTGTGAGGAGAAACTTTCAAAGGCGACGACATCTGGAGCCTTTTCAATTAGTCCTTCGGATAGTTCTGTAATTTTCTCATCTTCATCTAGAATAAGGATGCTCAAAGGAATATCTTTTGGATCTATTTTTACTAAAGGTAAAATCGCAGTCATAAAAATAAGCCCTAGAATAATGACTACTAGAAAAGGAATAAGTAAAATTCGATTAGATTTCAGGATTCGATCCGTTCATCTTCCTCCTTATAATCAACAATTCGTTCATTAACTCCATCTTCATTATAATAGCAGTAAAGCGGTATTACCATGGGCAAAATATTCGAAAATATTCATTAATCAACAAGATATAAAAAAAATGCTCATTAGTTTTAAAAAATGTCATAAAGGAGAAGGGATAGATGGATCGACGTCAACGAAAAACACGGAAACTAATTCTAGAAGCCTGCAATGAATTATTGAAGAGTACGGATTTTCATAAGCTAACGATTAAGCAAATTACAGAGAGGGCGGATATTAATCGGGGGACTTTTTATCTGCATTTTGAAGATAAGTTCGATATGTTAGAAAGCTATGAAAATGAGCTAATAGAAAAAATTTTTTCCATCATTTTAGAACATTTCCCGGAACAATTTACTAAGGAGTTATTCGTTAAAACTCGTTATGAAACAATCGTAAACGTATTTACAGTCTTTGCGGAAAATAAGAGCTTGCTACAGTTTGTTTTAAAAGCGGGTCATCAATCCTTTCAACAAAAGTTACACAAGATGTTAAAGTCAATTATAGAAGAAAAAGTGTTACCCCATATCGATATTGAAGGCGCCTTTCCCTTAGATTTACTTATTGCCATGTTTACTTCGAACTTTCTTACTTATGCAGAATATGTTTATCAAACGGAAGAGTCGGTGGATATTGAGGAAGCGGCTAACTTTCTCTTTGAACTTATTTTATATGGTCCGGTGAAGAAGTTCGGTTTGAAATAGGAACTAATGTAAAAGGCACAGTCCTCTACGGGAACTGTGCCTGTTATTTTAAAAAGTAGTTTAATCCTAGCAGTCGATCCTTGATTATGCTGGTTCTGCCTTTGTTACTTTAGCGTAAATTCCTGAGATAACAATCGTAATGAGGGCTGGGATTAACCACCCTAAGCCTTGGCTATAAAAAGGTAAGATACGATCGAGAAAACCTGTAAGGGACGCTAGCCATTGGAAGCTGATATCTAAGGAATCGCATAGAGCGACTAGTCCGTCGACTAGGCTCAGTACAAAGGTAACAGCAATCGTTGCAACATAGATTACTCGTGCATTATTGAATAAAGGTGCTACAAAGGTAAGTAGCATAAGGACGATAGCTAAAGGATATAGGAACATTAACATTGGGATAGAAAAGTTAATAATATTCGTTAATCCAAAATTAGCAATGATAAAAGTTAAAGTCGCAAAAAAGATTGCGAAAGCTCTGTAGCTTACTTTTGGAAATAACATATGAAAGTATTCGGCGTTAGCAGTCACTAGTCCAATAGCTGTCGTTAAACAGGCTAACATGATAACTGCCATTAAAATGAGCGAGCCAAAGGTGCCGAAATAATGGCTAGCTGCACCGTTAAGTACAGGGCCACCGTTATCAAACATACCTAAGGTGCTTACGCTCGTTGCCCCTAGATAAGCGATACCGATATAAATAATTCCTAGTAAAACCGTCGCAATTAAACCAGATTTAGATAATTCGATAAAGACTTGTCCCTTTGTCCGTAATCCAAAGGAGTGGATAGAGGTGATGACGATCATTCCGAAGACTAAAGATGCCAGGGCATCCATAGTGTTATAGCCTTCTAAAAACCCTCTAATAAAGGCTCCTTCTTCATAGGCTTCTATCGGACTTTGAATAGGTCCCATTGGATTGAAGACAGCGATAGCTAATAAAATAGCAAGTAAAACAAATAAGGTCGGGGCTAGTAATTTCCCAATAATATCAACTAGCTTTGTCGGATACAGGGAGAAAAATAAAGTAATCCCGAAAAAGACTAATGTAAAGATAAAGAGAGCCGTTTGTCCAGCGGCATCACCGATTAAAGGAGCAATCCCTATTTCATAAGCTACGGTTCCAGTTCGTGGCGCTGCAAAAAATGGCCCAATCGTTAAATATAGTAGGGATGTGAAAAATAATCCATAGGTTGGATGGACCCGGCTAGCTAGATGCTGTAAGTTTTCTGAACCGGAAAAACCGATTGCTAGAATCCCTAAAAGGGGTAGTCCAACTCCTGTTAATAGGAAGCCACTTATTGCTGGGACTAAACTAGTTCCAGCTTCCTGACCTAATTGGGCCGGGAAGATTAAGTTTCCTGCTCCAAAGAATAGAGCAAATAACATAAAACCGATAGCTACACGTGCTGAACGATCCATTTGATTCTGTTGATTCATGTTGAAAATCCTTCCTACCTTCTATGTTTGATAAAATAGTAACCAATTTTTGTTATACTTTTCTGAAAAATCAGCTAACTCTGACTATAGAAACAAAAATTGATCCTTTTTTAATCCAACATAGTGTATCATACTAGATTTACCTTAGAAAAGGCAAGCCTAATAATATAATATTTAGAAATGTCAGAAGAGTAGTTCTTATACAATAAAAAAATAGTTTTTATTGTGTAGGGATACATTTCATAGTCAAGGGAAGGATAGTATAGAACAGGGGAGATTTTCTAGAAAAGTAGATGCTACGATGATTGAATGATAGAGATTAAAAGCCTTAAACAATTCAACGGTTCTAAATATCGGTTTAGGGATTTTCTTATAGGTGCATAAATGAGAAAAAAATGCATATAACATATTGAGCTAATCATACCTTATGAATCAAACCATAAAGGGTTAGGAATTGTTCTAAACTGTTCAAGATTTTATTTTGCAAAGTTGGTATAATAAGTATAAATGGAAAGTGATTAGTTTTACTAAATTTAACAAAGGTCTAAGGTTTACTTTAGGCTAAGGAATGGTGAGTAAATTGAAATTAATCGTAGCGATTGTGCAGGATAATGATGTAGCCCGTTTAACAGAGGAGCTTGGGAAGAGCGGCTTCCGTTCGACGAAGTTAGCTTCGACGGGAGGCTTTTTACGGAGTGGAAATACGACCTTGATGATCGGTTGTGAAGAGGAGGAGGTTGGCGAGGCCCTCGATATTATAAAGTTACAATGTTCAGAAAGGGTGAAGCAGTCTCCAACATCCTATCCAATGCGGGCAAGTACAGATTTTTTCAATATGCGGGAGATTGAAATTGGTGGAGCGACGGTCTTCGTCTTACCGGTCGAGGCCTTTCATCAATTTTAGTCTACTTGTTCAAGAGAAGGATACCTACTCGGCCTTTGCCGGGTAGGTTATTTTTTTCTAATTTTCTTAAAAGCTAGGGATACTCCGACGAATTTTTTTAAAAGATCAGGAGGATTTTTAAAAAACTAGGGTGCCGGAGGCGAAGGTTTGAACAATTTAATACATTGTAAATTTCTTAGCTATACGTTAAGATAATGTAAGCTAAATATTACCATTTATCCATTAAAGGAGCAGTGAGTCGTTGTTTAAAGGTGAGAATTTGCAGTACTTACGTAGGCTCTTCGGCTACTCACAAGAAAAGCTAGCGAGGTTACTACATACTCCGGTCGAGAAAATTCGTCTTTATGAGGCGAATGAAAAGAAGCCGGATTTTGCTTTCGTTAACAAGCTCTGTCTACTTTTTGACGTTCGGGGGCTTTATTTTTATCGAGAAACCTTCGTTCATCGGTATCAAAGTCCTGCTAGGGGTAAGGCGCCGATCGATATAAGCTATAGTTCTAAACGGTTTTCGGATTTAGCGCAGGCCCAGAGTGAAAAAGTATTTATCGAATATTTAAATAGTCTCATTAACTATTTAACTTTAGAAGTAGAAGTACCGTTAGAGCCGATTATTACCTTACGGGATCAGGCCGTCGATATGATGAAAACTTCCACAATGAAGCGGGAAGAGGCGATTAAGCGCATTGCTTCCTTGGCACGGGAAGTGCTAGAGTTAGAGGATGAGTCGAATAAATTTCTGTTGTTCTGCTTAGAAAAAAGCGGTATTTTTGTGTTTGAGAAAATGCTTGGGACGAATAAAGATGTATATAGTTTATGGGTAGAAGGCGCAAGGCCTTATATATTTTTACGCAAATATGGGGATTCTGCAGTCCAACGAAACTTCGATTTAGCCCATGAGTTAGGGCATCTTTTATTGCACCAGCAGGTTGAGTTTTCGACTTTATCGAAGGAAGAATATGCAAAGATAGAGGATGAGGCGAACCGTTTTGCGGTATATTTTTTATTACCGGAGGAAAGCTTTGCCGAAGACATGGCGACGGTGTGGAATGAGGCGGATCCGGATGCTTATATCCATCTTAAACGGAAGTGGGATGTGTCGCTCTATTGGTTAGGTTATCGAGCATGGCAAAGTGGGTTGATTAGCGAAGAAATTTACGAAAGGTTTTACCAGAGTTTAAAGGAGAAAGGATATTGGGATTGGGAGCCTTTAGATGAGATCAACTTTCTCCCTCAACCGCAGAAGATGTTGGCGATTTTTGATTTTATTTTTAATGAAGAAATCGTCGATTTACCCAAAATGTTACGGGAAGACTTACTTTTCAAAGTTGATTTTTTAGCGAAAATTACTGGCGTCGATGATCATTTCTTTGATCGTTATAAGGCAGAGGGAATTCCGCTTACGGAAGAGAGTCGAGTTATACCTTTTTCAAGGACAAAAAGATTTAGCTGATCTGTTTCACCTTGAAAAAGGCTCCCAAGTCTCGTACTATAAATGATAGATAAGCTTTTTTATATTTATTAGGTAAAGGGAAGCTAGCTTTTCTTTTGCTAACCATTGTAAACGCATACATCCCATAGAGTTCGGAGAGGGAGCCTATTTATGCTAGGGAACTCATATAGTAAGTACGGGTAAAGGAAGTGCATTGTGTACTATTTAACCAGAAAGGAGTAGTGACATGATGGAAGCAAGAGGTCCTGTCTTATGGGAGCCTGGAGAAACGATGCGTGAGCAGGCAACCTTAACCCGGTATATACGTTGGTTAAATGAAGAAAAGGGTCATCGATTTACGTCGTATATGGAGCTATGGGATTGGTCTGTGACGGATGTGGAAGGGTTTTGGCAGTCGATTTGGGACTTCTATGAAGTAATTGCTTCGACGGATTATGGTCGAATTTTAACTAGTCGGAAGATGCCGGGGGCTAAATGGTTTGAAGGGGCACATTTAAATTTTGCGGAACATATGTTTCGGCACTATGATTTGCAAACGCCGGCTATTATGTTTCAGTCGGAACTTCGCCCCTTAGAGACTTGGAGTTGGGAAAAGTTACGGCGGGAAGTGGCGAGCCTTGCACAAGGGTTGAGGGAAATAGGCATACAAAAGGGTGACCGCGTTGCTGCTTATATGCCGAATATTCCCGAGAGTCTCGTTGCTTTTTTAGCCTGTGCGAGCATCGGTGCGATTTGGTCGGTTGCTTCACCGGATTTTGGAAGCGATACAGTAGTAGAACGGATGAGGCAGATTGAGCCGAAATTACTCTTTACTGTCGACGGGTATCGTTTTGGTGGAAAGGACTTTCTTCGACTTGATGAGGTGAAGTATATTCGGGAGAAAATTCCGACGATAGAGAGAACGATTTTGCTTCCATATCTTAGTAAGGAGTCTTTGGAACGGACGGATCTGTATGAGGAAGAGTGGGGAGAGTTTATCGCTAATCATCGTAGCGAGAACTTACGTTTTGAACAGGTTCCTTTCGAGCATCCGCTATGGATTCTCTATTCGTCAGGGACGACCGGTACGCCGAAAGCGATCGTCCAAGGGCATGGAAATATTTTGTTAGAACAGTATAAGGCGCTGTCCCTTCACATGGATCTAAAGCCGGGGGATCGTTTCTTTTGGTTTACGACGACGGGCTGGATGATTTGGAATATGTTAATTAGTGGCTTATTAGTCGGAACGACGGTCGTTATGTATGATGGGAGTCCGTCATCACCAAGTCCTGATGTGTTATGGAAGTTTGTCGAGGATACGGAATTGAAGGTATTCGGAACGAGTCCGCCGTTTTTGCTGGCGACAAAGCAGGCAGGAATTCGGCCGAAGGAAGCTTACGACTTATCGTCTTTACAATCCTTGGTTTATACTGGAGCCCCTTTATCGGAAGAGATGTTCGTTTGGGTCTATGAGGCAGTGAAGGAGGATCTTTGGTTAGGGTCGGCTAGCGGTGGTACGGATATATGCTCAGGCTTTGTCATGCCCTCTCCTTTACATCCGGTTCGGGCAGGAGAAATTCAATGTCCCGCCCTCGGGGCAAAGGTTGCTGCTTACAATGAAGCTGGTAAAGCGGTCGTTGGTGAAGTCGGGGAATTAGTCATAGAAGAACCAATGCCCTCGATGCCGCTTTATTTCTGGAACGATGCAAAGAAGAAAAGGTATAAAGAAAGTTATTTTGAGGATTTTCCCGGGGTGTGGACCCATGGGGATTGGATTAAGATTTACGCTGACGGAGGAAATCGGATTTTCGGGCGATCGGATTCGACGATTAATCGAGGGGGAATCCGGATGGGAACGAGTGAAATTTATCGGGTGGTCGAAAGTATTCCGGGTGTGAAAGATAGCCTCGTCGTCGATATAGCGGGCATGGATGGGAAAGGAGAAATGAAGCTTTTCCTCGTTTTAGAGGAGGACCGGAAATTAGATACTGCATTGATTGGAGAAATCAAACGAGCAATGCGAACCCGTTGTTCTCCGAGACATGTTCCGGATTCGTTTTATCAAATCGATGAGGTGCCCCGGACGTTGAATGGAAAGAAGCTCGAGGTACCGATTAAGCGTCTCTTAAGTGGTGGAGAGGTAGACGAGGTAATTAATCGTGGTTCGATGAGTAATCCTGAAACTTTAGATTACTTTATTGCTTTAGTAAAGGAAGAAGATTCGGAGAAGGTGTAATGGGAGAAGGGCTAGGGGGAATAGAAGCCTAGCCCTCTTTCTTTCTTACGATATCGCTTTATAGGTGGAATGCTTAGCCTAGTCTCGCATATATATGGACAAGGGGGAATGGATGTTTTAAGGGGGGAAGCGGTATGCGGGAAAGTTTACGTATTGCCGGGGCTTATATCGGTGTGGTCGTCGGAGCTGGTTTTGCTTCGGGGCAAGAGGTATTGCAATTTTTTACGAGTTTTGGTTGGTATGGATTTTTAGGTATTTTTATAGCGATGGTGCTTTTTATGTTTCTCGGTGCGCAAATTTTACAAATAGGTGCCCAATTGCAATTAACCTCCCACCAACATTTTTTTACCCATGTATACGGTAAGAGAGTAGGACGGGTGGTCGATTATGTTATTTTATTTTGTCTGTTTGGTGTGACGACGGTTATGGTTGCAGGAAGTGGTGCCCTATTTGAGCAACAGTTCGGAATCAATCCGTCTTGGGGATCGTTAATTTTTACGATTATGGTGGCAATTACCGTATGTTTAAAAATTAGAGATGTCATCTTAGTAATAAGCAGTGTCACGCCTTTTTTAATAGTATTAGTAATTATGCTGACTGTCTATAGTTTTTTCGATGCGAATTTGAATAGTAGTCAACTGGCTCAGGCTCTAGAAGGCTATCGTCCGATTGTATCTAATTGGTCTTTTGCTGCGCTTCTATACGTAACGTTTAATATTGCTTTAGCAGTAGCCATCCTTGCTATTATCGGGGGAACGGCAAAAAATATTCGCGTCGCTTGGTGGGGTGGACTTTTAGGAGGAGCTGGCTTAGGTTTTTTACTTTTATTCATTCATGTGTCGATTTTCTTAAATATTGATCAGTTACAGGGCGTAGCGATGCCGACGGTTTTTTTAGCCACGAAGTTATCCCCCTTTATAGGTTTCTTTATGGCTCTTACGTTATTGGCGATGGTGTTTAATACAGCGGTCGGAGCGGTATATGCTTTTACGTCTCGTTTCTTTGAAGCGGAAACCGGCTCTTTTTACATGCTTGCTCTGTTTATTTCGAGTTTAGCTTTTTTAATCAGTCTCTTCGGCTTTACAGAGTTGATGACGACTATTTATCCAATTACAGGGATAATCGGGCTGTTGTTAATTTTGGCTCTTTTTATCGGTTACATACAGCGTCATCTTGCTAAGCATCATCGTTAACTTGAAAATAACCTAAAAAAACGCAAAGCTTTTAAACAAAAGCTTTGCGTTTTTATCATTTAAGGTTTATTACAATTTAAAGTAGTCGACAATTTTTTGTAAATCAGCGCCTAAGCGAGCTAGTTCATCAGAGCTAGCAGCAACTTCTTGCATAGATGCATTTGCTTGTTCAATTGTAGCGGTAGACTCTTCAATTCCAGAAGCGGATTCTTCAGATATAGAAGCGATATGTTCTATAGATTTACTTATTTGGTTACTGTTTTCGGCAATCGATGTTAAATTATCCGAGACGGAATTAATATTGTCAATCATGTGAGAAACGGCATCGCGTATATTAATAAAGGTTTCTTCTGTTTCTTCTATTTGTTTCGAACCTTCTTCGACTTCTGTATATCCGCTACGTAAAGCTTCGGCAACAGTACTTGCTTCATTTTGAATACGTGTTGCGATTTTCGTAATATGGGTTACAGAATCGGAAGTTTCGTCGGCCAATTTTCGTACCTCATTTGCTACGACGGAAAATCCCTGTCCATGTTCGCCAGCTCGGGCTGCTTCAATTGCTGCGTTTAAGGCAATTAAGTTGGTTTGTTCAGATATTTCTTGAACGACGGATACAAGTTTAGAAATTTCTTTGGAATATTCATCAAGGCCTTCTACTTTTGCTACGGCATCAAGTACAATTTGATCGATTGCTTGCATTTGCTCTGATGATTTAGTCATTAAGTTGTGGCCACATTCTGTTAAGTTTAAAACATCGTCTGAATAATCACGAATTTCTTCACCATTTTTATTCGTTTCTTCAATTAGGGAGACAAAATTGGTCATGATACCTGCTACGTGTTCCGTATCTTGAGCTTGGGATTCAGAGCCTGAAGCTAGTTCCTCCATTGTTGCTGTCATTTGTTCTGTTCCTTGACTTACTTCATAGGCGGCTTGATTTAACTCCTCACTGCGATTAGAAACGGTAGCTGTTGCTTGGATAAGTTGTTGAACAAAAGTAATTAATCGACTTTGCATATGGTTGAGCGTAGATGCTAAATGACCAAATTCATCTTTCGACTTAATTTCTAAAGGTTCGTTTCGCAAGTCTCCTTCAGCGACAGAATCCATTCTCTCTGTTACTAGATGAATCGTATTAGCCATACGTGAAGAGAAAATCCATATGATTAAGATTCCAATAACTAAAGTGAGTCCGATAATAAAAAATACAGCACGAGAAATTTGTTTGGCCTCACTATTGAAGTCGATCATATATGTACTGGCTACAACAACCCAATCCCATTCTGGAAAGGCTTTGGAGTATGTAACTTTTTCTTCTATTCTATCTTTATTTGTTGGGAGAGGATAGTAGTAATAGCTTATTCCTCCTCCGTCTAAAGCTGTGTTTATGTATTTTTGAGCATAAAACTCACCATTAGCATCTTTTTTATTCCAAGTATTTTCTCCTTCGATTGTAGGATGGGCTTGCAAGTCTCCTTTAGAGTTGTTGATGAACATATAGCCATGTTCTCCTAAATCAATCGTAGGGTTAATTGGCCTTGTTCCGTCGGCTTGTTTTTCACCTAATATAGATACTTTCACCATTTCCTGAGCTTCATCAAGACTTATTTTACCTTTCTCCACTTCTTTATTTAATTCTTCCATCATTTGTAAAGCTAATTCAACGTTTGACTCTAGTCGTTTAATTCCCGATTCTTCTAGTGCTTTTTTTGCGGTGTTATAACTGAGACCACCTAAAATAACTATTGGTATAGTCAAAATTAATATTGCTACAGTGATTAATTTAGCTCGAATCGTTTTAAATTGGAAAAACCTCATATTATCACTCTCTCCTGATGATTATTTTTTCCCTTAACAATGTTGATGTAAAAGTCTGAACTACACCTTAATCTTGGGTCTAAACGCCCAATTAGAGATTCTATCATAAGACCAATATCTTATCCAACAATTGGATTTAAATTATATTTTTACATTTAATATAAAAGTTTCAAATAAGGAAATGTGACAAAAAAGAAAGTAAAGGATGTTTTGACTTTTATTCTTTTTTACGATTTTCTTAGACGATGATATAATATTGAAGAGTGAAATAAATGGGGTGGAATGAATGCGAAAGCTAGTGAAGATAAGTTTATTAATCTTTAGTGTTAGTTTATTGCTCATAGCCTGTGGAAATAAGGACGAGGAGGACGAAATCGCCAGTTCGGAGGATGAAGATCTTGTACGGACGGTGGAAGTTGGCGAGGAATATACGAACAAATATGGTGTCTTTACGGTAGTAAAGGGTAGCACCGAAGTATTTGAAACAGAAGCAGGTCCGGTAAAGCTTTGGATCGATCGAGCCCTCGTTTCCTCAGGACAGGTCGAAGGTAGCTTTGTCGATATCATCGGTAACGAAAACATTGAAGTGATTCAGGTAGAGATGAATATCGAAAATATTTCCGATGAGGTTATCTCCCTTCCTTTAGGTAAGGCGACCTTAGTCACGAATACCGGGGAAGAAATCGAAGAGAGCGATACTTTTATGAGTGAGTTCGTTCAGGATGAGGTATATCCTGGGACTCGATTTAACGGAGTCTTTACGTACATTTTAGAAGAAACGAAAGCCGAAGATGTAGAATCGTTTATTCTACGCTGGCCACCGGCAACAGATCAGAATGGTAAAGCCGTGGAGGAAGAAGGAGAAATAGAAATCGTTTTTTAACATCGAGGGATGGACAAATAAGAGGAGGAAACGAATTGAAAATCAGTGTAGCAGGTACAGGTTATGTTGGACTTTCCAATGCGGTACTATTGGCGCAACATCATGAGGTCGTAGCCTTCGATATTGATGAGGGAAAGGTCGAGAGTATTAATCGTCGACTGTCACCTATAGTTGACCCTGAAATTGAGGAGTTTTTGGCGACGAAGGATTTAAATTTACGGGCGACGACGGACCCGAAGGAAGCTTTCCAAGGGGCGACCTATGTCATCGTTTCAACACCTACGAATTACGATCCCGAAGAAAATTATTTCGATACGTCATCGGTCGAGACGGTGATCGGGCAAGTGCTAGAGTTAGAGCCGGAAGCGACGATTGTGATTAAGTCGACGATTCCAGTAGGTTATACGGAGGAAGTGTCGCGTCGTTTTGATACAGATAAGGTATTTTTTTCACCGGAGTTCTTACGGGAGGGGCGGGCACTCTATGATAACTTATATCCCTCACGAATTATCGTCGGGGAGAAATCGAAGCGCGCCGAAGTTTTTGCTAATCTGCTAGCGGAAGGGGCGCGGAAAGAAGACATACCAATTTTATTTACTGACCCTACGGAAGCTGAAGCTATTAAACTTTTTGCGAATACATATTTAGCTATGCGGGTGGCATTTTTCAACGAGTTAGATACCTATGCGGAATTAAAGGGATTGGATTCTGAGCAAATTATCCAAGGTATTGGGCTAGACCCTCGAATTGGCACCCATTATAACAACCCTTCCTTCGGTTATGGTGGCTATTGTCTCCCTAAGGATACGCGGCAAATGTTGGCGAATTTTGAAGGGGTACCGAACAATATTATTCAGGCGATTGTCGATGCGAACGATACCCGCAAGCGCCATATAGCGAACCAAATTTTACGTCGTCAGCCTAAGGTGGTAGGAGTGTATCGCTTAACGATGAAGTCTGGTTCCGACAACTTCCGTTCCTCTGCCATCCAAGATGTCATTCGATATGTACGGGAGGCAGGGGTAGATGTGATGATTTATGAGCCTACGTTAACGGAGGAACGTTTTGAAGGGTTGCGAGTGGAGAAGGACTTTTCCACCTTTGCAAAGGAAGCCGATGTCATCGTTGCGAACCGGCTAGAGGAAGAGTTAAAGTCAGTGGAAGAGAAAGTGTATACACGGGATGTGTTTAAGAGAGACTAGGGGGAGGTATAACCCTGGTCTTTTTCTCTAGCAAGTTCGTCTCTTTCTAAAGGAAGCAAATCTTTGGAAACTTTTCCATCAAGGAAGTTTGCGGGCTCCAAAGGACAACCTTATGCAATCATTATCATTGAAAAGTCTAGGAAAATCCCGTAGGGTAAAATTGGATAAAAAACGAAGGTGGGAAATAATAGATGAAGTATTTTGCGGTTTTTTTAGAACCAGCGGATCAAAAAAAGGCACAGGAATATCACCAAGCCCATGTAGATTATGTAAAGCAACTTTGTAAAGAGGAAAAAATCGTCTTAGTCGGTAAGCTCCATGGGGCAGGGGGATTAATTATTTATCAAGCGGAGTCAGAGGAAGCTCTAGTCGCTTGGTTAAAGCAAGATCCCTTTATCCAACAGGGAGCAAGGACGTATACTATATATGAATGGGATATGCATACGGCAGCGGAGTATATCGAGAAGTAAATTTTCAAATATAGGAGTGGCAACTTGAATAATATTGTAAAAGGAATTCTTTTGATGTTAATTTCTTCGGTAGGTTTTTCGATTATGACCTTATTTGTCAAATTGTCGGGGGACCTACCTTCTATTCAGAAGACGTTTTTCCGTAACTTAATTTCTGCCATCATTGCTTTTGTTTTTGTCGTTTATAATAAGGAGCGGTTGTTTGGAAAGAAGGAAAACCAGCCTATCCTTCTGGCCCGTTCAATTTTTGGTACTTTAGGGATTGTCTTTTTATTTTATGCGATCGACCATTTGGTCATGTCGGATGCGGATATGTTGAATAAGATGAGTCCCTTTTTAGTTATAATCTTTTCGGCTATTTTCTTAAAGGAACGGGTAATGCCTTTCCAAATATATACGATTATCATTGCCTTTATTGGTATGTTATTTATCGTAAAACCGTCCTTTTCCGTTGAGGTTGTTCCTTATTTAATCGGGTTTTTATCGGCGGTCTTTGCGGCGGCAGCCTATACCTTTTTAAGGGTGCTTGGCAATCGGGAGAAATTTTACACGGTTGTCTTTTATTTTTCTTTCTTTTCTACCGTTGTCTTGCTTCCCTTTGTCTTGTACTTTTACGAGCCGATGACTGGTAAGCAGACGCTTTATTTACTTTTAGCGGGGCTCTTTGCGACCTTCGGCCAGTTTGGTATTACGCTGGCCTATAAGTATGCTCCGGCGAGGGATATTTCGATTTTTACGTATTCAACCGTTATTTTTACTACGATTTTAAGTATTATTTTCTTTGGGGAAGTGCCTGACTTGTATAGTTTCATCGGCTATGCGATTATTCTAGGTGCAATGATTTATATGTTCTTTAAAGGACGAAAGGTTACGGAAAGGTAGGTGAAGATGCTGGCATGCCTTTAGAAGGGTGCCAGCTTTTTCTATACTTTGTGAACATTCCGTCTAGCATCGATTTATGGTAGGCTAGAGATAAAGTGGCTTGTGGGAAAGTAAATTGGCGTATAAAAGGGGAGGTATAGGTATGTTACACCATCGAATGAAGCAGCATCGTCGTTATCAAGAGATTATTAACACCTTTGTAAGCCATGGGTTTAGTCATATTTTATTTCGGCTCGGTTTAACGGATCGAGTGAAAAAGCGTGCGACAAAGGCCGCCTATATGGAGGATAATATTACCGATATAGGGAAGAGGCTTCGGGAAGCTTTTCAAAGCTTAGGTCCTACGTTCATTAAATTAGGCCAAATAGCGAGTGCCCGACGGGACCTCGTACCAGAGGCGATCGCAGTTGAACTAGAAAAATTACAGGATGATGTTGAATCCTTCCCTTATGAGCAGGTGAATAGCATTATTGAAAGGGAATTCGGTACGCCAATTGAAGAAGTTTTTGAATCCTTTTCTGAAAGACCCTTGGCGACGGCATCGATTGGACAGGTGCATACGGCGACCCTTCCTTCCGGTGAGGAAGTCGCTGTGAAAATTCAACGACCGGATATTGAAGAGATTATTCATACGGATTTAGATATTTTACAAAATATCGTTATTTTATTGGAAAATCGCGTCGAATGGGTAAGGAATTACCGGATTCGGGATATGATTGATGAATTTTCCCATTCATTAAAAAATGAGCTTGATTATATATTGGAAGGGCGTAATGCTGATCGTTTACGGGATTTGTTCGTCGATGATCCAGTCATTCATATTCCGACGATTCATTGGGAATATACGACCCGCTATGTGTTAACGATGGAAAAGATCGATGGTATTAAGGTGAGCAAGTGTGAAACCCTTAAAGAACAAGGCTACGATACGGAAGAATTAGCTTCGCATATTGCGGATGCTATGCTATATCAAATTTTGGAAGCGGGTTTTTTCCACGGCGACCCCCATCCCGGAAACATTTTTGTTTTACCGGAAAATCGGGTAGCATTTTTAGATTTTGGGATGGTCGGTCACTTAAGTGAAGATTTGCGCTACCATTTTTCTTCCTTATTGATTCATCTAAGGGCCGGGGATACGGAGGGAATGATTCGTACCTTCGACGATTGGGGATTACTAGATCGGGTTCCATCACTTAACGAGCTACGTCGGGATATCGACTCCATGCTCGTAAAATATTATGAAGTTCCTTTAAAACAAATTAGTTTGGGCGCTGTTATGCTAGAGATATTCAACCTTTCCTATAAACATCGAATCGATATCCCTAACGATATCGCTGTACTAGGAAAAACGATTTTAACGTTAGAATCCGTTTTAGAAAACTTAGATCCAGAGTTTAGCATTATGGATGCGGTCGAGCCCTACGGAGAAAAGTTATTTTATCAACGGTATCATCCTTTCCGTTTTGGAAAACGAACGATGCGGTCGATGGTAGAAAATATGAAGATTTTGTCAGAACTTCCTCGGGATATTAAGGATATTGCCTCGGCAATGAAGCGGGGAAAGTTACAGTTTGATATTAACGTTTTTGAAAGTCGTTATATTTTAAATAAATTAGATCGTATCACTAATCGGATTTCCTTTAGCATCATTTTACTAGCTTTTAGTATTTTAATGGCTGGTTTAATTATCGGTGCTTCCCTTGTAGGAAAGGTTCCATTAATTTGGTCGATTCCTGTAATTGAAATTGGCTTTATTATTGCAACTTTGCTTTTTATCTTTATGGTGTACATTATCTTTCGTTCCGGACGCATGTAGATAGATGGCTTGTATTTAAAAGACGCACCGCTAATAGCTAGGGTGCGTTTTTAATCTGCTCTTAGTAAAGGACGCTTCAGGATGTAAGAGTTTACAAGTAAGGATTTACTTCGGGTATAAATTATTGTATTCTAAATATACAGAAGCTGATGATGAAAAGATCCGTAGCTTCCATCAAGGTAAAGGATGTGGCAACTTTGACAGAACGTAAAGCCTATGCTTTTGTACTGGGCGGGGCTATTTTATGGGGGACGACGGGTACGGCCCAAACCTTTATCCCTGAGACTGTCGACTCCTTTGTGGTTGCGACGATGCGGCTCAGTATAGGCGGGGTCGTGCTTTTACTTCTATTGCTTGGCTTGGGACAGATTCATCCTTCCCGTTGGCCTTTGTTGACGATTGTTTTTGTCGCTTTAGCTCTGGCTCTTTTCCAAGTATGCTTTTTCTCTTCGGTTCGATTAACCGGGGTAGCGGTGGGAACGGTCGTTTCAATCGGGAGCGCGCCGATTTTTTCTGGCTTGTTAGAATGGGTATTTCTACGAAGGCCTCCGAACCGGCAGTGGAGGATTGCTACGGCTTTGGCTATAGTGGGAACGGGGTTGCTTTTTTTAAATAAGGAACTCGTCGTTATTGATCCTTTAGGAATTCTCTTTGCTTTCGGTGCGGGATTTTTATTTGCTAGTTACACTTTTTTAAATAAAAAAGTGTTAGAACGAGTAGATACAATTGAGGCGATTGCCGTAGTATTTACTCTCAGCGCTTTGATGTTGTGGCCCTTTTTCTTTCAGTTTCGTAGTGAGGGATTATGGACGAAGCCTGGAATAATCGCCGTTTTATACATCGGTCTTGTTACGACCGCTCTGGGTTATATTTTGTTTGTCCAAGGGTTGAAATATATCCCATCTTCCTCAGCTACGACGCTATCTTTAGCGGAGCCTTTTACAGCAACCCTTTTAGGTGTCGTCGTTGTAGGGGAATATTTGAATGCATCAGCCTGGTTGGGGGTCGGTTTGCTTATGTTAGGAATCGTGCTTGTAACGCTTCGCCCGGAAACGTTGAAAAGGTATCGATAGCTGTCTGTAAATAGATAGGAAAGGGGGATTTAGATGATTATTTATAAACGTGGAAATTTGCTAGAAGATGAGGCGGAGGCTTTAGTGAATGCGGTAAATACAGTAGGTATCATGGGAGCGGGAATTGCCAAACAATTTAAGCAAAAGTTTCCGGATATGTTCCTTGTGTATGAACAGGCTTGTAAGGCAGGGGAGCTGAAGTTAGGGAGGGTGCAGGTCGTTCCAGTAGAAAGTAAGTCAGAGAAAAAGTATGTCATTAATTTTCCAACCCTCGAACATTGGTCAGACCGTTCGACGCTCGATCACATTCGGATGGGTCTAGAGGATCTCGTCCGTGTAGTAAAAGAAAAGAAGATACAATCGATTGCAATCCCTCCTCTAGGTTGTGGGGTTGGAGGACTTGATTGGCAAGAGGTGAAGCCCCTTATTGAAAAGGCCTTTGAAGCTTTGCCGGGCGTAAGGGTTCATCTTTACGAACCTCTCTAGAACTAGATTGGTTTTGTATTGATTAGGAAGGACCCATAAGAAAGGTTAAAGGGTGAGGAAGAAGGGCTAGAAGGTGTATGCTAATTAGCCATGGAAGTATATCAGAGTAAAATAAAGGAGGAGTATCATGCTAAAGGCAGAGGATACCGTCTTACTCGTGATTGATGTGCAAGGGAAACTGGCTGAGATTGTGCACGAAAGTTCGTTTGTGTTAGAGAATATGGTAAGGTTAGTCAAAGGAGCTAAGCTACTTAACCTTCCGATTGTTTATGTCGAACAGTATCCAGAAGGGTTGGGACCGACTGTCGAAGTGTTAAGCGAGCATTTGGAAGGAGCCCATTATGTAAAGAAACGGAGCTTCAGTGCCTGGTTGGAGGCAAGTTTTGTCGAGACGTTAAAGGAATTACGTCGGTCTACGCTCCTTGTAACAGGAATCGAATCCCACGTCTGTGTTTACCAAACGGTTCGGGATTTAGTACAGGAGAATTATCAAGTTGAAGTAGTGCAGGATGCTGTATCTTCGCGAACCGAGGAAAACCGTCGGCTCGGTCTTGCACGTATGGAAGCGGAGGGGGCGTCGATTACTTCAACTGAAATGGCCCTCTTCGATTTAATGGAAACATCGACCCATCCACAATTTAAGAAAATTAGTGCCTTAATCAAATAAAAAAGGGAGCGAATCGACGTTGTCGGTTCGTCTCCTCTTTTATTCGATAAAGGAAGATAACATACAGAATAAGGTGAAATATTGCTTAGAATATACAGTTTATTATTACTTGTCATGGTTGCATGGGGATTTAATGTATCGGCTTTAGTCGTTCTCGTTCGAGCCTTTGCCCCCTTGACCTTAACGGCTGTTCGTATTATGGTTGCGGGTGTGGCTGTCTTGTTGTTAACTCGATTTATGGGAATTTTTCGTCTTCCGACGAGGGAAGAGGGCAGGGCGATTGTCCTTATTATGCTTTTTAACGTAGCCTTTCACCATGCCCTGCTTGCCCTTGGTTTAACAAAAACGAGTGGGGCCAATGCCAGTATTATTTTAGGCTCGCTTCCTCTGTTGACGATGATTTTATCTGTCATCTTCTTAAGGCAATCTATTTCTTGGGCAAGAGTTCTCGGTTTTGTCCTCGGTTTTATCGGGGTTTTCTGGACATCGGTTGTTACGGCTGGAGGTATTGGCCAACTTTCTAGTGGCGATGGTTTTGTCTTTCTTTCTATTTTATCCCAGGCCTTTAGCTTTATTTTAATCAGTAGACTAAGTCCAGAATTAGATCCGCGCTTATTGACCGGCTATATGCTCCTTATAGGTTCAGGGCTTTTATTACTTCTTGCTGGAGTAATCGAGGGAGATTTTTCACAGCTCACGGCGCTTTTTGACTTGAAATTGGCCGGTATTTTCCTTTTTAGTGCTGTAGGGGCTACGGCCTTTGGTCATATGATCTATAATTATGCGGTTCGTTATGTCGGGCCGGCGGAGACAGCTATTTTTGCTAATTTAAATACGGTATTTGCCTTAATTGGCTCGTCCTTGTTTTTAGGCGAGACGATTTTACTTGCCCATGTAATCGGCTTGTTGCTTATTATCCTTGGGATTTTCTTTGGAACGGGAAGTTTTGAATATCTTGTCAAAAAACGCCACGAAAGGAAGTAGTTGACGAGGCGATTGCTTTACAAAGTGAGGGTAAATACTCTATAGTAGTGATAAGTTCATAGACTTTCACTAGGGGAGCCTTTGGCTGAGAGGAAGCTAGTTTATAAGAGTTTATTCTAGCTTCTGACCCTTTGAACCTGATGCAGTTAATACTGCCGTAGGGAAGTGATATCTTTGATGGCCTGTGTTTACACAGGGTATGAGAAGGAATCAAGGAGACCACTAGCTACGGCTAGGGGTCTTTTTTATTATCTTTTAGGAGGATGAATATGGAATTAAAAGAACAGGTAGTTCTCGTAACTGGTGCGAGCCGTGGATTAGGGAAGGAGATTGCGAAGGCCTTTGGACGAGAAGGGGCAAGGGTCGTCGTTAACTATGTGAAAAATAAGGACAAGGCAGAGGCCGTTGTTGAAGAGATTGGTAAGGATCGGGCTTTGGCCTTGCAGGCGGATGTTCGGGATGAAGAAGCGGTAAAAGCAATGTTTGATAAGGCGAAGGAACACTTTTCCCAGCCGATTACGACAATCGTTAACAATGCTTTAATTAATTTCTCTTTTAATGGAGACGAGCGAAACAAGTTAGATACGATCCAATGGGAAGAATTCGAACAGCAATTACAAGGGAGTATCCAGGCAAGCTTACATACCTTGCGGGCAGGCCATGCGGATATGAAGGCGCAGAAGTTCGGACGGATTATTAATATTGGAACGAACCTAGTGCAACATCCTGTCGTACCTTATCACGACTATAATAGTGCAAAGGCGGCTTTATTAGGTTTTACCCGTTCCATGGCCCAGGAGCTCGGTGCCGACGGTATTACTGTTAATATGGTTTCGGGGGGATTATTGAGAACGACAGACGCTAGTGCGGCGACACCGGATGTGGTCTTCGAAGCTATTAAAGAGAACACTCCTTTACAACAGGTTACGACCCCGGAAGATTTAGCTGATACGGTACTTTTCTTTGCTTCACCTTGGAGCCGAGCGGTGACTGGACAAAACTTAATCGTCGATGGTGGCCTCGTAATGAATTAAAAGTAAAGACCCTAAGGAGAGCTCTCCCTAGGGTCTTTATGAAAGGATAAGTTATTCTTCTACGTCTTCGTAAAATTCATCGAATTCATATAGGAAATCTTCTTGCTCTTCGTCATCGAAGTACCATTCTTCTAGTTCTTCTAAATCCTCTTCTTCTTCGAAATCATAGTCATCATCGAAGTCGTATTCGTCAGTAAAATCATCGTCGATATCTTCTTCATAATCGTCGTAATCTTCCCACTCTTCCCAATCATCGTAGTCCTCGTTATCCTCTAAGGGATCATAGAAATCGTTCCACTCGTCGTAGTAATCATCAAAAAACCAAAAGTCCTCATATTCTTCTTCGGCATCAAAATCTCCATCACCGAAGTAGTAGTATTCAAATAGACTCCAAAGGAAATCGTAGTAATAATCTCCATCTTCGTTATAGAAGAGGGCGGTAATTTCTTCTTCGTTCATCGGCGAAGCGATCCATTGATCGATTAGGTCGACAATTTGGTGAAGCGGAATGCTGAAGGCGATATTTCCGGCTTCGACACTCTTTGCGGCATTGACGGCGATAATTTTTTTCCTGTCGATGGATAAAAGCGGCCCACCGCTATTTCCAGGTTCGACCGGTGCAGATATTTGATAGACGTTTTTAAATTCATGGGGTGGGATATTAAAGGTACGGTTCACCCCGGTAATATATCCGAAGGTCGCAGTATTTTCTAAGCCGAGCGGCGTCCCTAGGGCGATTACTTCTTCACCGATTTCACTTTCTTTTTCTTTTTCGAGAGGAAAGGGTTCCTCCCCTTTTAGTTCAGGCACAGAAAGGAGGGCGATATCGATTTCGTTGGAGTAACCGATGACTTTGCCTTGGAGTTCCTTTCCGTCGACATTTTTAACGGTAGCTTCTAAATTCCCTTCGACGACGTGGGCATTCGTAACGACATGGCCTTGGTCGTCGTATAAAAAGGCAGAACCTTGGGAGTTTTTTGTAAATAAGGTATAGACGATTTTTTGAGCTTCTGCTACGAGGGCTGTCCGGTCGAGTAGCTCCTCCTCTTGGACCACCGTAACTTCGGTTTCGGGGTTAGAGGTCGTCGTTGGCTCATTGGATGATGAAAACAAATGATTTAAAAATAAAAATAAGGCCGTTGCGACGAGGATTCCACTAAGGAAGCCAAGGGGTAGCTTTCGACGCTTTTTACTACAAGTGGGACATTTTTTAACCCCTGGTTCAAGGGGTTCTTGACAATGTTGACAATTCATTTTCCTCATCCTTGAAAATATTACCATTTCGTGTTTATTTGACGTTATTTTATCATAACGGATTAATAATGCAAGGTTAATAGACGCCAAAAAATAAAGAACCACATGGGAGAGATAGATGGGCTTCCCATGTGGCTTGTATAAATAGGGGTATTCAGTGTAGCTAGTCTTTTTTGCGAATAGAAATTTTTCGCTTTTTACCTTGGTCTACTTTAGGTAAATCAATGGACAAAATTCCGTTCTTATAATCGGCAGTAATTGCTTCAGGATCGATATTTTCAGGAAGTGTAAAAGAACGATAGAAGGATCCGTAACTATGTTCGACCATATGCATCTGTTTCTCTTCGTCATCGGTCGTAATCTTTTCCTCGCGCTTTCCTTTAATCGAGAGGGAGTAATCGTCTATTTCGATTTCGATATTATCCGGATCGACACCAGGCATTTCTGCGACTATCGTATACTTCTTGTCCTTTTCCTCAATGTTACAGGCTGGGGCAAAGGTCTCCTTATCAAAATCAAAGGGGGATAAGAAGCTATCTGAGAAAAAGGGCTCTTTGAAAAAACGATCTACCATGTTGTCAAACTCTTCTCTAAATCTGCGAATCGGATCATTCATTTGACGACGGCGAATTGGTTTCATAGTCGTTTCCTCCTTGTCATTTTGTCCTTGTCTTTATTATAAGCCCTCTGGGAAAAAATATAAATACCGTTTATAGATAGTTGTTTATTCTGTAATAAAATTGTAATAATTCTGCCAATTATTTGCATCCAATAAAAAAACGAAGTACCGCCAGCTACTTTTCTAGCGATTCTTCGTTTCTATCGAAGCCCTTGATTGCCGATGTTTAACGCTTGGCTTCGACCACGGAATAGATAACCGTATCCTTTCCGTAGGTTTTGCGAATATTTTTCCGTGCTTCGGCCGGGGTACGGGCGATAATTGGCTTCGTTTCCTTTTGTCCGTCGATTTCTATTTCGGCGATATAACGTCTTGTTCCGCAACGCAATGTCGACTTCCTACCTCCTTCAATCCTATATAGGTAGTGTAGCATGTTCCTCACTTAGGCAGGTACGGATTTGTTTAGGTTAATTTGTATCAGCTTGGTATCGGGTGAACTTTTCCTCGACGTCGATACGACCTTTTTTCTCAGGAATTTCATCAAAAAAGCCGAGGTGGAGGAAGCCGACGATTTTTTCGTCTTCTTTCACCTTTAGGATTTCTTTCACTTTTGGATCGTAAATGTGGGGGTTCGTTTTCCAAACGACACCAAGTTGACGTTCCCAGGCAAGTAGGGAGAAGTTTTGAATCATCGAAGCTGTCGCACCGAAATTTTCGTCCCACTGCTTCTGCATTTCAGCTTCCTGCATAATAACGACGAGAATAGCATTCGGTTCGTTTAAATAGCTCTCGCGGTTTTCCTGCATGTTTTCTGGATAGGTCTGCGCTACTTCCTTCGCAAAGGCAGGTAGGTTTTCTTTATCGACAAAAATAAAGCGCCAAGGTTGCCGGTTACCATGTGTCGGTGCCCAGATTGCGTCGTTAAGTAAGTCTTTAACGAGCGTTTCGGTCACCGGCTGGTCCGTGTACCCTTTTTTTACTGAACGTCTTTCCCGAATAATTTTTTGTAAGGATGTTTGTTTCATTGAGTTTTCTAACCTCCAAGTTAATCTATCATCCATCTTAAATTATAGGCTTAGGAGAAAATAATCGCAACTTCCGTCTTCTCTGTCCCTCACTTCTGTCAAGACATAAGTAATATTAGTTGTAAAATTACTAAGAATCATAGATAATAAAATTTGTTTAAGAATGAAAAAGGAGTAGGGAAAAGTGAGAAAGTTTTTAGAGAAAAAGGGAGTAAGTTTATCGCTCCATGACTACTTTGTCACTGCTTTAAGTTATATGGCCCTCGGTCTTTTCTCCTCTTTAATTATCGGTTTAATTATGAAGACCGCTGGAGAACAGCTCGAGGCTTTACAGTATGTCGGTATAGGACAAAGTTTAATAGAAATGGGTTCCTTCGCCATGGACAATAAAATTATGGGAGGAGCCATTGGGGTTGCCATTGCCTATGGGTTAAAGGCACCACCTTTAGTTCTCTTTTCAGCCCTTTTTGCCGGAGCTTTTGGGGCGGAACTCGGCGGACCAGCTGGAAGCTATGTGGCCGTCTTGTTCGCAACGGAAATTGGTAAAATCGTCTATGGAATGACCCGGGTAGACATTATCGTTACCCCATTTACGACGATTTTAGTCGGTTATATTACAGGAAGTTTAATCGGGGTGCCGATTAATCGTTTAATGGTTTGGATCGGGGAAATCATTAATTGGTCGACGATGCAGCATCCTTTCATTATGGGAATTATCGTCGCTGTTTTAATGGGTTGGGCCCTTACGGCACCGATTTCTAGTGTGGCTATCGCTTTTATGCTATCCCTCGATGGTTTAGCTGCTGGGGCAGCTGTCATTGGTTGTTCAGCCCAGATGGTCGGTTTTGCCGTGACGAGTTATCGTGACAATGGCTTTGGGGGATTTTTAGCCCAGGCGATTGGTACATCGATGCTTCAAGTATCGAATATTATTAAAAATCCGGCAATCTTGATTCCGCCGACAATTGCTAGTATCGTTGTCGCACCGATTGGTACAGTTCTTTTTCAAATGACGAACAATACGGCCGGTGCAGGCATGGGAACTAGTGGCCTTGTTGGACAAATTATGGCCTTTGAAACGATGGGCTTTACGTGGCCTGTCTTCTGGCAAGTTTTGCTTATCCATATTATTGCCCCAGCTATCGTTGCCTACCTTACTTATGTCGTTTTAAAGAAGGTCGGTTGGATTAAGCCGGGGGATATGACCATTGCTTATGAATAAAAGGAGTAAGTAGGAAAGAGAAAGGGACCGACCCGAGGTTTTCGGGACGGTCTTTTCTTTTATTTGTAGATAAATATAAGGGAATATTATCGAGATAATAAAGATATTGTAATCGTTGACAAGTTAAGGCCCGCTTTTCTTCCTTTCCGTGTAGAATAAATGGAAGAATCGTCTTATATATATTAGAATACAGGTAGAGAAGTTTTCCCAAGGGGGGATGGCGATGGACGAGTTTATGGAGCGGGCGGTAGCTTTAGCTATGCAAAACGTCCAAGAGGGCGGAGATCCGTTCGGTGCTGTCTTAGTAAAAGATGGTACCATAGTTGCGGAAGGAGTAAACGAAGCCCACAAACGTTACGATGTGAGTGCCCATGCTGAGCTTGTTGCCATACGACGAGCCCAAGAGAAGTTACAGACCCACGATTTATCAGGCTACGCTATGTATGCTAGTGGGGAACCCTGTCCGATGTGCTTGAGTGCAATGTATTTTGCCGGTATTACAGAAGTTTATTATTGTCAGTCGGTCACGGATGCTATGGACGTTGGCCTAGGCCTGTCCAAGCAAATTTACGACGATTTTAAAAAGTTGAATACGCAACGGCAAATTGTAAAAAAACAGATACCTTTAGAAGAAGGTCAAATAAATCCAATGAAAGAATGGGAGAAGCGATGAAATTAGAAGATATTGAACGTTTAGCAACTGTTGGTTTGCAAAGTGGTCGTGATTATTCGCATATTCGGGAGATTACACCAATTCGTGGAGGGTCGATCAACGAAGCCTACTATGTTCGAACCGATGATGCGGAGTATTTTATGAAATATCATCAAAACGCTCCAAAGGATTTCTTTAAAAGCGAGGCGACAGGTTTACGTCTTTTAAAGGAGACGAATACGGTCTCTGTGCCGGAATATGTTGCCTATTCTGATCAAGAGGGTCAGTCCTTTCTATTGTTAGAATGGATTGAAGGAACCGAGACGGAAGAGACGGAAGAAATCCTCGGGCGGAAGATGGCAGCCTTGCACCAATGTACGGGTCGAATGCATGGTTTTCAACGAGATACGTATATTGGACTTTTGCCACAGCCGAATGCTTTATTGCCTAATTGGCTTGAGTATTTTCGGGAGTATCGACTCAAGTCCCAAGTGAAACAAGGGGTCGAGAAGGGCGTGATTGAAGGCGAGCGTTTACGTAAGTTGGAAAAGTTGTTAGACGAACTAGATCGTTGGGTACCAACCTTTGTAGAGCCTTCCTATTTACACGGAGATTTTTATAGTGGAAATTGGATCGTTGGCCCAGCGGGAGAGCCATTTATTGTCGATCCGTCCTTTTTCTACGGTGATCGTCAAGTAGATATTGCTTTTTCTGAGTTGTTCGGAGGCTTTTCTGAACGTTTCTACGCTGCCTATCAGGAGGTTTTTCCTCTACGGGATGATTATGAAGAGGTCAAGCCTTTATATCAGTTATACTACTTATTAGCCCATCTCAACCTATTTGGCGAAAGCTATGGGGAGCAGGTAGATGCGATTGTGAACCGTTATGTAAGTTTAGAGAAGTAGTCTTTTTAAATTTGAAGGAGTACGTCATCGATAAGCTTGTGATAAGCTGAACAAGCGAACGCTTCTTTAAAGAAGCTGTCCATCGATGACGTACTTTTTTATTAAAGCTAGTCTGCTTAGGAATTGGGAGGATGTAGCCGTTTGAGTTCAATGTTTCGGCTAGCGTTTTTTCTATCCTAATAAAAAAATCTGAGATAGGTCTCAGATTTTTTAGTCTTCTACTGCACCAACATATTCCTCTAAGGTAAGATTTTCTTCGTAAATAATAGTAGCCGCTTCTTTACCGACATATCGTAGGTGCCAAGGTTCGTATTGGTATCCGGTAATGTCTTCCTTCCCTTGATCGTAGCGTACGATAAAGCCGAACTCATGGGCATGTTCGGCAACCCATTGGCCTTCGGGTGTGTCGCCGAATTCCTGTACTAATAAGAAGTCGACGCTAGCAGAAGTAATATCCATGACGAGCCCGGTTTGGTGTTCGCTCTCGCCTGGCCTTGCACTGTATTGATTCGCTGCCTCTTCGCCGTCCTCGGCAACATTCGCAGCATAAATTGCTTCCTGGCGTTCATAGGAACGGTAGCCGGATTGGGCAAAAAGTTCGTGGCCGGCCTTATCCGCTTCGTCAAATAACTTTTCTAAAGCCTCGGCCGCTTCCTTGCGTAGTTGTTTTTTCGGGTCATCTTCTATAAAAGGGAACCTTACGTCAGGAACGACGAGGTCTTTAGGTTCGTAATCTTCAGGCAGGGCATGTTCCTTATTTACAAGTACGGTGAGACTGTCGGGACTAGTATAGTCGATATCGTTTTTTTCTTTCTCTGCCTGTTCTTCGGTCTCTATTTCATCGATTTCTTGCGCTTCCTCCTTAGTTGTCGGTTCTTCTTCCGGTAGGCTGTCAGAACAGCCTGCTATGATAAAAAGGCTAAGGAAGGAGAGGATGAGTGCATAATTTTTCATTTTTTATGCTCCTTTTTCATACTTTTTGGCGAAACGTTGACAAATATTTACGATAACTTTTACAGCCTTCACCATATCGTCGGCAGAGGCAAACTCATATTTACCGTGAAAATTTTCCCCGCCGGTAAAGAGGTTTGGTGTCGGAAGTCCCATATAGGATAGTTGGGAGCCGTCGGTACCGCCACGAATCGGTTCGATGATGGGCTCAATATTTAAGTCCTTCATAGCTTCCTGCGCCGTATCGACGATTTCGATTACGGGCTCTATTTTTTCGCGCATGTTGAAATATTGGTCGTTCATTTCTAGTTCAACGGCCTCTTCTCCATACTTTTCTTGCAAAGCTTGAACGAGGGAGGAAAGCTTTTCCTTTCTTTTTGTAAACTCTTCGCGATCAAAATCTCGAATAATGAAGTGGGCGACGGCTTGTTCTACGGTTCCTTCTAAAGAAAGGAGATGGTAGAAGCCTTCATAACCCTCAGTATATTCGGGTACTTCCTTTTCCGGAAGACCTTGGAGCAGTTCGTTAGCCATTTTGACGGCATGGACCATTTTCCCTTTGGCTGAACCTGGGTGGACGTTATGACCATAAAAGGTTACGGTAGCCTGGGCGGCATTGAAACTTTCATATTGCAGTTCTCCTAAAGGACCTCCGTCGACGGTATAGGCGAAGTCGGCATCGAAGGCTTCGACATCGAAGCGGTGGGGTCCTCGACCAATTTCTTCATCTGGCGTGAAGGCTACCCTTAGGCGTCCATGGGGGATGGAAGGATTTTGGATTAAGTATTCCATCGCCGTCATGATTTCAGCAATACCGGCCTTGTTATCTGCACCGAGTAAGGTCGTGCCGTCGGTAGTAATTAAGGTATGGCCGATGTAGTTTTGTAATTCTTTATTTTCTTCCGTTTTCATGATGATCTTTTCTTTTTCATTTAACACGAGGTCTTGGCCATCGTAGTCCTGCCAGACCTGTGGTTGAACATTTTCCCCGGTAAACTCGGTTGCTGTATCTAAATGAGCAAGCCAACCGATTGTTGGTACATCTCCATCAATATTGGCAGGTAGAGTGGCCATGACATAGGCATGCTCATCGATAGTGACTTCTTCCATTCCGATTTCCTTCAGTTCTTCGACTAACATGTGGGCAAGGTCCCACTGTCCCTTTGTCGAAGGGGTGCTGTCGCTCGTTTCATCGGATTGGGTATTGACTTTTGCATAACGAATGAGTCTTTCAATTACTTTTTCTTTCAAATCCATTTTTTTCACCTACATTTCTTTATATACTTATTATAACAGAATATCTTTTTTTCCTTTACAGTAAGGATATAAAGACGAAGAGAGTATGGGAGGAGAACGTATGGACAGGCATGGAGAACGTTGCCCTTGGGTGACGGAGGATCCCCTCTATCTGCAATACCATGATGAAGAATGGGGGAGCTTTGAACATTTTTTCAATGATGCCTATCTTTTGGAATGTTTAAGTCTAGAAATTGCCCAGGCAGGGCTTCGTTGGCTCACGGTGCTTCACCGTCGAGAGGCTTACCGAGCGTTATTTGCTGGCTTTGAACCTGAAAAACTAGCTAGGTTTACTGATCAAGATATCGAGCGACTTTCCAAGGATGGGCGGATTATTCGCCATCGGAAAAAAATAGAGGCTATAGTAGCCAATGCCCGGGCTCTTTTACTGCTACAGGAAAGGGAGGGGAGTTTTGCCAGCTTTTTATGGCGGTGGGCGGGGGAGCGCCGGATAATCAACCATTGGGAGCGAGCGGAGGAGGTTCCGACGTATACAGAAGAATCAAAGGAATTAAGTGCCCTTTTAAAGGAGCGGGGCTTTCGCTTTGTCGGGCCGGTTTTATGCTATTCCTTTATGCAGGCAGTTGGCTTAGTAGATGACCATTTGACGACTTGTATCGTCCGTAAGAGGAAGGTGTAAAAGCTCTTAAGCAAATTCTTCATGTAAAAATTTCAATAACTTTTTAACCGCAAAGGATTCGTAGCGGTCTTTTTTTGTAATCACCCCTAAATTCCACATCGGCGGTTCAACCAAGGGAACCGTCGTGACGCGATAGGGGTTCATTTTTTCATAAATTGATTCTGGTAAGAGCGTTATCCCTAGTTCTTCCCGCACTAGTTCGGTAATGACGTCCCACTGGGCGCTTTCATAAACGATGTTCGGTGTAAAGTTGCCGACAGTTTTACACTGGTTAATGATTAAGTCATGTAAAGAAAACTCCTTATTAAATAGAATAAAGGCCTCATCCTTAAGCTCATGGAGGTGTACTTTGCTCCTTTTTGCTAAAGGATGTTTTTGTGAAACAAAGAGTTTAAAGGGCTCGGCTGCAAAAGGGTAGATAGAAAAAGCCTCCTCACGAACCGGTAGGACGACGATTCCAAGGTCAACTTCTCCGGTTTCGATTAGGTATTCGATCCGTTTGGCACCGTGTTCTACTAGTTTAAGAGAAATTTTCGGATAGCGCTGGTGAAATTTTTTTGCAATTGTTGGAAAGAAGAGGGTTCCAATTACCGGCGGAATACCGATATTAATGACTCCAGAAGGTTCATGGAGGAGGTCGTCTAAGGCTACTTCTAACTCCTCTTTAGCATGCATGATTTTGAGGGCTTTTTGATAGACGAGTTCGCCGGCGTCTGTCAGCTGTAATGATCGGGTAGAACGCTCGAATAAAATAACGTCTAGTGTATCTTCCAGCTTTTTTACAGACTTACTTAAAGTCGGTTGGGATACGTAAATGTGAGAGGCAGCTTTGGAGAAACCACCATGTTCAACTACTGCGATAAAATGTTCTAATTCTTTTAATTCCACTAAGTTTCCTCTCTTTCACTTATTCTTTAATAGAATGCAACTTATTCATTATATTCATTTTACTTATAAATACACTCGTTGTAAAATGATTAAAGAAGCATTTTTAGGGAGATGAACAGAATGAACAGAGAAGATGTAGTGGTTGTAAGCGCTTCAAGAACCGCGATTGGAAACTTTGGTGGTTCTTTATCTTCAGTAAAAGCAACAACACTAGGTGCAACGGTTATTAAAGATGTTTTAAAGAAGGCGAATGTACAGCCGGACCTCGTCGATGAAGTCATTATGGGTAATGTCTTACAGGCAGGTTTAGGACAAAATACTGCCCGTCAAGCAGCGATCGAGGCTGGATTACCTGAACATGTTCCGGCGTTAACGGTAAATAAAGTGTGTGGCTCTGGCTTGAAAGCCGTTCATTTAGCGGCCCAAGCAATTTTACTCGGTGATGCAGAAATCATCGTAGCCGGTGGAATGGAAAATATGAGCCAAGCACCTTATGTAATGATGGGAGCTCGGGAAGGCTACCGAATGGGAAATAAGACGATTGTCGATACGATGATTAACGACGGTTTATGGTGTGCCTTCAACGACTACCATATGGGAATTACAGCAGAAAATATTGTTGAACGTTATGAACTTACCCGGGAAGAGCAAGATGCCTTTGCCGCAGAAAGTCAGCGTCGTGCTCAGGCTGCGATTGACGCGGGTAAATTTAAAGATGAAATCGTCCCGGTAGAAGTCCCTCAACGTCGTGGGGAGCCGGTCATCTTTGATACAGATGAATACGTACGGGGCGATACGACGCAAGAGAAGTTAGCTAAATTACGTCCTGCCTTTAAGAAGGACGGAACCGTTACGGCTGGAAACGCCTCAGGAATTAACGACGGGGCGGCAGCGGTTCTAGTCATGAGCCGTAAAAAAGCCGAACAATTAGGTGTTCAACCGATGGCTTCAATCGTCGCTAACGCTAGCGCAGCTTTAGATCCAGCCCTCATGGGTCTTGGTCCAGTTCCAGCTACGGAGAAAGTATTGAAAAAGGCGAACTTATCCATTGCTGATATCGATTTAGTAGAAGCGAATGAAGCCTTTGCTTCACAATCTTTAGCTGTACTTAAGGATCTAGGTTTCGATCCAGAACAAGTAAACGTCAACGGTGGAGCGATTGCCCTCGGTCACCCAATTGGTGCGAGTGGTACGCGAATTCTCGTGACCTTACTCCATGAAATGAAACGTCGCAAGGATACCTATGGCCTTGCTACCCTCTGTATTGGTGGCGGTCAAGGAGTGGCGACGATTGTGAAGAACGAAATGAACTAAGTGAATAAATGGTGAAACATATCCCTTTTTAAAATATATCTTGTCCCCCTTTTACGATCGCTATCTTTCGTGAAAGGGGCTTTTTTATCCTAGTTTAAAAGGAGGAAAAGCTATTGCTGGCTTTAGCTTATAGTGGTGGTAAGGATAGTTGCTTAGCTTTGTATGAGTTAGAAAGACAAGGTAAGGAGGTAGCCTGTCTATTGACGACCGTTTGGAAGGAGAAGGGGCATACTGTAGCCCATGAGGAGTCCCTGGATGTACTTACCTCACAGGCGGAGCGTCTTGGACTTCCGATTCATTTTATTTATACGAGTGTCTCCACTTATCGGGAAGATTTTCTCCACAAGCTAAAGAAGGTCAAAGAAGAATATGATTTGAAGGGAATGGCCTTCGGTGATTGGTTTATCGAAGGGCATCGGGAGTGGAATAGCGCCCTAGCTAAGGAAGTCGGTTTGGAGGCTTATTTTCCCCTATGGAATCCAGAAGCTAATCTATTGGAAGAGTTAGAAGCTTTTCTTTCCCTGGGCTTTCAAGCTAAGATTGTAAAGGTCGATGAGGAGAAGATATCGCCGGAATGGATTGGACGTAAATTAGATACTGCATTTATTGAAGTCTTACGCCAGAATCCTAGCCTTTGTCCGATGGGGGAGCATGGAGAGTACCATACGACCGTCCTCGATGGGCCTATTTTTAAAGATTAACTATTGGAATAGTCCTTCCTTTTCGCCTATAAAGAAGCGCCGTTAGTTCAACCGGCGCTTCTTCCCATTAGTTGTTCTGTTTGTATTTTTCCTGTTCGTAGAGCCAGGCATAGGCGGCGAAGGTAAGGGCGAGTTCATTTTTCACGTCGCTCTCATCGATCTCGAGCAATTGTTTTGCTCGATTGACTCGGTAATGGACCGTGTTTGGATGGATAAAGAGCTTTTTAGCAACGACACTCGGTGACTTGTATACGAGGGAAAGGGCTAGAGTTTCAGTTAGCTCGCTATCATGCTCCTTGTCATATTCTAGCAAAGGCTTTAACATTTGGGCGGTAAAGGCTTGAATTTCTTCGATAACTAAAGGGTTGCTCAATAAATAATCAAGGCCGAACTGCTGATAAGTTAGGACGTAATCTTCTAGCTTTTTTCGAACGCTCGTCTCAAGTAATTCATGCAGTTGTAGAAGGTGCCGGTGTAAGTCCTTAAAGGAGCGGTACAAGGCACCGTGGATCAGCCAAGTTTCAGCCGGAACAATTTGTAATATTTCGTTTCGAAACTGGGCAGGCTTTTTTAAAGCTGGTCGATCGAATAGTATAAATCCTGTCGTACCGTGAAAATATATCGGTTGGCGTACGTAGCGTAAGGCGAGCTCTTCAAGGAGCAATTTTTTATCCATAGGAATGTTTCCGCTATCGGTTTTACAGTAGAAGGCCCAGATTTCTCCCTCATCGACAGGAATTTGTAGTTTGACTCCTTTATCGTATTGGGTCTTTTCATTAATCGTCGGTTGCAACATGTTATGCAACCATTGTGACCTTTCTAAATCGGTTAAGTAATAGTAACGTTCACTACGTTCATGGACGATGAAAATCGTATGGATGACATCTTCGATTAAGTCTGGCCAGAAGTTAGGAAGGGGGAGCCGAATATTCGTCCAAATGAGAAGTTCGCCTAAAGGTTGATCAAATTGGGTTAAGGAAAAGGTGTAAAAGTGTTTATATGGCTTCATTTCCTGTAACAGTTGTTGCTTTTTTAAGCTCGACTCGTCTTTTATGAGTCGGACTTCCCCTTTTAAGAAGTTGGCTAACCAATCGCATACGGTAGTAACTTGTGTTGCACTTTGACCGATTTTTCTCAGTTCGTTTTTCTTCTTTTGCAAGAAAACTTCTTTGTCCGAACTTGTAAAAAAATGTGTAATTTCCTTCCTTTTCACAAGAGGCTCTAGCTGATGGCCGAGCCGTAGTAGGAGGAACTTTTTGTTCAAGGGAAGGGGATTAATCGTTCGGTTACCGATATACAATATCCCGCTCGTGTTCTCTTGTTTGTCTTTAAGGGGCAGGGCAAAGACGGTGCGGATTTTTTCACTGTCGACCGTATCGCTAACGTCTTTATAGCGATAGGGGCAGTTTTTATAGTCTGGTACTTGTAAGACAGATTTACTCTTGGCAACAAGACCCCCGATTCCTTCCCCTACCGGTAATAAGAAGCCAAAGTCGTCATTTTTCGATCCGATATGCAAGCCGACTTCGACCTCCCTTGAGTCCGCCTCTCCCCAGAAGGTAATATCGCTATCGGACATAACCTTCGTCATCGTTAAAAGTTCGATCAGTCCGTCGCGATCCTTCGCTTGAATAGCTTTTGTTACTTCGTTGTCAAAGGGAAGCCCCTGGTCGTTAAAGTAGTTTGCTTCGGTTAATTCTACATATGTAACCGCTTTTAAGCCTTCGTATAATAAATTGGTTAAGGAAGGATCTTGCCTTCGTGATTGAAGATCCCAGCGTAAAATCAAACTATGCTCAAAGGGGACAAGGGTACCTTCTTCGAGCGTCTTTGACATTAACGTATTCGATAGGCGTAGGAGTGTCTCTTCCAGGCTATCGGCAAGGAGAGGTTGAATCTCTTTCATGACCGTATCCCTCTGTTGTCCTACATAGTTGATTCGGTAGCCTCCTTCTAATTGAGGAGAGAAACGAAGGAATAAAATAGCTTGCAAAGAATTGAAAATCATATACTTTTTTAGGGCTCGCTGTAAAAAATAATCTCTTCTATGTTCATGGACTGCGGCTGCTTCGAGTTCACGTAGTAGGAGCGCTTGCTTCTCTGTGCTAGCTTTTTTCGGCAAAGCTTCCACCCCCTAATGATAAAAACATTTTCTCCTATCATCGGCACGCAATCAAATAAAATTATATATACATATTATAGTAAATTTCTTCTTGTGTAACAACACAAGGAATTTGTAAAACTTTGTATACCTACACATAGAAACTTCTTCCAATTTCGATAGAATAAAATGTAAGCGCTATATGAAAGCGCAATCATTTGAGTGAAATTTCTAAAATAAAAGAAACAAAAGAAGATTAGTTAACAGGATGAGGGGGAGGTTCATCATGACCTATCAACTAGTGACGCCACATTACTTAAAAAGAGCGGCAAAGTTATATCCAGACAAACTAGGCTTTGCCGATGGAGAGAGAGAGTTTACCTATGCCGAATTATATGAACGGATGCAAAGGTTGTCCCACGGCCTTGCCCGGCTCGGCGTAAAACCAGGAGATCGGGTTGCCTATTTAGCCACCAATACATTAGAGATGTATGAAGGCTTCTATGGTGTTGGTCAACTCGGAGCAATCCACGTACCTCTAAATAGTCGGCTTGTCGGGGAAGATTTTGTTTATATCTTGAACCATAGTGGTGCCAAGGTAATCTATGTCGATGGACAGTTCCTCGATACTATTTTAGAGATTCGTGACCAGTTGCCCCATTTAGAAGCGATTATTTCCAACAGGATTCCCGAAGGTGTAAGCGGTATCATTCAGTATGAAGAGTTTTTACAAGCAAG
This sequence comes from uncultured Pseudogracilibacillus sp., assembly GCA_937974845.1. Classification (GTDB taxonomy): domain Bacteria; phylum Bacillota; class Bacilli; order Bacillales; family Amphibacillaceae; genus Pseudogracilibacillus. The sequence continues at coordinate 2,304 of CALJVC010000126.1, read as the reverse complement.
TAATAAGGCACCTTTCGATTATTCCCATGTCAAAGAAGACGATATTGCTAGTCTCCTTTACACGAGCGGTACGACCGGTGACCCGAAGGGTGTTATGCTAACCCATCGAAACAACTATCTACAAGCCCTCCAGGCTATGCATCACTTGGAGGTAAGTGATCGGGACGTTTTACTTCACATTTTACCTATGTTCCATGTGAATGGCTGGGGCTCACCTTTTTACTATACAGCCAATGGTGCTACCCAAGTAGGTTTAGATAAGGTCGATCCGGCTGTAATTTTTGAAAAGATTGACCGCTACGGAGTAACGATTATGCATATGGCACCGACGGTTCTTAACATGCTTTTAGAGTATGCGTCGAAACATCCGGTGCCAAAGCAGAAGCAGGATATTCGAATCGTTGTGGCCGGAGCAGCGCCACCTCTAGCCTTTATTCGTCGGGCTGAACATGAACTCGGATGGACCTTTATCCAAGTGTACGGCATGACAGAAACGTCGCCTTTAATTACGACTTCGAAGATTCGTGCTACCCAGGCTGATAGTGGTGAGGAAAGAATTTTCGAATTAAAGGCCCGAACTGGCTACGATATGATCGGCGGTGAGATAAAGGTAGTCAGGGAAAATGGCGAAGAAGTTGAGCCAAATGGTGAAGAAGTAGGAGAAATTATTTACCGAGGCAATAATATGATGAAGGGTTACTGGAACGACCCGGAAGAAACTGCGAAAACCATTAAAAACGGTTGGCTCCATACGGGAGATTTAGCCGTTCGTTATCCAGATGAGTCGATCCTAATTGTCGACCGGAAAAGCGATATTATTATCAGTGGTGGAGAAAATATTTCGTCCTTAGAAGTAGAGAGTGTTCTTTATGAACATGAAGGAATTAAGGAAGCAGCAATTATCGCTGCTCCGCATGAAAAGTGGGGCGAAACGCCGATGGCCATCGTTGTTAAGCGTGAAGATCATGACTTTTTAACTGGAGAAGATATTATTCAATTTTCGCGTTCTCGATTGGCGACCTATAAAGCACCTACAATTGTAGAGTTTGCAGAGGAATTACCGAAGAATGCTAACGGTAAAATCCTCAAGCATGAATTGCGTCGCCAATTTGTAGAAAACTATATATTAACCCGAGAGTCATTGTAAAAATGTCCCCTAGTAATCTTTGTTGCTTTCTTTTGTCTAGGGTGGAGGAGCAAGGTTACCTGACAAACGTAGCAACAAAGCCTTCGGTGCGAATTTTCGCACCGTTTTTTTTATGGGGTTTACCTTTAAATAAAATTATAATTAATACGTATTCTTTCTAAGAATAATGATTATTCTATATATTCATTTCACTTATAAATAAGATAAATATAAAATAATAAGTAAGAAACAGGAATAATCTCTTAATAAAAAAGCCAAAAATGTAAGCGCTTAAATTAAAATAATATAATTGGAGGTGTTTTCGTTTTCTTATAATAGGATTTATGATGAAGGTTCCTTTTAATCGGTAGCTTATAGGATATATCATAGGGAGCTGCAGGGTGCAATATCGAAAGAAAGTATTATTATTTATAAGGAGGCTGGCAATGAAAGTTATATATGAAAGCTTTGAAGAAGCGGTATCTGGAATTGAAGACGGTATGACATTGATGGTGGGAGGCTTTGGTTTAGTAGGCATTCCAGAAAATTTAATTATTGCCTTAAGGGATAAAGGTGTGAAAGATTTAACTATAATTTCAAATAACTGTGGTGTTGATGATTGGGGCCTTGGCCTTCTATTACGCGAAAGACAAATTAAAAAAATGGTCTCCTCATACGTAGGTGAAAATAAGGAATTCGAAAGACAATATTTAAATGGAGAACTTGAGGTGGAACTTATTCCACAAGGTTCCTTAGCAGAAAAGATACGGGCGGGTGGCGCTGGGATTCCTGCCTTCTATACGCCGTCTGGAGTAGGCACGAAGATAGCAGAAGGACGGGAAATTAGAGAGTTTAATGGAAAGAAATATTTATTAGAGGAAGCATTGACGGCGGATTATAGTTTAGTGAGAGCCTGGAAGGCGGATACCTATGGCAATTTAGTTTTCCGAAAAACAGCGAGAAATTTCAACCCGATTATGGCGACTGCTGGGAAAATAACGATTGCTGAGGTAGAAGAGATCGTAGAAGTGGGGGAATTGGATCCCGATGAGATTCATACACCTGGTATCTATGTACAAGGGATTATTCAAGGTAAACAGGAAAAACGGATTGAATTTTTAAAAGTGGAATAAAAGTTAAAGGAGGTATTGTGTGATGAAAAATATACGTGAAGCCAT